>CANAZY010000014.1 GCA_947365805.1 uncultured Clostridium sp. | reverse complement strand
CAATTTATGTCGATATTTGTTGCAAAAATGTTTGAAGCAGATATGAGTGAATTCCATTTTGTATTCTCAAAAGATGCTTGTATTAAAACTTGTATATATTTTGCAGTAATGTATGTAGCAGTAATGTTGTTTAACACATTTACAGTATCAAGATATAAACTAATCAATTTATTAAATGCAAGTAAGAAAAATGAAAAAGTAAAAATAAAGAATCCATTTATTTGTGTAATAATTTTTATAGTGGCTACAAGCTTATTAGGTTATGCTTATTGGAAAGTAACAAAAGATTTTAATTCACTAACAACAGCAGATAAATTATTACCACCAATTTTAATGGGAATTGTGGGAACGATAGGTATTTTTTTGTCTTTATCTGGTTTTATTATACAAATAGCTCAAAAACATAAAAAAACATATTTAAGAGACGCAAATATGTTTGTATTAAGACAAATTAATAATAAAATCAATACAATGGTTGTAAGTATGAGTGTTATATGTTTAATGCTATTTATGACCATATCGATACTTTCGTCAAGTTTAGCGTTAAGAAATACGATGCAAAGAGAACTTATCGAAATGACACCAGTGGATTTAAACTTATATAAAACGGCAAATTTACCAGAAAGCAGTACCAATCGATATGGAAAAACAACTTATTATACAAAAGAACAACGAGAAGATTCTAAAATATCAATTAAAGAAACATTAGTGAATAATAATTTAGATATAAATATATTAAAAGATATTATAGAAATACCAATATATGCTACAAAAGATTTAACTTGGAGAGATTTTTTTGGAGAAAAATACGAGGAAATAAAAGCTATTTTACCAAATCTTATGTTTGATACAACAGAAGAAATTGTAAAAATATCAGATTATAATAAAATAGCAAGCTTATATGGAATAGAGCAATATGAATTAAATGATGATGAATATATTGTGCTTTGTGATTTTACTTCTCAAGAAGAGGTAAGAAATAAAGTGCTAGCAGAGGGAGAACATACTTTAAAAATTGCTGGAAAACAATATAAAGCAAAATATAATGAATGTAAAAGTGGATTTATTGTAATGTCAACAAGCCATACAAATACAGGAATCATATTGGTTCCAGATAATTGTCCTTTAACAGAAGATATGAAAGAGATAGCATTTTTAGCAGCAAATTATAATGTAGATACAGATGAAGAAAAAGAGAGAATAGAGAAATTATTCTCAAGTGGTGATTCAGGATTTATACAAAATCTAGATAGTAATGGAATAGAAATAGATGGATTTACCAAAATATCGATAATGGAGGCAAGTATAGGAATAGCAACGATAGTAACATTTATAGCAATCTATTTAGGAATTATATTTCTAATTGCAAGTTCAGCAATTTTAGCTCTAAAACAATTAACAGATAGTTCAGATAATAAACAAAGATATGCAATTTTAAGAAAAATTGGGTGTGACGAGAAAATGATAAATAGAGCATTGTTTAGACAAATAGGTATTTTCTTTGGAGTACCACTAATACTAGCCATAATACATTCTGTTTTTGGAATACAATTTGCAATTAATTTAATGTCTGGTCTTGCAAGTAAGGAAGATTTAATTCCATCAATAATAGCAACTGTTATTGTTATGGGAGTAATATATGGAGCATATTTCTTGGCAACTTATTTTGGAAGTAAAAATGTAATTAAAGAAGAATAGGACAATAAAATACACCAACTAATTTTATTAATTGGTGTATTTTATATATTAGGAAAGTCATACTGACTTTCTAATATATAAAACTACATTGTACACAAATTTACTTCATAAATTTGGCACACGAACAAATTAATGGAAAGCTTTACTATCTATAATTTGCTATTAATTTAAATTAATAGTTTTAAATAATATACTACATATTTATTAGCTTTCCGATTTGTTCTTTTATAAAGAAATTGGGTTATAGATACTTGCAATATTGCCAGTTTGCTCACCTGTTGCTACAACTAGTGGGTAATAATTGTTTTTTGCCATCCATTCATATACTTCATAAGAATGATTACAACTCATAGTGTAAGCATCTTTTAAAAATTGTCTTAATTTTGGATTGGTTGCTTCCATAGAAGCAATCGCATATTCCTTACCAGCTCTTTTAAGAGTTAAAAAATAAGATAGTGCAATTTCTCTATCTGTTAAAGTGGTAACATTTGTATTTACTGTAACAGGAGTAGCAGGTTTTGAAGAATTAACATCTTCAGAAAAAATTGAAGTATTTAATTCTGGAACGTTTAATTTACCGCTTGCTGTATCAACATCTTTTACAAATTCTACTTTTTTATTATAATCTTCAACATGAACTGGAAAATGAGTATTTAACATAGATTTTAATTCTTCATTAGTAACTTGATTTTTAAATAAAGACATACAAGTAATAGTATTTACGCAACTTGTAATTAATTCATTTAAATAACTTAATTCACATATTGTTAATTTCATAAAAACACCTCCATAGATAAAAATAGTATAACCTGAAGCTTAAACAATATACTGATTTTATTTGATAAGTAGTAGATTAAAAAAACAAGAAATGTTATAATTTGTTTAAATAATAAAAACATTAAATGAATCAAAATCAATAAGAAGAAGGGGATTAGAATCACCTTCTTTTTATGTATATTTATAGATAGTATAATTTTATAAAAATTATATACAAAAGAAGAATTTAAAGGTATAATAACATTATAAAAAGGAGGAAACAACGGTGAATAATATTATTGAAGTTAGGAATCTAACAAAGGAATATAAGGGAGTAAAAGCAATTGATGATTTATCATTTGAAGTTCATGAAGAAGAGATATTAGGATTACTTCGGGCCAAATGGAAGTGGAAAATCAACAACAATTAATTGTATTTTATCTTTATTAAATTTTAGTAAAGGAAGTATTACCATATTTGGAAAAGAAATGAAACCAGATGCTTATAGCATAAAAGAGAAGATAGGAGTGGTATTTCAAGATGTAGCAGTATTTGAAGAATTAACGGTACATGAAAATATTGACTATTTTTGCGGACTTTATATTAAAGATAAGAAAAAGAGAAAACAATATATTGATGATGCCATAGAATTAGTAGGACTAGAAGAATTTAGAAAGTTTTATCCAAAACAATTATCTGGAGGACTATTAAGACGTTTAAATATTGCTTGTGGAATCGCTCATAAACCAAGTATTATATTTTTAGATGAACCAACTGTTGCAGTTGATCCACAAAGTAGAAATAATATATTAGATGGTATTAAAAAGCTAAGAGATAATGGAGCAACAATATTATATACAACTCATTATATGGAAGAAGTAGAAATTATTTGTGATAGAGTTATTATTCTAGACAAAGGAAAAGTACTTGCAACAGGAACAACAGATGAATTAAAGGAACTTGCAAAAATAGAAGAAAAAGTAACAGTAGAGGTAAATGAGCTAGAAGAAAAATATATGGAAGAAATTAAGAAATTAGAGCATGTAGATGAGGTAACTTATAATGGAAACATCTTACTTGTTACCTATAAAAAAGGCAAAAACAATTTAATCGAATTAATCGATTATTTGAAAAAAGAGAGTATTCAATATAATAAGATTTATTCTGAAAGACCAACACTAAATGATGTATTTCTAGAATTAACAGGAAAGGAACTTAGAGACTAATGTTTATTCATAATTTTAAATATGCCTTAAAAACTCTCTTTCGAAATAAAATGCTAATATTTTGGACTTTTGCCTTTCCAATTATATTAGGAACCTTTTTCAATATGGCATTTTCTAATATTGAAAATAGTGAAAAATTAGATATTATTAATATTGCGATTGTTAATAATGAAGAATTTAATGATAGTAAAATATGGATGGAAACGTTTAAAACATTAAGCGATGAGGAAAATGAAGATAGATTATTTTCAACAAAATATGTAACAATGGATGAAGCAAAAAGGTTATTACAAGATGGTGAAATAGTTGGTTATATGGTGTTAGAAGATGAAAAACCAAACTTAGTATTTGCAACAAGTGGAATAGACCAAACTATTTTTAAACAAGTAACAGAAGAAATTGTACAAACAAGTGAAATGGTATCTAACCTTGCTGAAGATGAAATAAAAAAAGAAATGATGGCAGGAAATTATCATATTGATTATGAAAAAATTTATAAAGACGTATTAGAAGTAGCAAAAAATCAAGAAGCAAAAATTAATAATATATCTAGAAGCAATTTAAGTTACACAATGATAGAATTCTATACTCTAATTGCTATGACTTGCTTATATGGTGGAATACTTGGAATGGTAGCAATTAATCAAAATTTAGCAAATATGTCAAGCCAAGGAAAACGTGTAAGCGTTGCACCAACTTCTAAAGGAAAAGTCGTTCTTAGCAGTATGCTTGCAGGCTATATCACTCAATTAGTAGGCTTAGCACTATTGTTTGTTTATACCATATTTGTTCTAAAAGTAGACTATGGAACAAACCTTCCACTTATTATATTGTTAGGTGCTGTAGGAAGCTTTGCAGGATTATCATTGGGATTATTGATTGGTACTGTTTTAAAAGCAGGAGAAGCCTTAAAAACAGGAATTATGATATCTGTTACAATGCTTGGATGCTTTTTAGCTGGAATGATGGGCATTACCATGAAATATATAGTAGATAAAAATGTGCCAATTATAAATAAAATAAATCCAGCAAGTATGATAACAGATGGATTTTATACATTATATTATTATGATACATTAGATAGATATTTCTTTAATATTGCAAGCTTAGCCATTTTTGCTATCATTGCAATGGCCATTTCTTATATTTGTTTAAGGAGGCAGAAATATGACAGTATTTAAAACATTTTTAAAAGTATTAAATAAAGCAAAGGCACCGATTATCATGTATACCGCATTTCTGATTTTCTTTGCTGGGTTTAATATGCAAACAAGTGATAATAGTACAAATTTTGTAGCAAGTAAGCCAGATATTTTAATGATTAATGAAGATATAGAAGAAGGGATTACTAAAAATTTAATAGATTATATTAGTAACAATAGCAATATAGTAGAAATAGAAGAAAACCAAGAAGCAATTGATGATGCATTGTTTTATAGAGATGTCAATTATATTGTTTATATTCCCCAAAACTATAGACAGGACTTTTTGGCGGGCAAAAATCCTGAAATTAATATAAAAAGCACAGGAGATTACCAGTCAAGTTTAGCCAATATGCTTTTAGAAAGATATATAAAAGTAGCCAATATTTATCAAAAAAGAATAACTTCAGAAGATGAATTAATAGCTAAAATAAACGACACATTAGAAAAACAAACACGAGTAGAAATTACCTCTAAGTTAGATACCAATCAATTATCAAAAGCAACATTTTACTATAATTTTGCAAACTACAGTATACTTGCAGGTTGCGTATATGTTCTTTGTTTAATATTATCTAGCTTTAAAGAAGAAAAAATAGCGAAAAGAACCATTATTAGTAGCATGAATTATAAAGCACATAATAGAAAATTACTACTATCCAATAGCGTATTTGCCTTTATTTTATGGGGAAGCTATGTATTGTTAAGTTTTGCATTAGTGGGTGATATCATGTTTACTATGCATGGAGCTTCTTATATTTTAAATTCGTTTATATTTACTATATGTGCACTTACAATAGCATTTTTAATAGGAAATTTAGTAACCAATAAAAATGCAATTAATGGAATTATCAATGTAGTAGCTCTTGGTTCTAGCTTCTTATGTGGTGCGTTTGTACCAATGGAATGGTTACCAGATACAGTACTGAAAATAGCACATATATTACCATCTTATTACTATATTAAAAACAACGAATTACTAAAAGGGTTAGAAGCAATTAATTTTGAAACAATGCATGAAATTATTATAAACATGGGAATTATTTTACTGTTTGCCGTTGGATTTACGATTATCACAAACATCGTAGCAAAAAGAAAAAGGAAAATGGGATAATACAATTTTTATAACAAAGAGAAGAGAGGTTATTGGATGAAGTGAACATTTTGGGGTTCACTTCAGGATAACTACTCTTCTTTTTTAGTATAAAGAAATAAAAATAGTAGACAATAGTAATATGACTAGATAAGGAGGAATGATATGTGCACAGCAGCTACTTATAAAACAAAGGATTTTTATTTTGGACGTACGTTAGATTATGAATTTTCGTATGGAGATGAAGTTACAATAACACCACGAAATTATCCTTTTTCTTTTATGAAAAAAGGAAAAATTAATGCACATTATGCAATGATTGGTATGGCACACATAGAAAACAATTATCCACTATATTATGATGCAATCAATGAAAAGGGATTAGCAATGGCAGGATTAAACTTTGTGGGAAATGCTTATTATCATGAAGAGGTAAGCAATAAAGATAATATAGCACAATTTGAAGTGATTCCATGGATTCTTTGTAACTGTTCTTGTGTAAAGGAAGCAAGAAAATTGTTAGAAAAAGTTAATATTATAAACACGCCATTTCGTGAAGACCTACCAGTTGCACAACTACATTGGATTATTTCAGATGAACAAGAGTCTATAACAGTTGAGCCACAAAAAGAGGCAATAAAAATATATCAAAACCCAGTTGGGGTTTTAACGAATAATCCACCTTTTGATATGCAAATGTTTCATCTTAATAATTATATGCATGTATCTACAAAAGAACCGAAAAATCAGTTCGCAAAAGAGCTGAATTTAGAAGCCTATAGTCGTGGAATGGGAGCAATTGGACTTCCAGGAGACTTATCATCCCAATCAAGATTTGTAAGAGTAGCATTTGTAAAAATGAATTCTCTCTCAAAAGAAGGAGAAAAAGAAAGTGTTAGTCAGTTCTTTCATATTCTTAATTGCGTGGATCAACAAAGAGGATGTTGCGATTTGGGGGAAGGAAAATATGAAATAACACTTTATACTTCTTGCTGTAACGTACAAAAAGGGATTTATTATTATACAACATATGATAATCATCAGATTACAGCAATTGATATGCATAAAGAAGATTTGAATAAAGATATCATAATTAGATATCCACTAATAAAAGAAGAACAAATACGAATGCAAAACTAATAGATAAGTTCAAAGTATCAGGTACTTTGAACTTGTTTTGTTATGGTTGCTAAAATAATTGCTTTATGGTATGATAATTTAACAAAAAATTATAATAAGGAAGTAAAACATGGATTGGATAGGAATTATAGTATCATATTTATATATAGGAATGATTATAGTAATAGCAAAGAAATTTGAAAAAAGAGGAAAAGAAGCAAGTAGAAAATTTATACATATCATGTTAGGAAATTGGTGGTTTATTGCGATGTGCTTTTTTACCAATGTATGGTCTGCTATATTCGTGCCGATTACATTTGTTATCATTAACTATATTTCCTATAAAAGAGATTTAATAAAAGTAATGGAGCGAGATGAACAAGATGGGTTAGGAACTGTATATTATGCAATTGCTTTATTAGTATTAGTAATTATATCATTTGGCATATACCAAAAAACAATATTAGGCTTAATTCCTACCTTGATTATGGCGTATGGAGATGGATTAGCAGCAGTGATTGGAAAACTACTTAAGAGTAAGACATATCATATAGGAGAAACGACAAAATCGATTGCAGGTTCTATTACAATGTTTCTTGTTTCGATGATTCTAATTGTTATATATTTTCTTTATATGGGGATATCATTTGCAAATACAATACAAATAGGAGTTATTATATCTGTTGCTGTTACTATCATCGAAGCTGTTTCTACAAAGGGAATCGATAATATTAGCGTTCCTATTAGTGTGTTAATTATGATGCTATGTATATAAAAAATAACTTATTTTTCGAAAATATCAATAAAATCACAGTGAAGTTACGTCTAAATAATAGAAAGGGAAAAGGTGATACAAATGAGTAGAAAAATAGTAGAGATAATAGTTGTATTTGTTTTAATTTTGCTAATGGTATTAGCAACGGTCTATGTTATTGACTTAAACCGAATGAGGAAAAATGAAGAGGTTTTATTTAGCACATGGGGAAGGAAATATACAGTGCCACTTAAAGAAGATAAAAAAGAAGATAGCAATACCAAAGAAGAAGTTCATAGTTTTGTCGGTACAGTATTAGAAGAAACAACGAAATATATGGTTGTAAAGCCAAACGAAGATGAAGAAGAAAGTAAATCATCTGATAAAATTGTAATCAATTTTGGAACAGACCACATAGATTATTTATATGGCGTTGGAAGAAAAGTAGTTATTTATTATACTGGCTACATAATGGAAACTTATCCAGCTCAGATTCATTCAAATGAAATATCTGTAGATGGGTATGAAGATTTTGAAATTACAGTTACAAAATCAAACAATGTTGAGAAAAGGAAAATACTAAATAATAAAGATTTAGATGCGGATAAGCAAGATTTTAACTTATATTATTATGGACTAGATGAAGTAATTGTAAAAGTGAATAATAAAACCATACTATTAGAAGAAGCATTAAGAAGCGGAAAAGTAACCTTACAAGGAATCATTGCAAAAGCAAATAAGGATTTAGATGCTAAAAGAATAGAAGGAAATACTTATAAAGATG
The DNA here is from genome assembly GCA_947365805.1 of uncultured Clostridium sp. GTDB lineage: Bacteria > Bacillota > Clostridia > TANB77 > CAG-508 > RGIG8482. The sequence goes on along the minus strand of CANAZY010000014.1, from coordinate 27,063 downwards.
GTGGAAGTATGGAATATCATTATGACAATTATACGATCATAAAATGTCATAGACTAAATGGAAATCGAGATGTATATATAGGAACGAAAGATATGACAATAAATGACGTACTATGAATAAAATGGTAGATTTTGGACAAAATCTATTTATATGAACAGATTATATTTGATGGAAAATCCTCCGTTATTTCAAGGAGAAAATTATTTAAACAAAAATAAAAATTATTTTGAAGGGTGGTATTTTAAAAATACCAATAATGAAAAAGGAATTTCATTTATTCCAGGAATTAATATAGATGAAACAGGGAAAAAGGCATTTATACAAGTGATTACCAATCAAACATCTTATTATATTGATTATGATATTGACTTATTTAAATTTAATATAACACCATTTTATATTCAAATAGGGGAGAATAGTTTTTCAAAAGATGGAATTCATATCGATATAAAACAAAGTAATCAGAGCCCAAGGATATATGGAGATATTTCTTATTTAGAGAAAAAGGAGATTAAGACTGATATTTTAAATCCTAACATTATGGGGCCATTTTCTTATATACCATTTATGGAATGTAATCATGCTATCCTTAGTATGAAAAATACAACCAAAGGTTCTATTGTAATCAATCAAGAAAAAATGGATTTTAATAATGGGGTTGCCTATATTGAAAAAGATTGGGGAACTTCTTTTCCTAAAAACTATATATGGGTACAAGGAAATCAGTTTCAAAACAAAAATGTAAGCTTTATGATTTCAGTAGCCAATATTCCTTTTAAATTATTCGAATTTAGAGGACTCATTTGTGTTCTCATAATGGATAATCAAGAATATAGATTTACCACATACAATGGTGCCAAAATAGTGAAATATGAAGTGACAGATAAGTTATTAAATATAACGTTAAAAAAGGGAAGATATAGCCTAAATATACAATCAAATTATGATGAGGGACTTAAACTTTCTGCACCAGTAAAAGGAAAAATGGCAAAAGATATTTATGAAAGCATCTCTTCTACGATTACAGTAACTCTAAAAAGAGAAGAAAAAACTATTTTCTTAGATACAAGCATAAACTGTGGGTTAGAAATTGTAAAAGAATAAAAGATAGAAGATGAAAAGATACTGTTTAATGAAAAAACAGTATCTTTTAATAAAATAGTTTAAAAAAGGATTTTTATATTTACAAAAGTAGATTTATATAATAAAATTAGATTAGATAAAAAACATAAGATAATAAAGGAGGAAATTATGAAAAAGTCAATTATAATAATGATTTCAATCATTGTATTGATTGCTGTTATTGTAGGAGCATTTTTATTCATGAAAGGAGGAGAACCAAAAGAGAAAAAGCTTCAAACGGCTGAAGAAATGCAAAATATGTTAAATACAATTTATTCTAGCGGAAAAGTAGAATTACCAGGACTAGAAACAACAACAATAGATGTAAATGACGAAACTCAAGTAGGTGTTTTTACAGGGTTAAAATCAAATGCTAATGTAGAAGAACTTGTTGTATCTGTTCCATTTATTAATGCACAAGCATATTCACTTGCCATTGTTAAAGTAAATGAAAAAGCTGACATAGAGCAAATGAAGCAAGAAATGTTAGACAATATCGATATGAGAAGATGGATTTGCGTTTCAGCAGAAAAATTATATATTACAAATTATGAAAATGTTATATTTTTAGTAATGTCTAGTGAAGAATGGGCAAAACCAGTATATGAAGAGTTTAAAAGTTTTGTTGGAAATGAGATAGGAAAAGAGCTAGAAAAATCTGAAACAGGAGATATTGACCTTCCACCAGAAATGTAATTTTAAATAAAGATGAATCGGTAAAGCTTCCACCAAAATGGGAAGCTTTATTGTTCAGAAAGTAGGAAAAAATGTTATTTACAAGCATTAGCTTTTTATATTATTTTTTACCAATTGTAATAGCCTTTTATTTTATTGTACCTAAGAAAATACGAAATAGTGTATTGCTAATTGCATCAATGGTATTTTATTTTTATGGAGAGCCAAAATATATCTTTCTAATGCTAGCTGAAATTTTAGTCGCATATATAGGAGCAATATTAATTGATAAATACCAAAAGAAAAGTTTATTGGCAATTACCGTTTCTATACATATAGGGTTATTGTGTATTTTTAAATATACCGATTTTATGATATCAAATGTAAATCAGATATTGGGGACAAGCTTGCCATTTTTTAGAATTGCTTTACCAATAGGAATATCATTTTATACATTTCAAATTCTTAGTTATGTAATTGATGTATATAAAGGCAAAGTAAAAGTTCAAAAGAGTTTTTTGAAATTAGCAACATATGTATCATTGTTTCCTCAACTGATTGCTGGGCCAATTGTAAGATATGAAACCATTGAAGAAGAGCTAGATAATAGAAAACATAGCTTTGAAAACTTTTCTTATGGGGTAAGAAGATTTACCATAGGTCTTGCGAAGAAAGTACTTATTGCAAATATGTTAGGAGAGTTATGTAAGCAATTTACTGGAGCAGATGAAAAAAGTGTCCTATTTTATTGGGTATTTGCGATTAGTTACATGTTACAAATTTACTTTGATTTTTCAGCTTATTCTGATATGGCAATAGGGTTAGGGAGAATCTTTGGTTTCCATTTCTTAGAAAACTTCAACTACCCATATATATCAAAAAGTATTACAGAATTTTGGAGAAGGTGGCATATATCCTTAAGCTCTTGGTTTAGAGACTATATTTATATACCACTTGGAGGAAATAGAGAAGGACTTAAAAAGCAAATAAGAAACATATTAATCGTATGGACACTTACTGGTATATGGCATGGAGCGAGTTGGAATTTTGTTATATGGGGATTATTATTTGGTATTATTCTAATCATAGAAAAGATATTTTTAGGAAAGCATTTGGAAAAATGGCCCAATTTTTTAAAAAGAATATATGTATTATTTATTGTTATGATAAGTTTTGTTATATTTAATGCAACAAATATGGCAGAGGCATGGAAGAATATAAGCGGATTATTTGGGGCAAATGGTGAAAGTTTAATAAATATATATACCATATATTATCTAAAAAGTTACTTAATAGTATTAATTGTTGCAGTAATTGGAGCAACTCCGCTTCTTAAAAATATGATATTAAGATTGAAGAAAAATGAGAAAATAAATAAAGCACTTAATGTTTTAGAACCATTCAGTATTGTAGTGATACTTCTAGTTGTAACAGCATATTTAGTAGATAATTCATATAACCCATTTTTATATTTTAGATTTTAGGAGGGATAATTGATGAGCGATAAAGTGAAAAATGTAGTAGTAACGATATCCTTCCTATTTGTTATCATTATTATGTTAGTTGCTAATATCTTAAAAAAAGATACAGAAGTCTCATTAACAGAAAGAAGAAAACTACAACAATTTCCTGAGTTTTCAATGGAGAAGTTGTTAAAAGGTGATTTTTTCGAAAAAATTGAAAAATATACAATGGACCAGTTTATACAAAGAGAAGCCTTTCGAAGCTTGAAAACCAATATAGAGATGAAGGTATTCAAAAAGCAAGATAGCAATCATATTTATAAGTATGATGAGAAGTTAATAGAACAAATATATCCTTTCAATGAAAAATCAGTAGCCAATATGATTAAGAAAATGAACGAAATCAATCAAAAGTATTTGAATGAAACAAATAAAGTGTATTATATGATTGTTCCAGATAAAAATTATTTTGCAAATAACAATCATCTAAAATTAGACTACCAAAAGTTGCAGAATATGTTGGAAGATGGTTTGGAATGGGCAAAATACATTAATATATTTGATTGTTTAGATTTATCTTGCTATTACGCAACAGATTCTCATTGGAAACAAGAACGATTACAAAACGTTGTAGATAAAATTGCGACTAACATGGAGTTGAAAATAGAAGGTAAATATCAAGAAAAGAAATTAGTAGACTTTAAAGGGGTATATGCAGGACAATTTCCAATTGAAATAGGAAGTGATGAAATACGAATACTAACCAATGAAGTAATAGAAAATTGTACAGTATATAACCACGAAACAGGTAAAGAAACAAAAATATATGATATGAGCAAGAAAAATGCACCAGACAAATATGATATTTATCTATCAGGTGCAACACCATTACTAACAATAGAAAATCCAAAAGCAAATCAGAATAAGGAGCTAATTGTTTTTAGAGATTCATATGGTAGTAGTTTAGTTCCATTATTAGTAGAAGGGTATCGTAAAATAACAGTCATTGATACAAGATACATATCTCCAAAGATATTAGGTGAATATGTAGAATTTGGAAACAAAGATGTGTTATTTGTTTATAGCACCTTACTAATTAATAATAGTATATCATTGAAATAAGATATTCAATAAGAAAAAAGTAATTATGAAAGTTATAGAGATAAGGAGGAATCGCGATGGAAACAAAAGTTATAAATGATATAGTAATTGTAAAAAGTAATGATATGATAATAAAAGATGTTTGTTCAGCAATAGATTTTGTTATGACCATAAAATATGAAACAAATTGTGACAAAATAGCATTAAATAAAGAAGCAGTAATAGAAGATTTCTTTATATTAAGTAAAGGAATAGCTGGAGAAATCTTACAAAAGTTTATCAATTATCAAGTTAAGTTTGCAATTTACGGAGATTATTCAAAATATACAAGTAAACCATTAAAAGACTTTATATATGAAAGTAATAATGGAAAAGATATATTTTTTGTGGAAAATGAAGATGAGGCAATAAAAATGTTAAGTAAGTAGATTAATAAATTACAATTTTAGAGGTGTTTAATAATGAGTAAATATGAACCATTATGGAAGTATTTAAAAGAGAATAAAAAAGACAATTATAAACTATCTTATCAAGAAATTAGAAATATTTTAGGTTTTGATATAGACCATTCGTTTTTAACTTATAAGAAAGAATCAAAAGAATATGGATATGAAGTAGGGAAAATATCAATGAAAGAAAAGACTATAATATTCAATAAGATATAACTAAAAATTAAAGTTTTAAAGCAGAGAATATCTGCTTTTTTTGTGCCACAAAATAGAAATTTTAATAAAAATATTGACGAGTGTTATATAGTGTTATATACTGTATAAAGAGGAGGCGATAATATGAAGATGATTATTAGTAATAGCAGTTCTGTTCCAATATATGAACAAATAAAAAAATCTATTATAAATCAAATACTAGAGGGAGAATTGAATGAGGATGAGCTATTACCATCTATTAGAGTATTAGCTGGGGACATAAAAATAAGTGCTATGACTATCAAAAAAGCCTATGATGAATTAGAAAAAGAGGGATATTTAAAATCTATACAAGGAAAAGGAACTTTTGTTGCACCTAAAAACACAGAACTTGCAAAAGAACAAGCACAAAAGGATATAGAAAAGTATATAGAAAAGATTGTTGATATCTCTAACAGATTTGAAATAGATGAAAATGATGTAATCGAAATGTTTAAAATGATTTATGGGGAGGAACAATAATGGAAAATATTATTGAAATTAAGAATTTAAAAAAGAAATATGATGATAAATTTGAACTGGGGAAAATAGATATAACAATACCAAAAGGAGTTATTGTGGGTCTTATTGGAGAAAATGGAGCAGGAAAAACAACTTTAATAAAGTCAATGCTGAATATTATAAAAATTGATAGTGGAAAAATAAAGATATTTGGAAAGGATTATAAAAAAGAAGAAAAAACTATAAAAGAAGATATAGGTGTAGTTTTAGATAATATGTTTTTTCCAGAATTACTAAATGCAAAAGATATAAATAACGCTATGAAAGACGTATATAAAAACTGGGATAGCAAATTATATTTTTCTTATTTAAAAGAGTTTGATTTACCAGAGGGCAAACCTTTAAAATCAATGTCTAAGGGAATGAGAAAAAAGCTAGAAATAATATCAACGCTGGCACATAAACCAAAACTACTAATATTAGATGAACCAACAAGTGGGTTAGACCCAGTGGTTAGAAGTGAAGTGTTAGATATATTCCAAAAATTTATAGAAGATGAAGAACATTCTATATTATTATCAACACATATAACAAGTGATTTAGAACATATAGCAGATGAAATTATATTTATTGATAAAGGAAAAAAAGTGTTACAAAAGTCAAGAGATGAAATAATTGATAACTATGGAGTCTTAAAATGCGATATTGATTATTTTTCAAAAATTGATAAAAAAGATATTATAGCATACAAGAAAACGAAATATGCTTATGAAATATTAATAGACAATAAAGAACAAGCAAGTAGAAAATATAATGAATGTGTAATAGATAAGATTACACTTGAAGATTTGATGGTATTAATAATTAAGGGGGAAAAGTTATGTTAGGGTTAATAAAAAAGGATTTTTTACTTATAAAGGCAAATTCAAAATCAATGGCGATTATATTTGTAATTTATTTAATGTTGGCATTTCAAGGAACGTTTGATGTTACATTCATAGTTCCGCTAATTGGTATAATGTTATTTATATCAACTTTTAGTTATGATGATTTCAATAACTGGAATTCTTATGCAGTAACTTTGCCAGACGGAAGAAAAAACGTAGTTAGAGCAAAATATATAGCATCAATAATTTTGACGATTATTTTGGGGATACTATCTTTGACTATAGGAGTAGGAATAGGTTATGCCAAAACAAATAGTATAAATTTAGATGAAATTATATCATCATTAATGGGAACGATATTATCAAGTGTTATTATAATTTCTTTACTTTATCCAATAGTATTCAAATTTGGAGCTACAAATGGAAGAATAATATTATTTGCAGTAGTATTTGGAATTGCTGGAATAATAGGAATAATATCAAATTTTGCAGATATGACCTTTGTTATAAATATGGTAAATAAATTAGACAACTATTCATTTATAGTGATTCCAATGCTCTCCATAATATTATTAGGCATTTCATATTTGATATCAAATAAAATATATCAAAATAAAGAATTCTAAAAATAAAAAGTATAGATATAAAGAACAATAGGAGAATTCTTTTGAAAAAAGATAAAAAGCAAGTAATTCTTGATAATTGCTTGCTTTTTGGTTATAATATTTGCAGTATAAATGGTTGGAGGAAATGATATGACAGAAAAACAAAAAAGAGATAATCAAGAATTATATGATGGAAATTATAATCAAAACTTAATAGAAGAAATGAAGAGAGCGAAAGATTTGTGCTTTGAATACAATAATATTAAACCATCAGAAAGAGAAAAAAGAAAAGAATTCATTAAAAAAATATTTGGAAAGACAGGAGAAAATATATTAGTTGAATCAAACTTCCAATGTGATTATGGCTATAATATTTCTGTTGGAGAAAATTTTTATATGAACCATAACTGCGTTATATTAGATGGAAACAAAGTAGAATTTGGAGATAATGTATTTATTGCACCAAATTGTGGATTCTACACAGCAGGACATCCACTAGATTATGAAACAAGAAATAGAGGTTTAGAATATGCAAAACCAATTAAAGTCGGAAATTATGAAATGTCCTAAATGTGGCGAAAAAACATGGAATAAAAAAGTAATAAGTAAATAAAAAATTAAAATTTTGGCACTAATTGTTAGCATTACATTTTTTGTAAGAAATAGAAAGAAATATGAATATGCTTAAGTATTTTTATAAAAACTATTGACTTAGGGTTAACTCTAAGGCGTATATAATAAATATAAGGAGGAACACAAGATGAAGGATACATTAGTTGTTTATTATAGTTTTAGTGGAAATTCTAAAAAAGTAGCAGAATATGTAAAAAACAAATTAGGTGCAGACATACTGGAACTAGAACCATTAGTTCCATTTTCAGATGATTATGATGAAGTGGTAGATGAATGGCAAAACAATGATATTAAACGAGATGTTGAAATAAAACCAATCAACGTAGATTTATCAAATTATTCAAAAGTAGTTTTAATTACTGGAACATGGTGGTATGGAATAACACCAGTTATGAAGAAATTTTTGAAAGAAAACGATTTATCGGGTAAAGATGTAATTGTTGCTGCTTCAAATGCAGGTTGGATAGGACACTGCTTTAAAGATTATGAAACACTTGCAAAAGGAAATATAAAAGGAAAACTTGATTTACTATTTTCAGCAAATGAATTAGAAAGAGATAAAATGTTAACTACTATTAATGAATTGGACAGGTGGATAGAAAAATTATAAAATCTTGGACTGATAGTTTAAAATAAGTAATAAGGAAGAAATATGGCTTATTATCTAAAATGTATAGAGGCAGGAAGAGAAAAAGGAATAAAACTTCCAGAGCAAGAAAAAATTAATATTACAAACTTTATAAGATAGGAATTAAAAATAAGAAAATCTCTACTTATTTGCAAGTAGAGATTTTCTTATTGATAATGTTTTATGTTTATGATAGTATAGTGTTGTATAAATTACAATTTATTTAATCAAGCTAAAATAGGAGGAAAGATGTCACAAATAAATGTAAATAATTTAACTTTTAGATATGAAGGTAGCATTAACAATGTATTTGAAGATGTATCCTTTCATATAGATACAGATTGGAAATTAGGTTTAATTGGACGAAACGGAAAAGGAAAAACTACATTCTTAAAATTACTATTGGGAGAATATGAATACAAAGGGAAGATATCTAAAAATGTAGAATTTGATTACTTTCCATATGAAGTAAAAGAAAAGCAAAGGATGGCAATTGAAATTGTAAATGAAATTGCACCAAATGTAGAGGATTGGGAGATAATAAAAGAATTAAATATGCTAAATGCAGATGCAGAAATTCTTTATAGAAACTTTAATTTATTAAGTGGTGGAGAACAAATCAAAATATTATTAATAAGTTTATTTTTGAAAGGTAATAACTTCTTACTTATAGATGAGCCTACAAATCATTTAGATATAGAAACACGTAATAATTTAGTTTGTTATTTGGAAAAAAAGAAAGGATTTATTTTAGTATCACATGATAGAGAATTTTTAGATAAAGTGGTAGATCATATTATTTCTATAAATAATACAAATATTGAAATACAGCAGGGGAATTTTTCATCTTGGAAGGAAAATAAGGATAGACAAGACAATTTTGAATTAGCGCAAAACGAAAAATTACAAAAAGATATTAATAGGCTCGAAATTGCATCAAAAAACACGGCAAATTGGTCAAATAAAATTGAAAAATCGAAATATAACACAACAAACTCAGGATCAAGTATTGATAGAGGGTATGTAGGCCATCAATCAGCCAAAATGATGAAAAAATCGAAAGTGATGGAAAAAAGAATTGAAAAATCAATTGAGCAAAAATCGAATTTGTTACATAATATTGATAGAAGTGATGACTTAAAAATAGTACCATTAGAAGTAAGAAAAAATCCATTAATAATAGCAAATGATTTACAAATTCAGTATGATGATAAAACTATTTTTAACAAGGTATCATTTGAAATTAAGAATGGCGATAGAGTAGCAATTGTTGGTAAAAACGGAATTGGAAAATCAAGTATATTAAAGTTAATAATAGGTGATAAAATAAATTATGTGGGAAACTTAAAAGTAGCAAACGATTTAAAAATATCGTATGTATCACAAACAACAGAGCATTTAAAAGGAAATTTAAAAGAGTTTGCAAGAGAAAATAAAATTGATGAAAGCATTTTTAAAGCGATGTTATCTAAAATGGGATTTTCAAACATAGATTTTGAAAAAGAAATAAGTAGAATGAGTGAAGGACAAAAGAAAAAGATATTGATTGCAAAAAGTATATCAGAGCAAGCTCACATTTATATATGGGATGAACCTTTAAATTATATTGACATACTAACAAGAATACAAATCGAAGAAGTAATTTTAAAATATAAACCTACTATTATTTTGGTAGAACATGATGAAATGTTTATAAAAAATGTAGTAAACAAAGTAATTTGCATAGAGAATACATAAAAAATTAGAAAAGGAGAAAAGATATGGAGAGAAAATTAGAAATAGTAATAGAAAACTGCCCACAAAATCATAAATGTCCTGCTGTAAAAGTTTGTCCAGTAGGAGCATTAACACAAGAAGGGTTTGAAGCACCAACCATCAATTATGAAAAGTGTATAAGATGTGGCAAATGTTCAAATTTTTGTCCTAAAAAAGCATTAGTATTATTATAAAAAAGGAGTAAATAATATGGCAACAACAAATGAATATATTGAATATGTATGTGAACAAATAAATGGAATTGGAGAAATAAGATATAAGAAAATGTTTGGAGAATTTATGGTATATGTAAATGATAAGCCAGTTATTATTGTCTGCAATAATATACCATTTGTAAAAGAGTTAGACTGTATTAAAGATATGATGAAGGATGCAGAAGAAGGTTTTCCATATAAGGGTGCAAAAGAACATTATGTATTAGATATTGATAATCCTGATTTTTGCAAAATGGTGGTAAAAGAAGTTGAAAAAGTAACCCCAGTACCAAAACCAAGAAAAAACAAATAGGAAAATGCAAGGTTTGCAACTTAAAGTTGCAAAGAAAATAAAAGTTGCAAATATAAGTTGGTAGAAAAAGCAGAATGTAAACGATAAAATTGATATAGGAGGTGTATCAATATGGGGTTTAGTGAAAATCTACAAAATCTAAGAAAAATTAAAAACATGTCGCAAGAACAACTTGCAGAAAAGTTAGAAATATCAAGACAGGCGGTTTCGAAATGGGAAAGTGGGAATGGTTACCCAGAAACGGATAAATTAATTGCAATATGCGAAATATTTGATTGTAGTATAGATAATTTAGTAAAAGGTAAAATAACAGAAGATACAACAGGAGAAAAGAAAAAATATGAAAGTATGCAAAATAAATTTAGTAAAGGCATTTCACTAGGAGTAGGAATTATACTATTAGGAGTGACCATTCTTATATATTTTGCAGGACTTTCAGGAAAAACAGAAATTTCAGAATTATTACAGCAACAATATGCAATAATAGGAGTTACAGTACTACTAATATGTGTTTTAGTATCATTACCGATTTTTATAACATTGGGTATTAGTCAAGATAATTTTAAAAAGAAAAATCCCAAATTATCTAATTTTTACAGCGAGGAAGAGATTGATTGTTTCAATAAAAAATTTATTGTAGGGATAGTAAGTGGTGTATCTTTAATATTAATAGGTACAATATTATTAGTCTTTTTATATGGAATGAGAATAGTAGATGAAAATGCTACAATTCCAGTAGTTGTTCTAATGTCATTTGCTACAATAGCGGTACCAATTTTATCATATTGTGGAATTCAAAAAGATAAATATGATATTCAAAACTACAATGAAAATAATTCAGAAGAAGGCAAAACAAGAAACATAAAAGCAGATAAGATATGTGGAGCAATTATGTTGACTGCAACAGCAGTGTCTCTAGTTTTGGGATTTGTGTTAAATTTATGGAAAATATGTTGGATAACATTTCCAATAGGTGGAATTCTATGTGGTATTGTTAGTACAATTTTAGAAAGAGAATAAATAAAATAGAGCAAATAATTACTATTATAATTATTTGCTCTTATGCTATTATAGCATATAATATGGAATACTAAATTGGGAATTATCTTTTTTTATTATACTAACAGGTCAAACAGGAAAAAGAGACAAAATCTTATAGTATAATATATAAAAATATGATAAGGAGAATGAAAATGAAAGAAAAGAGCAGGATATCAAAAATAATAAAGAAAATGATAATTGTAATAGCAACAATAATGGTAGTTGGTATAGTTGTAATAATAGGAATTGGAAATTATTTTGTGGATTATGCTATAGCAAGAACTGGAAATGGAGGAGATAGAGAAGTAAAAAATGCAGATTTATTAGAAGTTGCAAGTATACAAAATGAAGATGAAAAAATAATAGAAGAAAATAGAAAAAATGAAAATGAACTCGCAAAGGAATGGATAAAAAATACTATAAATAAAAAAGTGGAAGTAAAGGCAAAAGATGAAATTATCTTAAGAGGAACAGAATATTTATTAAAGGAGCAAAGCAATAAATGGGCAATAGTTTTACATGGATATCATTCAAATCCAGATTCTGTTATTTCAATTGGTATGCATTTTTCAGAAAAGGGGTATAATGTTTTAATCCCAAGCATGAGAGCATCTAATGAAAGTGAAGGAGAATATATTGGAATGGGATGGCTTGATAAGGATGACTTAAAATGCTGGATTAATCTAATAGTTGGAGAAAATAAAAATGCTCAAATTGTATTACATGGCTCTTCAATGGGAGCAGCAACAGTAGTAATGGCATCAGGAGATGAACTCCCTAACAATGTGAAGGCTATTATTGAAGATAGTGGATATACATCTGTATGGGATATATTTGCATCAGAAGCAAAAGCTAGATTTAATTTACCAACATTTCCAATATTAAATATGTTTGAATTGATTGCTAATATTAGAGCGAAATATGATATAAAAGAAGCTTCAGCATTAGAACAAGTTAAAAAGTCCAATACCCCTATTTTATTTATCCATGGAGATGCAGATGACTTTGTTCCAGAAGTTATGTGTGAAAAACTATATGAAGCAGCAAAATGTAAAAAAGATAAACTAATAATACATAATGCTGGGCATACTGAATCAAAATATAAAGAGCCAGAGACATATTATAATAAAATATTTGAATTTTTAGGTAACATTTAATAAAAGAGAGAAAGTAGCTATATTGCTAATTATCTGCTTTTATGTTATTATTTCTCTATTAGAACTCAACGAGTCGTTGTTTTTCCTCACTCAACGATTCGTATGTTTACTTTTTCATATAAGGATTTTACAATAATAGTAAAGGAGGTAAATTATGAATCAAGTAAAAATAGGTAAGTTTATTGCTCAATGTAGAAAGAATAAAAATATGACACAAGCAGAGCTTGCAGAAAAATTAGACATTACAGATAGAGCAATATCGAAATGGGAAACTGGAAAAGGTATGCCAGATTCTTCTATCATGCTTGAATTATGCAACGAACTTGGTATTAGCGTAAATGAATTATTAAGTGGGGAGGTAATTGAAGTGAATAATTATGATAAAAAAGCAGAAGAAAATTTGTTAGAAATGAAGAAACAAAAGGAAGATTCAGATAAAAAAATGCTAAAATTAGAGTGGGTGATTGGGTATATATCATCAATAACATTTTTAGTGTTAATATTTGTGGCAGTATTTATACAAATGGCACCAATTGTGAGAATTTTACTTATCATTTTTGGAAGTATTGTGTTTATAGTTGGAATAGTAAATTGCTTAAAAATTGAACAATCAGCAGGATATTATGAATGTGCAAAATGTCATTTTAAGTATATTCCAACCTATAAAAGCGTATTTTTTGCAATGCATAACGGAAGAACAAGATATATGAAATGTCCACAATGTGGTAAAAAAAGTTGGAATAAAAAAGTGTTAAGTAAATAGCCAAAAAGAGATTACAAAGCAGATAATTAGCATTGCTAATTATCTGCTTTTATGATACAATTTCTGCTAAGGAAATAATATAAAAAAGAAAGGAAGTTATTAATATGAAAGAAACAATAATAAAAGTAGAAGGAATGGTTTGTGGAGGATGTGAAAATAGAGTTCAAAATGCTCTAAAAACAATAGAAGGGGTAGAAAATGTGGTTGCAGACCATGTAAATGGAACTGTTACTGTTACAACGAAAGCAGAAGTATCTAAAAGTGTTATGAAAGAAAAAATTGAAGATATTGGATTTGAAGTAAAGGAAGATTAATTATGAAAAAAATAATTTTGTCAATTGATGGAATGACATGTAGTGCTTGTTCGAACGGGCTTGAAAAATATTTAAATAAACAAAATGGTGTTATTAATGCTTCTGTTAATCTTGTGATGGCAAATGCTACTATCGATTATGATGAAAATATATTGGATCAAGAAAAACTAGAAAAGTATGTAAAACAAGCAGGATTTGTAAGCTTAGGGGTATTTAAAGAATTCAAAATACAAAAACAAAGTAAAAAAGAGAAAATTGAATTTATTGTATTTACAATATTAGCGATTGTTTTGATGTATATTTCAATGGGACATATGTTAAACTTACCAACACCTAAAATTTTAAATCCACATGATAATCCAATGATATATACTGTTACATTATTAATACTAACAATATTATTTTTAATATATGGGTTCGATATTTTAAAAAATGGGTATAAGAATTTAATTCACAGAATTCCCAATATGGATACATTGGTTATGATAGGGGTTGTTAGTAGCTTTTTATATAGTTTATATGGTATGTATATGATATTAAACGGTAATCACAACTATACAATGGACTTATATTTTGAATCATCAGCGATTATAATTTATTTTATAAAATTAGGAAGATACTTAGATGGAATTAGTAAAGATAAAACAAAAGAAGCAATACAAAAGTTAGTTGAAATAACGCCAAACCAAGCAACAATTGAGATTGATGGAAAAGAAAAAATTGTTACATTAGATGAAATAAAAAAAGGAACGATAGTGATTGCAAGACCTGGAGAAAAAATTGCAGTAGATGGAGAAATTATAGAACGGAAAAGCACATTTAGATGAATCATTTATTACAGGAGAAAGTAAGCCAGCATCTAGAACAGTAGGAGACAAAGTGGTTGCAGGTAGCTTAAATTATGATGGGTTTATAAAATATAAAGCAGAAAGAATAGGAAAAGAATCAACGGTTTCTGAAATAGTAAAACTTGTAATTGAAGCAAGTAATACAAAAGCACCAATTGCAAAAGTGGCAGATACCATATCTGGTTACTTTGTGCCAATTGTTATAGTAGCAGCTATTATTACATTTATAACATATTTGGTATTAGGTTATACAATAGGAAGTGCAATCATTACTTTTGTTACAATACTTGTTGTTGCCTGTCCGTGTAGTTTAGGATTAGCAACACCACTTGCCATTGTAATAAGTGAAGGTCTATGTGCAAGTAATGGGATTTTGGTAAAAAAAAGTGAAATATTAGAAACTGCTTCAAAAACAAATACGATTGTTTTTGATAAAACAGGAACATTAACATATGGAAAGTTAAAAATTTCTAAGTTATATAATTATAGTGAACTAAAAGACGATGAAGTTTTACAACTTGCGGGAAGTGTTGAGTTAAAATCTACACATCCAATAGGAAAAGCATTTGCAGATTATATGGAAGAAAACAAAATCACAAAATTACAAGTGGATAATTTTGAAGATGTATCTGGATTTGGAATTATTGGAGAAATTAAAGAACAAAAAATAGTACTAGGTAATAGTAAAATTGTATCAAAGTATGGTGTTGAAAATGAACATATAGAAGATGAAAAAAGCCTTGCAACACAAGGAAATAGCATAGTATATGTGATAAAAGACAATGAAATTATTGCTCTTATTGGGGTAAATGATATTATTAGAGAAAATGCAAAACAAGTAGTTGAAAACCTAAAGAAAAAAGAAATAGAAACAATTATGCTTACAGGAGATAACAAACAGACAGCAGAAAAGATAGGAAATGAACTAGGTATTACAAAAGTAATAGCAAATGTTCTTCCAAAAGAAAAAGCAGAAATAATTAAAAAATTAAAATCGGAAAATAAACATGTTATGATGTGTGGAGACGGCATAAATGATAGCCCTGCTCTTGCAAATGCAGATATTGGAGTAAGCGTAAAAAGTGGAACGGATATTGCGATGGATTCATCAGATGTAATTTTAACGAAAAACGATTTGGAATCGATTTTAAGATTAATCAATATAAGCGAAAAAACCATTAAGAATGTAAAACAAAATTTGTTCTGGGCATTTTTCTACAATGCATTAATGATTCCTATTGCAATAGGAATCTTAAAACCAATTGGTATATCAATAAACCCTATGTGGGCAAGTTTAGCTATGGTATTTAGTAGTTTAACTGTTATAATGAATGCATTAAGACTAACAAAAATTAAGTTTTAAATAATAAATTACGATATTGAAGGAGAAAATTTATGGCAAGAATATTAAAAAACAAAGAGTTAACAAATACAAGATTAGCAACCAACTATGGTGGATGGATGTATTGTGATAAATGCAATGAAAATATAGGTTATTTATGTTATTCGACTTATGATAGGTTAGAGCTAAAATATAGGTGTAACTGTGGAAATCAAGGAAGTGCAATATTAGATTTTGAAGATAGCAAGGAAGGTCAAGAGTGTAATGAGGAATTAGTTACTATAAAAAATAGGTTATGCTGTCCAAAAGATAGTGAACCTCTAATTACTATATTAGATAAAAAAGTAGATAGTTATGAAATGAAAATTACTTGCAAATCTTGTGAAAGTATTTATAAAAAAGTAAAATAGAAAATCATAAGTTTTTAGAAAGAGTGAGACAAAATGAATGAATATATAAACTTAACATTAGAAAATAATATAATACATATCGAAAAGTTTCAAGAGAAGTAATTTTTACAGTTTAGATGCAATTATATAAAAACTTAAATAGAAACGATAAAGGCAAGTAATTGGTTGATAATTGCTTGCTTTTATGTTATCATGAGCTATAGAAAATTAACGAGAAAAATATCATAGAGAGGGAAAAATGAATTATAGAATTGTAAATGGGGCAATATCCTATGGAGCAGACACAATACTAGAAGAAATAAATTTTGATATACAAGAAAAAGATAAGATTGCAATTGTAGGAAATAATGGAGCTGGAAAAACCACCTTATTAAAAGTTATTGTCAATAATGAAATGTTAGAAGAAGGAATTGGAGAAGAAAAGTTTGGAATATACAAACAAGGAAATCCTGTTATTGGCTATTTAAAACAAATAGAATTTGAAAATTCAGAAACCACCTTTTTAGAAGAAATATTAAAGTCATATGAGCCAATACTAAACCTTGAAAAGAAGATAAATACACTACAAGAACAACTTCAAATTCAAGGTGATGAGAAGAAAATTAAAGAATACAGTAAAAGTTTAGAAGAATATGAAAGAATGGGTGGTTATACTTATAAAAAAGAATATGAAATAGCAATCAAGAAGTTTGGTTTTGTAGAACAAGATAAATATAAAAGAATTAGTGAATTTTCAGGAGGGCAAAAGACAAAAATAGCTTTTCTAAAATTACTATTAAGTAAGCCAGATATTCTATTATTAGATGAACCTACAAATCATTTAGATATTGGTACTATTGAATGGCTAGAAAGTTATTTGAAAAATTATCCAAAAGTAGTTGTTATTGTTTCACATGATAGAATGTTTTTGGATAAAATTGTAAATAAAGTTTATGAAATAGAATATTCATCTATTACAGAATATAAAGGGAATTATTCTGCATTTGAAAAGCAAAAAAAGGAACATTATGAGAAACAATTAAAAGATTATGAATATCAACAAAAAGAAATAAAGAGACTACAAGCAATTGCAGATAGGTTTAGATATAAACCCACTAAAGCCAAAATGGCGTTATCGAAGCTTAAAAAGATAGAACAAATGGTAACGATAGAGGAACCAAATCAATATGATTTAAAAACTTTTCATACGAATTTTGATGTTAAAGCAGAGAGCGGAAATTTAGTAGTATCTGCAAAAGAATTAGAAATTGGATATGGAAATGAAATACTTGCAAAAGTGACGTTTAGCTTATATAAAGGACAGAAACTTGCTATTATAGGAGAAAACGGAAAAGGAAAGTCTACTTTATTAAAAACTTTAATGGGATTCATACCAAACCTGAGTGGGAATTATGAATATGGTTATCATGTTGAAAAGGAATACTTTGATCAACAATTAGAATTTGAGGATGTAAAAGCTACTATATTAGATGATTTTTATAATGAATTTCCACATTTAACAATTACTCAAATAAGACAGGCTTTAGGTACATTTTTATTTTCTGGTGATGATGTCTTAAAAGAAATAAAAGTTTTATCAGGTGGAGAAAAAGTAAGACTACAGCTTTGTAAAATATTTAAGAAACAAGCAAATTTATTATTGTTAGATGAACCTACAAACCACATGGATATTTTAGGAAAAGTAAGTTTGGAGAATATATTAAAAGAATATAAAGGAAGCTTAATTTTTGTTTCTCATGATAGATACTTTGTAAATAAAATAGCTGATTCTATTTTAGCCTTTGAACCAGAAGGTGTTGTTTACTTTGAAGGTAATTATGAAGAATATAGAAGGAAAAAAGCAGAACAAAGCGAAGAAAAAGAACCAGAAGAAAAGATACCTAGTGATAAAAAGAAAAACACAAACAATGACTATCTTCAAAGGAAAGAAGAAACAAAAAGAAAAAATAAAATTAATAAGCTAGAGTTAGAAATCGAACAAAAAGAAAATGAAATAAAACAATTAAAAGACAAAATGCAGAATGAAGAAATTTGCACTGACTATGTGAAACTAAAAGAACTTCAAGATGAAATAACAGTAATAGAAGAAACAATTGAAGCTAAAATGAAGGAATGGGAAGAATTAAGTGCGATATAGACAATATAAGCTACTATGGCTATTGATAAAGAAACGCCAGTTGAACAAGTACAAAAGTTATTAGGACATATAAAAATAGATACTACAATGGAATATGCAATGGTAAATCAAAATAATGAAGAAGATTTTTGGTTAACTCAAAAGTCAATGTCAAAATTATTTAATGTAGCAGAAAATAATATAACATATCATTTACAAAATATATTTAAAACAAGAGAATTAGAACAAGATTCAGTTACTCAAAAAATTAGAGTAACTGCTTCAGATGGGAAAAAATATAATACAAATTTTTACAGTTTAGATGCAATTATAGCAGTTGGTTATAGAGTAAATTCAAAAGAAGCAACAGATTTTAGAATTTGGGCAACCAAAACTTTAAAAGAATATATAAAAAAAGGATTTGTTGTTAATAGTGAAATGCTAAAAAAATGGTCCTAAATTGGGAAAAGATTACTTTGATGAGTTAGTAACAGAAACAAAAAAATTAAATAACATCTAAGCGACAACTTACAAGTTTGTAGTATAGTAGAATAATATTAAGTTATACTAGGAGGAATCTTATGAAAAAGAAGATATGTATTGGTGTAGGAATACTTTTAATGATACTTATAGTTGCAGGAACTATAACGAACTATGTAGATAGTGGTAGAGTAGCAACAGGACACGAGCCAAAGTATTGTATCAAAATAGTTAATAATAATGGTAGTAAAGTGTCATATTGGGGATTAGGCTATAAGGTTATTAGATATGTTGGAGTATCTCCAAATGAGCCTTATGAAAGTAATATAGGTGCAAAAATGGGAAATTGGTTTATGAAATATGAATTACCAATAGATAGCGAAAATAATAAAGAACAAAAAGATAGTATAAGTAATATAGATGATTTTTATAATACTGAATTGACAAAAGATAGAGATATTAGGACACTATCAAAAGAATATACTTCATTTGATGCTCAAAAAGATGATTGCTTTGTTATAGGTGCAATGGTTCATAATGATAATCTATATAGTGAATTTATGGAAAGTTATAAGAACAAAAAAACTGCATTTATTAGAGTAGCACAAAATACTGTTGAAGGAGATTTAATATTAATAGACATTTTATATTACGAAAAATCTGATAAATTATATATAGTTACTGATAATACAAGAGATAAATTTTCAGCAGAAACTGATAGAATAATTGAACTGAAAGAATTTAATTATATATCAGAATATAAAAATAATAATCACTTATATTTGGTTTTATACAACGAAGATATAACAGAAGAAAATTTTAAAACGGATAATGTATTTGTGATAACAACTATTAACTAAATATATAAAGGAGATGTAAAAGTTATGAATAAAGAAAAATTAAAAGTAAAAATATTTTTGATTTTAAGTCTTGTATTTGCAATTTTAACTTTGATTGGTGGATACTTAGTAATCACTCATAAATTAAATAATGCTGGTTATTCAGTTATACCAATGTTATTTACATTAACATTTAGTATATTATATAGGAATAGCAAAAAAGACAAAGAATAACACAAATTAGAAATTGTCTGGGAGGTAACGATGAGTAAATATGAGCCATTATGGAAGTATCTAAAAGAAAATAATAAAGAAAATTATAAATTATCTTATGAAGAAATCAAAAATATTTTAGGATTCGATATAGACCATTCATTTTTAACTTACAAAAAAGAAGCTAAAGAATATAGATATGAAGTAGGTAAAATATCAATGAAAGAAAAAACAGTAATTTTTAATAAGATATAATTAGAAATTACGATTCATAGGAGAAATAGATGATAAGAAAATTTAAAAAGAATGATATAGAAATTATAATGCAAATATGGAAAAAGGAAAATATAAAAGCTCACAAATTTATATCAAAAGAATATTGGGAAAACAATTATAACTATGTAAAAGAAATTCTACCAAATGCAGAAATATATGTTTATATTTTTAAAGAAAATATTGTAGGATTTATAGGAATAAATGAGAATTATATTGAAGGAATTTTTGTCGATACAAATAATCAATGCAATGGAATAGGAACTGCTTTATTAAATAAAGTAAAAGAAAACAAAAGCAATTTAACATTAAGTGTATATAAGAAAAATATAAATGCAATAAATTTTTATAAGAAAAATGGTTTTGCGATTACAAGTGAAAGTATAGATAAAGATACAGAAGAAATAGAATACACAATGACTTGGAAAAGTAATTTGTAGAGGAGAAATAGAAATGTTAGAAATAAGACAAGAAACCAAAAAAGACTATGAAGAAGTATATAATGTAGTAAAAACAGCATTTGAAACAGCAGAACATAGTGATGGAAATGAACAAGATTTAGTAGTAGCATTAAGAAATAGCAATAATTTTATACCACAATTATCATTAGTTGCAACTCAAGACAGTAAAGTAGTTGGATATATATTATTTACAAAAATTAAAATAGGAGAATATGAAGAATTAGCATTAGCACCACTTGGAATATTACCAGAATATCAGAAACAAGGAATAGGTAAAAAGTTAATAGAAAAAGGACATCAAATAGCAAAAGAATTAGGCTATCATTATTCTGTTGTTTTAGGTAGTGAAACTTATTATTCTAAAAGTGGATATTCTCCAGCAATAAATTATGGAATAAAAGCACCATTTGAAGTGCCAAATGAAAACTTTATGACAATAAAATTGAATCATGCAGATAAAGAAATAATTGGTATAGTAGAATATGCAAAAGAATTTGGAATATAACTACAAATTACAATAGGTAGAGTAGATAATAGGTTAAATTATCTGTTCATTATTTATAATATGACACACAGTTGTCAAGTTATATATTATATACTCTTAATCACGAGGTAGATATATTATGAAATAATTCATATTTATATTGCATTAGATGAGTAGAAAGGAAAAAATAAAATGGCTTTTGATTATAAAAAAGAATATAAGGAATTTTATATGCCAAAGAATAAACCTAGTATTGTAGAAATTTCTAAAATGAATTATATTGCAGTTAGAGGAAAAGGAAATCCGAATAATGAAAACGGAGAATACAAAGATTCAATAGGACTTTTATATGCAATTGCATTTACTATAAAAATGAGTTATAAGACACCACATAAAATAGAGGGTTATTTTGAATATGTAGTTCCACCACTTGAAGGATTTTGGTGGCAAGATGGAAGGAAGGATAGTATCGATTATAATAATAAAGACCAAATGAACTTCATATCTATTATTAGATTACCAGACTTTGTAACAAAACAAGATTTTGAGTGGGCTATAAAGGAAGCAACAGACAAGAAAAAACTAGATTTTTCAAAAGTGGAATTTTTAACTTATGATGAAGGAATCTGTGTTCAATGTATGCACATAGGCTCTTATGATGATGAGCCTAAAACCATTAGCTTAATGCACGATTATATAATAGAAAATGGATATGAACTAGATATTACTGATACTCGTTTTCATCACGAAATTTATTTAAGTGATCCAAGAAGATGTGATGTGAATAAATTAAAAACAGTTATAAGACATCCAATAAGAAAAAGAAAGGTAAACGAATAATATGAATGAATATATAAATTTAACTTTAGAAAATATTGATGAGGAGCATATATGTTGTGCGATAGGAGATAAAAAACATCAAGCAGGTGTTGATAGTAAAAAAGAATGGATAAAAAGCAAATTAAAAGATGGACATATTTTTAGAAAATTAAATGCAAGAGGAAAAATATTTATTGAATATGAACCAATAGAAACTGCTTGGATTCCTATTATTGGCAAGAACTATGAATATATTTATTGTTTATGGGTTGCAGGAAGTTTTAAAGGAAAAGGAATTGCTAAAGAATTATTAGAATATGCCATAAATGATTCAAAAGAAAAAGGTATGAGTGGAATATGTACTTTAACGTCTAAAAAGAAAAAACCATTTATTGGAGAAAAGAAATTCTTTGAGCATTATGGATTTAAAGTTGTTGATGAAATAGGAGATTATCAATTATTAGCATTACAATTTGATAATAGTGAAACTCCTAGATTTAATGATAATGCTAGACTTATGAAAATAGATAATCAAGACTTTACGATTTATTATAGTCCTGAATGCCCTTATGTAGAATATGAAGTAAATGAGCTAACAGAGTATGCAAAAGAGAATAATATTAGGATTAACTTTATAAAAATAGATTCATTAGAAAAAGCAAAAAATGCACCTTGCATATTTAATAACTGGGCTAACTTCTATAAAGGTGAGTTTATATCTAATACTATATTAAATGCTAATTCATTTGAAAAATTGATAAAGGAGTAAAGGAGATAGTCTAATTGCTATCTCCTTTTGAAATATAGAAATCATTAAATATATTTGCTAATTCCTGCGGAGTTTCTTTAAAATTATTTTTAATCCAATAATAGTAAAGATTATATAATGCTCCAGAAACAAAAGCATAGTAATATATTTCATTAGAATTTTTAGCTTTTGCTAAAAATATTCTATCAAATTCATTTTTTAAATAATGAATCATATCAGCGTTATAAAGTAAAATAGCAATATCCTTATTCTTTTCCAAATGAGTAAATAACTTAACAATATAACTCGTGAAATTATTTGGAGTATATATTATTTTACTTGTTTTTATAAAGTTATCTGTAATATTATCCAAGTAATACTTAATAATGTCATCTTTACTGTCAAAATGACGATAAATTGTAATATGTGATAAACCCGCATTATCAGTAATATCCTTATTAGTTATAAAAGTAAATTCTTTTTTCTTCATTAACGATATTAAACTTTCTGCTATAAGTTTCTTTGATTCTTCTATTCTTGTATCCATTTGTTATAAAACCTCGATTTTTCTAACACTTCTCTTGTAAGCATTGTAGTTTTTAATAGTATTTTATATAATATTTGTTAGAAATATAACATTAATTTTGTATTAAGTCAAGGAGGAGGAAAGATGGGAAAATTACTAAAAATAGTTGGAATAATAATTCTAATACCAATTCTATTAGTTATTGCACTTTTAGTTATAATATCATTTATACCAATGGCACCTAATAACTATACAAAAGAAATTGAAACAGGCGGAGATATTGAGGCAAAATATTTAGCAATGGGTAATTATAAGGTTAAGAGTATAAAAAAAGACGGTTCAGAATTAACAAAAAAATATTGTATATATTATCCGGATGAATTAAAAAATAGTAATAAGAAATATCCTGTAGTTATTGTTTTAAATGGCACAGGAGTTTTACCTAAAAAATACAAAGCATTATTCAAACATTTAGCTTCTTGGGGATTTGTGGTTATTGGTAATGATGATGGTAGTACAGGATTTGGTAAGTCTGCCGATGAAACTATAGATTTAATTATATCCGAAAATAGCAATAGTAATAGTATCTTTTATGGTAAATTAGATTTGGATAACATAGGCATAACAGGGCATTCACAAGGTGGAGCAGGAGTATTTACAGCAACGTCTATTATGGAACATAAGGATAAATATAAAACAGCCGTGGCTTTGTCTCCAACACACGAAGAAATGGCACATCAATTTGGGTGGAAATATGATTTAACTAAAATTAATATACCAATATTGATGATAGCAGGAACTAATGGGGATTTTGAAACCGAAGCAGTAATACCTATTGAAAAAATGATTAAAATGTATAATAAAATACCGTCATCAAAGGTTATGCTACGAAGAATTGGAGCAGAACATGGACAAATGTTATATTCAGCTGATGGATACGTTACTGCTTGGTTTATGTGGCAGTTGCAAGGAGATGAAGAAGCAAGTAGAGCATTTGTTGGAGAAAATCCAGAAATATTAAGAAATAGTTTATATAAAGATGTAAATATTTAGAGGTTATATATTAAATTAATTAAAGGAGGAATAGCGTATGTTTGACAAAAAAAGGATTATTATTTTGTTGATTATAGCAATTTTAGGTATTATTTTAGGTCGCCTAGCTTTTAGAGCGTTTTTAAATTTAATGTTAGGTGGAACTATGTTTGGAGGTAATATACTATGAATGAGAAGAAAAGAGGAAAAGGGATGTTCATATTTGTTTGTATTCTAGTATTTATAGTTTCATTAATTATTGGTATAGCTTCAAAAACAATTATAAAGCCAGCTTGGAGTAAAAAATATGCAGTAGAATGGACTGATAAAATAGGAACTTTAGTAAGTGATATTTCTTATGGAGATAAAGAATCGAATAAATTTGATTTGTATTTACCAAAAGATAATTCTAAAAGTAATTATGGTTTAGTTGTTTATCTTCATGCAGGAGGATTTACATCAGGTGACAAATCAGGTGATAAAGAGATACTTGCTTGGTTATGTTCAAAAGGATATGTAGCTTGTGGTATTAATTATACATTAAGAACAGATACCAATAATGCAAGTGTATATTCTCAAAGTATGGAAATAAAACAAGCAATGCCAGTCGTCGTTGAAGAAGCAAGAAAACTAGGGTATAATATAAATGAAATGGCAATAAGTGGTGGTTCAGCAGGTGGAACTTTAGCAATGTTATATGCTTATCGTGATAACGAGACATCTCCTGTACCAGTTAAATTAATGTTTGAAATGGTTGGACCTTCAAGTTTTTATGCAGAAGATTGGGGTGTATATGGACTAGATCAAGATACAGAGGAATCACGACAAGCAGCAGCAGGATTATTTGGAATTATGGCAGGTGTAGAATTAACACCAGAAATGATAAAAACAAAAGAATATGAAGAACTTATGAAACCAATATCTGCTTTCATGTGGATAAATGAAAATTCAGTTCCAAGTGTTATTGCCTATGGTACACATGATAGAGTATGCCCATTTAACACGGTAAGACATTTAACAAAAGCATTACAAGACAACAATATTGACTATCAATATTTTGAAGGTAAACATTCAGGACATGGTATGCAAAATGATGATAAAGTATTTGAACAATATATGAAAACAGTAGATGAATATTTAGAAAAATATATGCCGATACAAAATTAAAAATATTTATAAGAAATAACGAAGATAGATAATTTATTGAAAAGTGGTTATTCTATATTTGCGTTTAATTATATATAAATAAATAATTCGCCATTTGTGGGGTGTTATTTTTAAATGTAAAATGCTATCATTTTTACGAAAGGAGCGAATAATTATGGATGTTAAAAAGATAGGAGAATTTATTGCTTATAATCGTAAAAATAAGGGGTTAACACAAGAACAGTTAGGAGAAAAATTGGGAGTTACCAACAAAACAATATCACGTTGGGAAAATGGAAAATATATGCCTGATTTATCTTTGTTAAAGCCATTAAGTGAAGAGTTAGGAATTACTTTAAATGAGTTATTAAGTGGAGAAAAAATTGAAAAAGGAAATATAGAAGAAACAGTAGAAACAAGCTTAATTAACACGATAGATTATACAAAAAACAAAATTAATAACGAACACAAAAAGATATCAATATGTATAATGGCGGTAGGAATTATTTTAAGTTTTGCAGCATTTACAATATTTGACACAGAAAGTAGTTGGGGTTCAATATATTCTATATTAGGAATTATTATATTTGTAATGGGAATATATAGAGAAATAAAAGTAAAAGAATTATGGAAAAAACTGATTCTTTCAGTAGGAATATTTATAGGTGTGCTAACAATATTTTTGATAACAGATTATATAGGAGTAATAGAATTTAAAAGACCACCAATTTATAGGCATATAACGGAGACTACCAATATTATTACCTATAAAAATCTTTTTTATAATGTATATAGAATAAATCCTAATACGAAAAATGAGTATTATATTATTGATACTAAAAAACAGTACACAAATGAAACTGTTCCAAAAACGATATTTAATAGAGATAAAAGCGGAATCAAAAATATTATAAAATATCAAAACAAGTATATAGGCGATAATAGTAATACTGGAAATTTAATTAGAAACTTACCACTTTCAGAATACGGCTGTGTGTTTGAAATAGATTCTAAAAATTTAGGAGTAACCATAAATTATAATACAACAGACTGGTACAATAATGAAGACTTGTATATACAAAAGAGTTTAATCTATAATTCGGTTTCAATTTTTGCTTTAATAGAAAATGTAGAATATATACAATATAATTTTACAGGAACTTCTTATAAGACAACTAGAAAGTTAGTAGAAGAGCGTTATCCAAACTATTCAAAAATTATAGAAAATGGAAAAGTAAATGAAGATAGTTTTAATAAGTACATTGAAAACAAAGTGAATGATAATGAATTTGCTGAAAACATATATCAAAAAGTAATTACTAAATAAAAAATTTAATTAAAAGTATAAAGTGCAAGTAGTTTAAAACTACTTGCTTTTTTACTATATTTATATGATAATCAAAATAAAAATTAAACTATGGATTTGTATGTTGGTTTTGAACTGTATGGAGATGAAAATGAATAGATAAAACACAAGGAAGTAATGATTGATAATTACTTCCTTGTATG
>CANAZY010000013.1 GCA_947365805.1 uncultured Clostridium sp. | reverse complement strand
CTTTACTTTTTTATATTTTTTCTCTTTTATTTCCCCAGATTATTTAACTCATATGTAACTCTTTTATTTTTTAACAAAAAATGAAAATATGTGCATAACTCTTGACATTTTTGTCTATACTTTGTAAAATAGTATTTACAAAAAAGAATATCATTGCTACGAAAATGACGAGCCTTTAGAAGTGCCTATACAGAGAAAAAGGTATTTGCTGAGAACCTTTTAGATAACCTATTGGAATAACACATTGGAGCAATAAAAAATAAAGTGAAAAAACTTCTTATATAATAAGTAAGTTTTTTAAGCTGGGTGGTACCGCGGAAACAGTTGCTTTCGTCCCTGCATAACCTGTAGGAGATGAAAGCTTTTTTGTTTGTTTTCTACATATTTTAAATAAGAGGAGGAATTAAAATGAATGAGTACAGAACACACAATTGTGGAGAATTAAGAATTAGTGATGTTTCAAAAAGTGTACGTATTGCTGGATGGGTAGAAACCATTCGTGATTTAGGAGGTGTTGTTTTTCTTGATATAAGAGACCAATATGGAATTACGCAAGTGGTGGCTTCTGGTAATGAAGAATTAGTTGATTTTGCAAGTCGTATTCCACTTGAATCAACCATTACATTATATGGAACTGTTCGAAAAAGAGATGAAGAAACCTATAACCCAAATATTGAAACTGGTGAAGTAGAAGTTTTTATTGAAACAATCGAAATATTAGGAAAAAGAACAAAATACTTACCATTTGAAATTAATACCAAACAAGATATTCGTGAAGATTTAAGATTACAATATCGTTATCTTGATTTACGAAACGAACGATTAAAAAATAATTTACTATTAAGAGCAAAAATTCTTCAATTTTTACGTTCGCAAATGATAGACCAAGGATTTCTAGAAGTACAAACTCCAGTTCTTACAAGCTCTTCTCCAGAAGGCGCAAGAGATTACCTTGTTCCAAGTAGAGTTCATCCTGGAAAATTTTATGCACTTCCACAAGCTCCACAACAATTTAAACAATTGTTAATGGTTTCTGGGATTGATAAATATTTTCAAATAGCACCATGTTTTCGAGATGAAGATGCAAGAGCAGACCGTGCCCCTGGTGAATTCTATCAATTAGATATGGAAATGAGCTTTGCAACCCAAGAAGATGTATTTTCTGCAATCGAACCTGTTATGTACAATACTTTTAAAACATTTTCTAATAAAGAAATTGCAGAATATCCTTTCCCTAGAATTACCTATAAAGATGCTATGTTACAATATGGAACCGATAAACCAGATTTAAGAAATCCTCTTATTATAATAGATGTAACTGATTTCTTTTCTAGATGTACTTTTAAACCATTTCATAATAAGACAGTACGTGCTATTAAAATAGAAGGACATCAATCAAAAGGATTCCATGAAAAAATGCTTTCTTTTGCAACTTCAATTGGTATGGGTGGTCTTGGATACTTGGAAGTACAAGAAGATTTATCTTATAAAGGTCCAATTGATAAGTTTATTCCAGATGATATGAAGAAAGAATTATTAGAACTTGCAAATTTAAAAGTAAATGATACTATTTTCTTTATTGCAGATAACGAACAAAGAGCAAATTCTTTTGCTGGCCAAATTCGTACTGAACTTGGAAAACGTTTAAATTTAATAGAAGAAAATAAATTCTGCTTCTGCTGGATTATCGATTTCCCAATGTATGAGTTAGGTGATGATGGCAAATTAGCATTTAGTCATAACCCATTTTCGATGCCACAAGGTGGACTTGATGCATTAAATACAAAAGATCCATTAGATATCCTTGCTTATCAATATGATATTGTATGTAATGGAATTGAACTTTCTTCTGGAGCAGTTCGTAACCACGATATCAACATTATGGAAAGAGCATTTGAACTTGGTGGTTATACCAAAGAACAAGTAGAAGAAAGATTTGGTGCACTTTATACCGCATTCCAATATGGCGCTCCACCACATGCTGGAATTGCACCTGGTGTTGACCGTATGATTATGCTATTAACTGGTGAAGAAACCATTCGTGAAGTAATTGCTTTCCCACTAAACAGTAAAGCTCAAGACCTAATGATGGGAGCACCAGGAAAAGTAGGCCACTCTCAACTTCGTGATGTGCATATTAAGTTAGATGTGAAAGAATAAAAACTCGTTAAAATATATACAAGAAATATTTGACATATCGTAAAATATATGCTAATATTATTTTAGCAATTGCAAAACAAGTTGTTTATAAGTAAAAAAGACTAGGAAGTCCTCAAAAACTTTTCCTAGTCTTTTTTCTTGCTAATCGTTCAAATGCTTTACAATTAAGTAAATCAAATAAACTTTTAGCAGTTTCCACAAGTTGTTCATAAGTACCTCCTTTCTACCTTTGCAGAAAGGCACTTATGAATATGACATATGTTCGTATTTATTTCAATATATTTTTGTCAATTTGTTTAAGTTTATTTTTCACAGTAAGCATCTAATAAGATTTGTTTTATCTCTTCCATTCATCTTATTCTATTAAACTACCATTATAGTCAAACACTTTTCATTTACAAATTTCGACTTTATTTTCCATAGTATGCATCTAGTAAGATTTGTTTTAGTTCTGTTACAAGTGGCAATCTTGGGTTTGCAGTTGTACATTGGTCTTCAAATGCTCTATCTGCTAATTCATCTACATTTGCTAAGAAATCTTGTTCATCAATTCCTGCTTCTTGTAATGATTTTGGAATTTCTAGTTTTTCATTTAATTCTTTTACTTTCGTAATTAACGAATTAATGGCTTCTTCATTTGTAAAAGCTGGTAGTCCATTTTTTCTTGCAAGATTTGCATATTTTTCATCTGCAATAAAGTATTCATATTTAGGGAATGAAACAAACTTTGTTGGTTTTGTCGCATTATATCTTATAACATATGGAAGTAAAATTGCATTTGCTCTTCCATGTGCTAAATGGTATTTCGCTCCTAATTTATGAGCAAGGGAATGGTTAATTCCTAAAAATGCATTGGTAAATGCCATTCCTGCAATACAACTTGCATTATGCATTTTTTCTCTTGCTAGTTTATTGTCTCCATGTTCATATGCTTCTAATAAATAGTTAAATACTAATTCTACTGCTTTTTCAGCTAACCCATCGGTATAATCGGATGCCATATTGGAAACATATGCTTCTAGGGCATGTGTTAATACATCCATTCCTGTATCTGCTGTAATTCTCTTTGGCAATGTCATTACTAAGTCTGGGTCTATAATTGCAACATCTGGTGTTAGTTCATAATCGGCAAGTGGATATTTTTTATTTTGTTCTTTATCAGAGATTACTGCAAATGATGTTACTTCTGAACCTGTTCCAGAAGTTGTAGGAATTGCTACCATTTTTGCTTTTTCTCCTAATTTAGGGAATTTGTAAGTACGTTTACGTATATCCATAAATTTAAGTTTTAGTCCTTCTACATCTGCATCTGGATGCTCGTAGAATAACCACATTCCTTTTGCAGCATCAATTGCACTTCCTCCACCAATCGCAATAATGACATCAGGCTGGAAGCTTTCAATTGCCTTTACTCCTCTTTTGATTGTTTCAAAAGATGGATCTGGTTCAACTTCTGCAAAGATTTCAGAATGAACATAACTTTGTCTGTTTCTTAAGTGATATAAAATTTTATCTATATATCCAAGTTTTACCATGGATTCATCGGTTACAATAAATGCTTTTGTAATATCTGGCATTTTTTCTAAGTAGGCAATTGAACCTGCTTCAAAATATATTTTTTCTGGAATTTTAAACCATTGCATATTAACCCTCCTTTTTGCAACTCGTTTTACATTTATTAGGTTGACACTTGATACATTAGAAGTTGTTGAATTTCCTCCAAATGTACCACAACCAAGTGTTAGTGATGGCATATTGGTATTATAAATATCACCAATTGCCCCATGAGTTGATGGAGAATTTACAATAATTCTTCCTACTTTTACTCTATTTGAAAATTCTAATATCGTTTGTTCCTCTTCTGAATGGATAACAGCAGAATGTCCAAGTCCTCCAAATTCTAGTAGTTCCTCTGCTTTTTTGATTCCCTCTTCTTTGCTATCGACAATATAATAAGCAAGAACTGGGCTTAGCTTTTCTCTAGAAAATGGAAAATCGGCTCCTACTCCCTCTTCATAAACAACTAATACTTTTGTGTCGGATGGCACATCAATTCCTGCCAATTTCGCTATATCATAAGGACTTTGTCCTGGAACTTTTCCATTTAAGGTATATCCTTTTTCTGCTACAAACATAGCTTCTTTTAATCGTTCTTTTTCTTCTGGATTAATAAAATAGCATCCTGCTTCTTTCATTAATTTTTCAAACTCATCGTGTATTTCTCTATCTACGATGGCTGCTTGTTCTGATGCACAAATCATTCCATGGTCAAATGATTTTGATAGCACTAGGTCATTAACAGATGTTTTTAATTTAGCCGTTTTGTCTATATAGCAAGGCACATTTCCTGGACCTACTCCAAGTGCTGGTTTTCCACATGAATAGGCTGCTTTTACCATTCCCGTTCCACCTGTTGCTAAAATTAAATTTACTTCTGGATGGTTCATTAACAAATTCGTTGCTGTTACCGATGGTTCTTCAATCCATAAAATACAATCTTTTGGTGCTCCAGCTTCCACTGCTGCATCTCTTAAAATTCTTGCTGCTTCACTACTACATTTTTGCGCAGATGGATGGAAACCAAATATAATCACATTTCTGGTTTTTGCTGAAATAATGGATTTAAACATGGTGGTTGCTGTTGGGTTAGTAACTGGTGTAACACCTGCAATAATACCAACTGGTTCTGCAATTTCTACATATCCCTCTTCTTCATTTTCATTGATGATGCCAACTGTTTTATCATATTTAATACTATGATAAATATATTCTGTTGCAAACATGTTCTTTGTTATTTTATCTTCATAAATGCCACGACCTGTTTCTTCTACTGCCATCTTCGCAAGTTTCATGTGATTTTCAAGACCTGCCATTGACATTTTTTTAATAATGTTATTAATCGTCTCTTGGTCTAATTTCATATATTCCTTAGATGCTACTTTTGCTCTTGCTACAAGATCGTCAATCATTTGTGCAATTCTGTCCTTTTCTTCCTCTGTAATTTCACTAGCCATAATAGCCCTCCCTTTTTCTTACGTTATTTTTCTTCTCCTATTATATAATACTACATAGATTTGTCAAGAAAAATTCTTCGTCTTTTTTCGAGCCTTTGAATTATATCCTATTACACTCTTTTAGTCATACTATTGTATTCATTAACATAATGTGATATAATTGCATATAAGATAACTGTTGAAGTCCTTTAAAAAGGACAATATCATTAAATGCCAATTGGCAAGGAGGTATCATATGGATAAACAGCAAAGGTTCTTAGAACTGCGGAAAATCTTTTACGAGGTTCTTGTAGAAAAAGCCAAAAGTTTCTTTATTGACGATAGTAGAGCACAAAGCCAACCGCTCAACTCCCAAAAAAGAAAAATCACTTCTTATAATGTTAAGGGTGATATGCTCTTTTTGGACAAGTATACGTTGGTGGGCGATGGCGACGGTGGCAACGAGTTGATTAGTCAGATTAACGGGTGCCCCTCTAATACAGGTATCCTGTTCATCATTCCTGATGATTCTTCTGAAATGTGCAAATTCTGGCTGTGTCTGGACCATCCTTCCTTCGAGATTTTTGACGATAGCTATTTTGTCAAAGAATCACAGAACAATACACATCTATATCGTTTGGATTGTGAGGAAATGCTCGAAAACGAAGAATTCCGGCACATCATTTTGCAAATGTTTAAAGACATTGCTCCCGAATGTGTAAAAGATATCGATCATCTTATTGCTTAAATCCAAAACTGTCCCTTGAGGTAACCCTTAAGGGACAGTTTTTATTATAGGCATCAATCATCTCCAAAGACATACCATACATCCTTTTAAAATAGCTATCAACAATTTTTTCTTATAATTTTCTTGCTTTTTTTATATGCTTCATATACAATGTTTTAAAAGAATATAAAAAAGAAATTTGGTGATACAATGGATAAAAATAATAAAAAAGTTCAAAAAACAAATAGGAAGCCCAAAACACCTACCAACACAGTAACTTCAAAAAGGGTTCGTGTTTGTATGATGTGTTTGTTGGTTGTTCTTTCTGGATTAATGATACGTATTGCATTTCTACAGTTTGTACAGGGAGCTGATTTAAAAGAAAAAGCGTATAAACAACAAACCGTAAATAAATTGGTTAGTGCAAAAAGAGGTAATATTTTAGATTCTACTGGAAAGGTACTTGCCACTTCTGCACAAGTAGATACGGTTTCAATTAACCCAACTAGAATCAAAGGAAAAAATGATGAAGAAACAAAATCAAAAAAAGAAAAATTAGCAAAAGCTTTTTCAGAAATTTTTGAACTTGATTATGAAGAGACTTTAGCAAAAGTCAACAGTAATTCTTCAATTCAAACAATTGCAAGAAAAGTGGAACAAGATAAAATTGATAAATTAGAAGCCTGGATGAAAGAAAATAATATTTCTGTTGGTATTAATATTGATGAAGATACCAAACGTTATTACCCATATAATACATTAGCTCCTTATGTAATTGGATTTTGCGATAGCGAAAACCAAGGAATCTATGGAATCGAAAGAAGCTATAATTCTTATCTAACAGGAACTCCTGGAAAGATTGTTACATCAACTGATGTTAATAGAGACGAAATTTCAGATGAGAAAGGTCAATATATTGAAGCGGAAAATGGTAATAATATTGTTTTAACGATTGATGCAAATATTCAAACCATTGCTGAAAAATATTTAAAAGAAGCCGTTGAAAATAATAATGCTCGTAATGGAAATGTCCTTATTATGCATCCAAATACTGGAGATATTTTAGCAATGGCTCAATATCCAGATTATGATTTAAACACACCATTTACACCAACTTCTAATTATTGGATTAATAGGTGGGATTCTTTATCTTCTAGTGATAAAACAGAAATGTACCGTAATATTATGGTTTCTAGTCGTTATGAACCTGGCTCTACGTTTAAGTTAATTAATGCTTCTATTGCTTTAGAAGAAAATATTACTGGAACAGATATTGCAAACGATTTTTCTTGTGTTGGTTATGAAATGTTTGGTAGTACAAAAATTAGATGCTGGACAAGTGGTTCCCATGGGATGCAAACTCTTCGTCAAGTACTGCAAAATTCTTGTAACCCTGGTATGATGCAATTGGCTTCTCGCATTGAAACACGAACATTATATAAATATTATAACGCCTATGGTTTGTTTTCTAAAACAGGAATAGGACTTCCAGAAGAAATTAGTAGCAATTTCCATAAAGAAGAAAAAGTAGGTGTAACAGAACTTGCTACTATGTCGTTTGGGCAAAGAATAAAAATTACACCATTACAGTTAATTTCTTCGATTTCGGCAATTGCAAACGATGGTATTCTTATGAAACCTAGAATTGTAAAACAAATTGTAAATACCGATACCAATGCTGTAACCAATATTGAGCCTGAACAAGTACGTCAAGTAATTTCTACTGAAACAGCTAATAAAATGCTTAACATGATGGAATCGGTTGTAACAGATGGAACTGGTTCAACAGGTAATGTAAAAGGATATTCTGTTGGTGGAAAAACAGGTACCTCTGAGCCTCCTATTGAAGATAAGGATTTTGGATATGTTGCTTCTTTTGCTGCTGTTTCTCCTGCCCAAAACCCAGAAGTTGTTATTCTTGTTGCATTATATGACCCACAAGTGAAAAATTATCATGGTGGTACTGTTTCTGGACCTGTAGTATCAAAAATCTTATCTGAAGTTCTACCTTATTTGGGAATTTCTTCGGATAAAATTGATGTTGGAAAAACATCTTCCAACCATACAATTACTGTTCCAAATATAACAAACAAGACAGTAGCAGAAGCACAAAAAGTATTAACAAATGCTGGTTTTCGCTCCATGTTTACTTTAAACGGAAATAAAAATGAAGTATTAGTAACAGACCAAGTTCCAAAAGATGGAACAACACTTCCAAACAATTCACTTGTTATGTTATATACAGCAGAAAATAATGTAAGAACATCAACTACTGTTCCAAACTTAAATGGAATGACAGCAGCACAAGCGGCAAACTCATTAAAAGCTAAAAACTTAAACATCACCACAGAAGGTTCTGGAAAAGTAGTAAGCCAAGAACCAGCAGCAAATACTTCTGTAGAACAAGGTACTGTTGTAAAAATAACATTAAAAAATGAATAGCACTATAAAAAAAGAGAGTAGCAAATTCATAAAGAATCTGCTACTCTCTTTTGGTATTGCTTGACATCAAATCTTACTTCTAAAAGATTCTCCTAAGGTAGTGTTGAATTTCCTCCTTGGCACTGGAAAATTTCGATGTCCTCCAGCCAGAGCGTTCTCTTACTGCTCTTGTTTCCAAATCAATTTCAATAAAACCAAGTGTTTCTTCTGTTCCCTCTTTTTTTACTTCATAAACCACATGAAAACCATCTACTCTCCGATGCAATTCATACTTAGTAGTCTTGAAGTAATTAGGATACTTGTAAAAATCTTTCGTCATAGCTTTTACCTCTTTTCAATTTTTTATTGTTCTATTATATATTGTAAATATAATTACGTCAATATTTTTCCCTACATATAAATATAATTTTTTAAAGATTTACCTCTTCTTTTCTTGCATCATCATACACACTCTTGCTACTATTTTTTCTGGTGATATTTTTGCAAGTATTCTTGCTAGCTTTATTTGGGGTCCTGGCAAAATAACTAATTTTCCTTTTAACATGTTATCGATAGCATATTTTGCAACAAACTCACTTGATTGTCCTTTTAAATTAAAATGAACATTTGCAACTTTGTTAAAGTTTGTATTAACTGGTCCTGGGCATAATACACTTACTGTTACTTTGGATTTTTTCTTTTTTAATTCGCTATATAAACTTTGTGTTAATCTTACAATATAAGCTTTTGTAGAATAGTAGGTTGCCATAAGTGGCCCTGGCATAAAACCTGCAATAGATGCTACATTTAAGATATAACCAGAATTTCTTTTTACCATATCTTGCAAGAATAGTTTTGTAAGTATATGCATTGCCTTTATATTTACATCTATCATATTTAATTCTTTATCTAAGTCTGTATTTGTAAACTCTCCAAAATCACCAAATCCCGCATTATTTACTACTATATCAATATTTTTATTTTTCACGACCTCATATAATTGTTTACAAGCACCTACATCTGCCAAATCTACACTAATCGTATCCACTTTTGTGGATAACTCTTCTTTTAATTGATTAAGTGCCTCCCCATCTCTTGCTACTGCAATAATGTCATACCCTAGTTTACTTAAATATCGTGCCATATCTCTTCCAATTCCAGAAGATGCACCGGTTACTAATGCTTTCATATGCCCTCCCAACACTTATTCTCTATTTTTCTTAATCTCTTCTAAGGCTCTTGCTAATTGATCTGGGCAAGAAGTTCCTCTATCTCTACAAGGTGTTCCTTTTAATTTTTCAATTACTTCATCGATTTTCATGCCTTCTACAAGTTTACTAATTCCCTTGGTATTTCCTGCACAACCTCCCACAATTGTTACTTTTTTTATGGTATCTTCATCTACTTCAATTATCATTTCATAAGAACATACCCCATTTGGTTGATAACGATATTCCATATCTTCCCTCCTGTTCTAATCTTGTCTAATATAATTTTATATCATTTTAATGAAAAAGGCAATTAATATTTCAAAAGCCCACCAACATATTTCCATATGTTAGTGGGTTCTCAATTACCCAGTGATTATCTCACAAGGTTGCTTTTCTCCGCCATCTACGCTAATAAAATAGCAATTATCGCGGATTTCGTCCAATCCAATAACTGTTATGTGTTCAATTCCTAACAGTTTCGGAAGAATCATGTAAGTCTCAAAATCTCCCATTTTCTGAATTGTAATGTTTCCCTCTATTTTCTCCCCATTTAACCGCCCTATGAAATTCACGGTTGCATTGGCCAACGTAGTAGATAAAAGAGTGATTCTCTGCTTTTGGTTAGTAATCTTCATACTGCTTCCTCCTTGGATCGTTATTTTATTTGCCATTATTACTGTATATTGTATCACGTTTACATAAATACGTCAATATAAAAATACTAACTGTGCTTTTCGATTTTTGTATGTTTTGAAATATGTTTTATTTTAGATTTATACTGCTTTTAAATATTCCATATAAATTTTGGCACAACATTCGCAGTCAAATTCTGCTCTGTGGAAACCATCTTCTGTAATGCCAATATGTCTTGCAATGGTTCCTAGTTTATGATTTGGAAGTTCTGGATATAATTTTCTTCCAATAGGAACTGTATCAATTACCTGATTTTTAGAAAAGCTATTGTTTGAATAGTTTTGTATAAATTTATAATCAAAATTTGCATTATGGGCAACAATTGGAGACTCTCCCACAAAACGGATTAATTCTGGCATTACTTGTTCAACTTCTGGTGCATTTTTAACCATATCATTAGTAATTCCTGTAATTTTCGTAATGTAATATGGGATTGGCACTTTTGGTCTAATTAAAGTAGAAAATGTATCTATTTTCTTATTTTGTTCATATTTAATGGCACTTACTTCTATTAATTCATTTGCAAATGGTGATAACCCTGTTGTTTCCACATCAATTGCAACAAATATGTTTTTATAATCTAATTTATTTTCTTTTTTTACTAATTCTTGCATAATTTTCTCCTCATATTTTTCTTATTTTAATATATCACATTGTAGTTATATTGTAAATATTTCAATGTTGTTATATAATAGGAATGTAGGGGTAGACGCCCACGTCGACCCTTTTAGAATAATTTGCGTAATAATTGGGTCGATGAAGGCATCGACCCTACAATAAAAAAAAAGAAAGAAGAATATTTATGAATACAAAATATATTGATTTAACAACTGAATATGATAATAATATTTTTACCGAACTTGGCAGGGAACTAAAAAATGGAAAAATTGTTGTTTTTCAAACTGATACCGTATATGGAATTGGAACGAATGCTTTTATAGAAGATGCTTGTAAAAGAATTTATGACATAAAAGGAAGGCCGGCGTATAAACCATTAATCGTGTTAATTTCAGACATTTCTATGTTAGAAGAAATTGTAGATTTTATTAGTCCTGCCGAACAAAAATTAATAGATGCTTTTTGGCCTGGACCTTTAACAATAAAGTTTAAGAAAAAAGAAAATGTTTTACCAGATATTATATCAGCAGGCGATGAATATGTTAGAGTTCGACTTTTAGAAAATGGAATTGCTTATCACCTAATAAAAAAAGCAGGAGTTCCTATTGTTGCTCCTAGTGCTAATCTTTCTGGTAGTCCTACAGGAACAAACATGAAAAATATTATAACTGAATTAAATGGAAAGGTAGATTACATATTAGATAATGGAACTATAGCTAATGATACCACTTCTACAATTATAGAAGTAAATAATGAAAAAGCTATTATTATAAGAGAAGGTAAAATCGCAAAAGAAGAAATCGCAAAAGTAGTCCCATTAAAGGATTAATATTTCATTTTATTTTGGAGGTTATTCGTATGGAATATAGTAAAAAGAAATCTTTTTGGATTGGAATTAGTATCGCTATTGTAGCAATTATTATAATTGTAGTAATGTTTTTTATTTTTCAGAAAAGAGAAATAACTTATAAAACACTTACTGCAACAGATGGCAGTTTTGAAATTAGTTTTCCTTCCAATATTACTTATCAAACAAGCCAAAAAGAAAATAACGAATTTGTAGTTGATTTGTATTCTACAAAAGAGGAAATGTTTTTGTATGCTACTAAAATTGCAAAATCTCGCCAAGTGGAATTTTATCAAGTAGTAAATGATGATAAGGAAAATTATTTGAAAGATAAACAAAACATTCGTGAAGATTCTGGAATTGTTGCTACTAGCATTCAAGATTATAAAGCATATGAATATTGTTTTGTTTATAATGATGGTTCTTATGGGAAAGATTTTTATTCCCATGTGGTTTGGATTGAAACTGACTCAAATTTGTATGTTTTAAATTTTGAAGTAATTGATAACAACAAAGAAAAATTCCAAGATATGTTTAACAATATTAAAAATTCTTTTAAGGAATTATAGACTTTTTTATATTCGTATAGTACAATAACTGTAATTATTTAGACTTAAATTTATAAAAAATTTCGTGAGACTTTCAAGATACATCCATTATTTAAGGGAGAGTAAGTCCTTAGGACTATTTGAGGATTCTAAGTATGTAATGTTAAGAACCCCCAGTCGGCTACGCCGACAGCCCCCTTAGGTAAAGGGGCTTTCTTGTATGTCTTCGAAGATGATAGGAGTTTTATTATGTTGAAAAAATATGTAATCGTTTTTCTTATATCGATGGTTCCTCTTATTGAACTAAGAGGTGCCGTACCTGTTGGATTTAGTAGCGCTTTTGGAGATGCTCTTCCACTAATCCCACTTTATATTACTTGTATCATAGGAAATATGCTTCCTGTTCCATTTATTTTCTTTTTTGCAAGAAAAGTTTTAGAATGGGGAAAAGATAAAAAATTTATTGGTAAATTTTTTACATGGTGCCTAGAAAAAGGGGAAAAAGGTGGTAAGAAATTACAAGAAACCGCAGGACGTGGTTTATACATTGCCTTATTTATTTTTGTGGGAATTCCACTTCCTGGAACAGGTGCATGGACAGGAACATTGGCTGCCAGTTTTTTAGATATGGATTTTAAAAAAAGCATCATTGCTGTTATGGCAGGAGTCATTTTAGCTGGAATCATTATGGGCTTAGCTTCAGCTGGTGTATTTGGAGCATTAGGCGCTGTTTTACATTAGAGTTTATTAATAAATTTATAGAAATCATACAAGAAAAATGTTGTATCCAATACAACATTTTTTTATTTCTAATATTTAATACAATATAATACTGATGTATTGGTTGGTCTTGTTGTCATTATATTACCACCAGAATTAACTGTATGGCTATCTGAATTATCTGCTTCAAACCAACTTCTCCCTTGCTTTTGTTGCCCATTGGCCCAAGTTGCTGGTGAAGAATCCGCATTAATTCCTCCTCCATATGGAATTGGCCTAGGTACAAAAATTCTAGTTTTATTAACATCTATAGAAAACTCTGGTAATATAGTAGCATCTTGGTGATTCCCCACATCTGCTCCATTTCCTTGGTAAATATGACTATTGCTTCCTGCCCCTCGTAGAAATTCTCCTCTTAAATCTGGCACTGCAAAAGTTGTTTCTCCATCTCCTCCAAAATAGTTATAGCTTCCAAATTGAGTTTTAATATATTGTGCTAGTTGCTTATATTCTCCTATTTGGTATGTTGTTCCATCACAATTGATATAACCTGCAGGCGCTTCTTTTCCCATTTGTGCAATAATGGTTCCTGTAGGAGTAACACTTTCTCCCCACACTGCTTTTTGAACTTCATCTCTTACTTTCGTATCTATTAAACGATTTAAATCTTCCATTGATATGGTAATATTCGAATCACCATTTGTTGCAACTAATATAGAACTATACAATTCTTCTAGCCTTCTTTTTTCATCTGCTTCTGCATCAATATAATTTTTTCCTGCTTGTTTTGCCATGTTGATGATTCCATTCTCTCCTATTACAAATCCTAAAACGATTCCTGCTAATATCAATAATACAATAATTGTAACAATTAGAGATATTAATGTAATTCCTGCTTTTCTTTTCATAACCCTCACCTTTCTCATCTTATGTTTAATAATAATATCTTCCTTTTTCTTATTTTATATAACTTATTTATTATTGTCAACATGT
This sequence comes from uncultured Clostridium sp., assembly GCA_947365805.1. Taxonomy (GTDB): domain Bacteria; phylum Bacillota; class Clostridia; order TANB77; family CAG-508; genus RGIG8482. Next base: position 28,639 of record CANAZY010000013.1, on the reverse strand, counting down.
GAATGAATAAAATCTCATTATCGTATACTGATATTTTGCAATTTTGAAAGGTAAGATTTCAAAAAGGGTCGCATATTGCTACGACCCTTTTGGTTATTTTTGTTCAAATTCAATTACTACTTTAAATAAGTCTCCATCTAAATAAATATTAAAGCTTCCCTTTTGTAATTCGGTTAAAGATTTTGCAATAGAAATTCCAAGTCCTGAGCCTTCGTTGGTTCTGGATTCATCTCCTCTTACAAAACGCTCAATTAATTCATCTACTGAAATATTTAGTTTATCTTTTGAGATATTCTTTAATGCAATTTGGACTTTTCCTTTTGATTTTGTAACATCTACATAGACTCTCGAATTTTCTAATGCGTATTTTGAGATGTTTACATACATGTTTTCCATGACGCGGTATAAGTATCTACTATCTGCTTCAATCGTTACTTCCTCTTCTGGGAAAGTTTCAATAATTTCTAAGCCTTTTTTCGAAAATCTGTCTTCAAATTCTCCTCTTACTTGTTTAATTAATTCTTTTACATTTAGGTTTTCCATGGTTAATTTAATGTTTCCTGAAGATGCTTTTGATGCTTCTACTAAGTCTTCTGTTAATTTTTTTAGTCGTTGTGACTTACTATCTAATACTTGTAAGTATTCTTGTATTTTTGGGTCTTGAATTTCTTCTTGTTTCATTAAATCCACATAGTTAATAATCGATGTTAATGGTGTTTTAATATCATGTGATACATTGGTAATTAATTCTGTTTTTAGTCTCTCACTTTTCATCGCTTCTTCTAAAGCATTCGAAAGTCCACCTGAAATATCATTTAATTCTTTTGCTACTTGCCTTAGTTCGCCATATAGTTCATCCTCTTTTAATGGTTTTTCAATATCGCCACGATACATACTTGCAATTTTTTCTCTTATTTTATTCATTTCGTTCATTCTATCTAACATTTTTTTGAAGATATAATACCAAAATGCAAGTAAAAATAGTATCATAATTGGATTGGATAATGTCATCATAATTAATATTACAGATGCGACAAGAAATCCTCCATATTCTACTGCTAATTTTACTGTCTTACTTAAATTTGTAAATAGCCCTCCAAGCATGAATTTCATAAAATGATAAATTAACGTGTTTTTCAAAAAAACATGTGCTTTTAGTCTTCTAATAGTAGTTACTCCATAAACAGCAAGTGTTATGTATATAATAAATCCCATTATAATTCCAATGGTAATTCCCCCATTAATTAATAATTTACTTGCTCTATTTGCAATCACTTCTAATGTTCCAGCAATGACACATACTTCTATGGTAAATAAAACTCCTACAATCGCTATAAGAATCTCATATGGAATTTTATCTAACCCATTGGTATAAATTCCATCTTTTCCATCTTTATGCCCAATACTAATAAAAATATAAATAAGACATATCATAAGCAAAGAAACTGCTATTGCTATTATACTTGGTGCACTTACATATGTACTTGATACGAAATCATAAATTAAACCATATGCATAAAAATCTGCATTATATTCTTTTAATGCGGTATAAATTTCACACCCGCTTTCTTGTATTTCTTCAAATCCCCTATAGGCAATTTCTTCATATTGCAATCCTTCAATATTAGTATCGATTGATTTCAAATCATATTTCCAATAATATTGTTTAGAAGATATATACTGTTTTATTTCTTCTACTGTATCTGTTTTGGTTGTTTGCTCCACATTGGTAATAATATCACCCTCTGGAGAAATCAGTAAGATGTCATATCTTCGTATGGAATAAAAATTATATTGTATATTATTTTTCCTTTTGCTGTCCATTTCTAGTGTCGCCATATCGTTTTGACTACCATCTAATTCTTCTACTTTTATTTTTGAATTCGATTTTATATACTCTTTTTCATTTTCCACAATATAAATTGCTCTTGTAATTTGAGACAAATAGTCATTTGCAAATCGTTCGGTATTTTGGTATCCTTTGTATGGTCCTGAAAAATCTTCTTCATATGTTGCAAAAATCATAAGAGACAATGCATTAAGAATAATGACAAGTACTAAAATGGGTACTAAAGTGTAACAAATTGCTTTTAGAATATTGGATTTTTTAATATCTTTCATCCGTTTCCTCCTATTATTTTATATTTTCTATTTTGTAGCCAATTCCCCAAATGACTTTTAAGTATTTTGGTTCTTTGGGATTAATTTCTATTTTTTCTCTTATGTGTCTTATATGAACTGCTATAATGTTCTCAGCTCCATATGCCTCATCTTCCCATACATTTTCATAAATTTGTTCAATGGAAAAAACCATTCCTTTGTTTTTTGTTAAAAATTTTAATATGTTATATTCAGTTGGTGTTAATTTAATTTGTTTTTGATCAACATAAACTTCTTTGGTATCATCATTAATTACCAATTCTCCTGTTTGATATATCTTTCCTTCTTCTTTTTTAATCGAACCAAGAGTGGTATATCTTCTAATTTGGGAGTTAACTCTTGCAATTAATTCTAGTGGATTAAAAGGTTTTGTCATATAATCATCTGCTCCTGTATTTAATCCGTTTATTTTATCATAATCTTCGGATTTTGCAGATAGCATAATAATAGGAACCCCTTTATCTTTTCTAATTTCTTCTGCTACTTTGATTCCATTTATTTTTGGCATCATAATATCCAAAATAAGTAAGTGAATTTCATTGTTTTTAATTAGTTTTAAAGCCTCTTCTCCATTGTAGGCTTTTAAAATGTTATATCCTTCTTTTGATAAATAAATTTCAATTGCTTCTACAATTTCTTTATCATCATCACATACTAATACATTATACATTGTTTTCTCCCCTTTTCATTTTCGATTATCAGAACTCCCACTCGCTTCGCGACAGCCCCCGCAAACTAAAGGGGACTTTACTCTACTGATTATCATTATACCATCAATTTAAATTTTTTGAAACCTTGTATTATATATACCATAAAATTATTAAGAAACAACTATATGGATTATTAAGGTTTTATTAAGAAAAGATGATTTTAGGGATAGGGGTAAAAAGTATCATAATTGATACTTTTTACCCCTATCCCTAAAATCATCTTTCTAATTATTGTCGCATATATTGTACGAGGTGATTTTGTTTTGAGACGCTTTCGTATTTTTTTGATTAATGGTTTATTATTAACAGCCACTTCATTTTTAATGAGATTTATTGGGCTTTCGTTTAATATTTACATTTCTAAAAAAGTAGGCTCTGAAGCTCTTGGTGTTTTTAGCTTGATTATGTCTGTTTACTTATTTTTTATTACTCTTGCAACCTCACGGTATCAATTTAAGTGTTACTCACATTATTGTTCAAAAAACTGCTTTTTGTGAACATGCCGATACTAGGTTTGCCCTTCGAAAATGTTTTTGTTATAGCCTTTGTTTTGGTATTGCTTCGTGTTTTTTATTATGTGTATTTGCAAAACCGATTACTTGCTTTTTAGTACATAACCAAGTACCTCACTACTTGTTTTATTTTATTGGGGTTAGTCTTCCTTTTATCAGCTTATCTTCTTGCTTGAATGGTTATTTTACTGCTCTTCGTAAAAATGGAAAAAATGCAATTTCTCGTATTTTTGAGCAAACCTTAAAAATACTTGCAACTTCATACTTTTTATCGTTTTTCATGCCATCTGGCATTTTTTATGCTTGTCTTTGTTTGGTATTAGGAGAAATGATTTCAGAAATTGGGTCATTTTTATTTACTTTTGTTTTATATGTATTAGAAAGCAAAAAACATATGGTAAAACAATCAGAAAATCAAAATTATTTTAAAACGATTTTATCCATTTCGCTACCTGTTGCTGCTACTTCTTACATCCGCTCTGGTCTTTCTTCTTTAAAGCAGTTGCTGATTCCCAATCGTTTAGAAACATTTGGGTTAAGCTGTAAAGAAGCAATTTCAAGCTTTGGACTAATCTCTGGTATGACAATGCCAATTTTATTGTTCCCAGAAGTACTAATTAATTCTTTTAGTGGCTTAGTCGTTCCTGAATTCGCTTATTACGATACCAAAAAAGCAACTTCTAAAGTTTCTTACCTAACGGAGCGAATTTTTCGAATTACTCTTTTATTTTCTGTTGGTGTGCTAGGAGTGTTTTTCTTTTATTCGAAAGAAATTAGTTTTGCGATTTATCAAAACTTTGATATTGCACCATATGTAAAAATGATTTGTCCACTTATTGTTTTTATGTATTTAGACAGCATTATTGATAATATCCTAAAAGGATTAAATGAACAATTAGGTGTTATGAAATGTAATATTTTAGATTTATTTACTAGCATCTTTTTTATTTATTTTTTACTTCCGATTTGGGGATTAAGGGGCTATATAATTGTAATTTACATTAGTGAACTTTTAAATTTTGGAATTAGTTTTTACCAATTAAAAAAGTTAACCCATTTTAAAATTGATTTTAAAAATTGGGTTATAAAACCATGCATTCGGAATATTTCTTTCTTTTTTTGTTGTTTGCTTACTCGTTCCAAACGTAGCTCTTACCACCAGTTCGCTCATTTTACAAATCGCTATTTTTCTTGGTAGCTATTTTGTGTTTTTATTACTTAGTCATGCATTTCTTTCTTAACCCACCAGTCTGCTTTCGCAGACTAAAAGCGGGGGTAAAATCTTACAATGTAGGGATTAGTTAAAAAGTTATTTTGATATACTGGAATAACTTTTTTATATTAATTTATAAATTTTTCTAAATACTCTATCATAAATAATGGAACATTAATTAAATTTCCATCTTTAGTTAAATTATTCATTGAAAATCGTATAGAAAAATCATTATTGTATTTTTCATTATATCTTGTTAAGCTAATATTATTTGTTGACTTATTTGCTTTTACTTCTACAGGAATTATTCTATTTTGGTATTGAAGCATAAAATCAATTTCGTGTCTATTAAAAGTAAAGTAATTTGGAACTTTGTCTAAAGTAGCATTTAGCATATTCAACACATAGTTTTCAGTAAAAGCTCCTTTAAATTCCTCAAACAATTTATTTCCTTGAATTACAATTCTACTATCTAAATTTGCCATATTTCTAAGTAAACCTACATCATTCATATAAATTTTAAAGGAACTTAAGTCATTATATGCTATTAATGGGAAATCAGTTTTAGTAACATTATGAATCTTGTAAATTAAATTTGCATCATTTAACCAGTTTAAAGCACTTTCATACTCTCTTGCTCTAGCACCTTCTTTTATAGTTTGATACAAAAATTTTTTATTTTCTTTTGCAAGCTGTGATGGAATACTGTTCCAAATTAGAGATATTTTATTTGCTTCACTATTCCCGAGTATGTTTAGAAAAATCACTTTCATAAGCTTTTAATATATTTTTTTGCACATTGTTTACCAATTGTATATCTTTCTCATTTACCCAAATTTGAACAGCTTCAGGCATTCCTCCAATTATAAAATATGCCTTTAATTTTTCTTCTAATTGATTAAAAAATATGTCTGGTATTTTTTCGATATTTTTTATTGATTTCATATAGTTTACTAAATTTTCACAATTATCAGCTATTAAAAATTCACTAAATGTCATTGGGTACATATCTAAAAAATCTACTTTTCCAACAGGGAATGATGTATGGGATAATCGAATTCCTAACAAGCTTCCTGCACAAACTATATGATATTGATTTGCTTCTTCTTGGAAATATTTTAAACTATTTAATGCATTGGGACATTCTTGAATTTCGTCAAAAATTATCAAAGTTTTTTCTGGATGTATTGCTTTTTTATATATGAATGTTAATTGTTCAAGTATTCTTTGTGGATCTTTTGTATTCTCAAATAAATTGTACAAATCTTCATCATGATCAAAATTAAAATATGCAACATCTTCGTAATTTTCTTCTCCAAACTTCTTTAATATATATGTTTTTCCAATTTGTCTTGCTCCCTTTAAAATTAATGGTTTTCTATATTTGCTCTTTTTCCATTTTATTAATTCTTCTAATATAAATCTTTTCAAATTGATCATCTCCTATATTAATATATGTTAATCTATATTAATTATACGCTTTTGTCACATTTTTGTAAAGAATATTAATCGATTTGTCACATTTTTGCAAATCTTTTTTAATGTTTCATCACATTTTTGCAATTCAAATATCATATCGTTTTCTTCTATTTCATGACATTTACACCTTGTAGAAGCTTTTGGAACCCTGCGTAAAACGCGAGATTTTCAGTGCACAATGAAAAAAAGCAATGTACAAAAGTACATTGCTTCTTTATTTTATTTCTCTTGCTTTTACGATTAATCTTTGTGTTCCATAATTGGTACAAGTAATTAATGTTACTTCTTTATTTCCTTTTGTGTTTTGGCTTGTACATGTGGTATCTTCTGGTTCTACTACATATCTATCATATACTTCATAGGAAATCGTTTTTCCTTCTAAATCGGTTAATTCTACTTTATCTCCTATTTTAATTTCCGATAATCTTCCAAACATTTTCTTGTTTCTATAGTTATGTCCTACAATAACATAGTTTCCTACTTCATTTGGGTTGCCACCCCAAAATTTGGTAAGAGAGGTTTTTAGTAGTTCATTTGTTGTTTTATCAATAATTGGATAGTTAATTCCTAATGTTGGTATATTTAATATTGCATCAACGCAATAGGTATCTCCACTTTCTGAGGTAAATACTTCTTTTTCTTTTTGTTTGTTTTCAATTTGCGCTTGTACTGATTTTGCAAGTTTTGTAATATCAATTTCTTCACGGTCACTTTCTTGTTGATTTAATGTTACAATTAATACATTATCTTCCATGCGTACACCGTTGCTTCTTGGCTTTGGTTCTTCTTCAAAATATCCTAAATCAATACTTGCTAAAATTTCTTTGGATACTTCTTCGTTTTTATTTCTATCGTATTCTGCATATATGTAATAAGAAAATAAAGAGCACACTAAAAAGACTGATAAGAAAAAGTTAATTTTGTAAATTTTCTTTTTTCTTTTCAGTTCAGGAGTAACATATAGTTTTTCGGTTACTAAAATCTGATTCATATAATTCTCCCTATTTTAAAATACTACAATTTTATTATAACATGGGTTTTGTCTTTCTCCAAGTATTTTTCTAAAAAAATATATTAAGATTTCTTTACAATTTTTACAATTAAGAATAAAAGAGTCCTAAATAAAAAAACCAATTTTACAATTGGTTTTTGGGTTGTTGTATTTCGTTATTGATATCTGTTTTAATTGGCTCATTTGCTCCTATCTCATTTTGAAAATAATCAGATAAACTCGCACCATTCATTTGATAGTTTAAATTTAATAATTCCATATCATCTTCAAAATTAAATTCTCTTTTAAATCCCATGGCTTACCCTCCACTTTTTTATCTTCCATTATTATACTATATATTTTCATAAAATACAAGATTTTTCTAATTTAGGCTTGCATAGTAAGAATTGTATAACTTGCTGTAATATCCGCCTGTTTTTAAAAGTTCTACATGATTTCCCATTTCTACTATTTCCCCTGCATCTAATACAATAATTTTATCAACATTTACGATTGTTGCTAATCTGTGAGCAATGAAAATTGATGTCTTTTTTGCTGAAATCATATCGATGGATTTTTGGATTAATTGCTCTGTATGGGTATCAATGTTGGCTGTTGCTTCATCTAATATGAAGATGGATGGGTTATGTGCAAAAATTCTTGCAAATGCTAGTAATTGTTTTTGTCCTGCTGAAAAAGAAGAACCTCTTTCTTTAGCAATTTCATCGATTCCATTTGGAAGTGAGCAAACAAAATCATCTGCCGAGGAAAGTGTTACCGCATTTGTTATATCTTCTTCGGTAATATTCGTACTATTTAATTTTATATTGTTTCTAATACTTCTTGCAAAGATAAATGGATCTTGCAAAATAATCCCAATATGTTGTCTTAAACTTCGTTTGTTTATGTTTTTAATATTTACTCCGTCTAGCAAAATTTCTCCTTGTTGGATATCGTAAAAACGATTGATTAAATTCGTAATGGTCGTTTTCCCACATCCTGTCTTCCCAACTAATGCAATGCTTTGCCCTGGTTCTATGGTAAAGCTAACATTTTTTAACACCCATTTTTGATTATCATATGAAAACCATACATTCTTAAATTCGATACGACCTTTCACATCGGTTAATTCGATTCCAGAATCTAAATCTTCTATGTATTCTTTGTGGTCTAAAATATCATAGATTTTGTTAATCGATACAAATGCTTCTTGTACGGTTTCGATATTATCAATTGTTCTTGTAATTGGCTCAAATAGTTGTTTTACATAGGTAACGAATACATAAATAAGACCTACATCGAAAGCATTTCCTAATACGCCTCCCAGACATGCCCATACGATGATACTAATTGCTAAATTCTCTAAAATGGTCATTAGGGCAGGTAGTAATCCTTCAATAATTCCTCCTGGTAGCCTTGAATCTCTAAAACTATGTGTTAGAGATTCACATTCTTCTTGTTTCTCTTTTTGGATGTTAAATATTTTAATTAATTTCGAACCATAAATAGATTCTGCTAAAAAGGTATTTAATTGTGTTTTAATTCTTTTTGATTTTTCATAAATTTTATTTAATATCTTTGTTAATACAACGGAAAAAAGAATAATCAATGGTATTACAATAAACGATAATAAACTTAATTTTGCACTAAAGTAAATCATAATAGTAACAATGGCAACAATTAAAATCATATCTTTAAAAAATGTGGTAATGACATCTTTAAATAAGGTCGAGACATCTTCTACATCATTGGTAATTCTTACAAATAATTTTCCTGCTGATGTTTTATCATGAAATGGAATATTTGCATATTGAGTATATTTAAACAAGCGATTCCTCATGGTATAAATAATGTCTTCTCCCATCATGTTCGTGGTAGTACTTGCAATAAAATCGATGATGTTTCCTAAAATAACAATTCCTATATAACAAGCCCCTATCATACCAATGGTAACCATTCCTTTTTGGAATATTCCTTGGCTGATATAATCATCAATTACGATTTTAATTAAATATGGTTTTATAATTTCACCAATATTGATTAGTAGTGAAAGAATCGTAACAATGATAATTGTTTTTTTATGAGGCTTTGCCATTTCAAAAACACGTGATAGTGTACTGTTTTTCTTCTTTTTCATTCGTTTCTTCCTTTCTTTAGTTTAAAGCCATTTGTGATTTTGCTGTTTGTTCTTTATAGAAGTTATAGTATTTTCCTTGCTTGTTTAATAATGTTTCATGAGTTCCACTTTCAATGATGTTACCGCCATCTAATACAATAATTTGGTTTGCATCTTTAATGTCTGATATACGGTTTGAAATAATAATACAGGTCTTATCTTTTACTAACTCTTTTACATTATTTAATACCATTTGTTCTGTTTTGTTATCTAATGCTGAAAAAGTATCATCAAAAATAACAACTTTACTTTTATTTAAAAATGCTCTTGAAATAACAACTCTTTGTTTTTGTCCTCCAGAAAGGTCAACTCCTCTTTCTCCAATAATCGTATCAATTCCATTTTGCATTTTTTCAATATCATCATATACCATTGCATTCTTGGTACTTTCTTTTACTTCTTCATCTTCAAATCCATCTTTAAATAGTTTAATGTTTTCTTTTAATGATGTAGAGAATAAAAAGTTATCTTGAGTAATATAGCAAATATGATTTCTTAACGTTAATAGTGGAATTTCATTAATATCTTTTCCATCAATTTTAATCTTTTCATCTGGAACTGGATATAGACGTAGTAATAAATTCATTAGTGTTGTTTTTCCACTTCCAATTGTTCCTATTATACCCAGGGTTTCTCCTTTATTTATTTTTATATTAATATGGCTTAATACCATTTCTAAATTTTCTGGATAATTGAAACTTAAATCTCGAATTTCAATGTTTCCTTGGAACTCGTCTTCTTTTGCTGGTACTTTTGGTAATATTTTTTCTTTTTCTAATTCAAATACATTATCTAATCTTTGATAAGATATTTTAGCTCTTTTGTAATAAGAGATAACGCCTGGAATCCACGATACTGGTCCTACAAATAGCCCTATATACCCATTAAAAGCAACAAAATCTCCTGTTGTAATTACTCCTTCTAATACTAATTTTGAACCATATAATAAGGAAATTCCATAGCATAGACCAAAGCATATATTAAGACATGTAGAAAGTAAAGTAGAATGAACATCTACTGCATTATTTGCTTCTCTTAATCTACGATTTTTTCTAATAAACTCTTTTAATTGGTTCATTTCTCCTGTATATGCTTTTGTTGTACGAATGGCATCTGTACTTTCTTGTACATATTCAGAAAGGTCAGTAAAGTATTTTTGTGATTTACGAAAACTACTTTCTACATATTCTTTAATTTTAATAATTAAAAATATCGTTAAAATAATTGGGCATAGCGTTACTAATGTTAAATAAATATTTACCCCACTCATCATAGTAAAAGTAGCAATCATAATGGTAAATACAAATCTTGTTCCATGTGACATCAAACGATATATAAATTTTCTAATTTCAGTAATATCTTTTACGAAATAAGACATCAATTCTCCATTTTTGATATTTTGTAGACTTGCCATTTTAATTCTCATAAATTGTTCAAATAACTTGTCTTTTAAATCTCTTTCTATACTTCTTGGTATATAACCTGCAAGCCATCTCCATGGCATACGAACACCAAGTAATATCATACAACTTCCTAATAAATACCATACTTGCATTATAATTGCATTTTGGTTTGTTTCTAGGTCATATAGTAAATCAATAATATTTCCTATGATTTTAGGTGGATAAGTTAAAAAATAGATATTTAATCCAATAAAGATTATTTGCAAAAAAATTGCAAACCAATATCTTTTAATACTCTTTAATAATATCTTTTTCATAAATGCATTAGCCCCTTTTTCTTTTGTTTTTATTTATAATTCGTTACTTGTATCATACTATAAATTCGTTTTTTTGCCAATTCCCTTACTTTAGAGCATCTTCTTCATTTTTGCGTATTTTCTAAGCTTTTTTAGATAAACTTACAAATATTAAGTTTTTATGACATTTTAGTAACAACTACTATTTCTTTTTGTTTTTCTAGTATAATGGATTACGGTGATTTTATGGAGATACGTTTTCAAAATACAACGGCTTATAATTTAGCAGAATATAAGAAATTTGTAGAATTTCATTCGGATAAATATAATTTGAAGTATCATGGTTATACCTTATTTATTGTAGCCTTACTTGTTTTTTGTATGGTACTACAATTTTGTTATGGTAAAATATTATTGGGTATCTGTTTTATTTTGATTTTAGTTGGCTTTGTTTTTTATCGTATGGTTCATCCTCTACTATTTGTAAAAAAAGAGGCAAGTAGTAAAAAGGTTCAAAAAAAGATGAAAAATACTTATACATTTTATGATGATGTTGTTACCATTTCAAATGGAACGGATACTGTTACTTTAAAATATTTTAAGTTTTATAAGATTTTTGAGGAAAAAGACCGTTTTTATTTATATTTAGATAAGAATCATTCGTATATATTATTGAAAAATAATTTTTCAATTGGAAATGCAGATGAATTTTATGCTTTTATGAAAAAGAAATTATGGAAAAAAATATGACAGTAGAGAGTTAGCAAAATGCCAACTCTCTACTGTTTTTACTTTATAATATCTTTTATAACTTCTCCTGCCATAATTAGTCCTGCTACGGATGGAACAAAGGAGATACTTGCTGGTGTCGTTTTTACTTCTTGCTTGATTGGTTCTTCTTTCGAATAGACTACTTTTAAGTTTGGTATTCCTCTTAATTTTAATTCTTTTCTCATTACTTTTGCAAGTGGACATACTGAAGTTTTGTAGATATCTGCTACTTCAAATTTGGTTGGGTCTAGTTTGTTTCCTGTTCCCATGCAAGATATGATTGGTATGCTTAATTGGTTTGCTTGTATTACTAATTCAATTTTAGCAGTTACAGTATCGACTGCATCTACAATGTAGGAAATCGTATTATCTAAAATTCCCTTGCTGTCTTTCGTAAAGAATTCTTGGTGAACCTCTACTTTTGCATTTGGATTAATTTCTAATATTCTTTCTTTTGCTACTTCTACTTTTGGTTTTCCAATTGTTTTATGGGTTGCTATGATTTGCCTATTTATATTGGTTTGGTCTACTTCATCGTTATCTACTAAAATAAAATTTTCAATTCCCGCTCTTGCTAATGCCTCTACTACAAAAGAGCCTACTCCGCCAATACCAAAGATTGCAACTTTTGCTTGGTTTAATGCTTTTATTCCTTCTTTTCCGATTAATCGTTCTGTTCTTGAAAACATATTTTATTTATTCCTTTCTTAATACTAGTAAATCTTCTTTGTTTCTTTTTACTTTCTATAAATTTCAAACAGCTTTCTTAGGAATGTAAAATGCTTCGCATTTTGCATACTGAAGCTGTAATTCATTTCATTTCAAACAGCTTCAGTAATTTTTCCTCCTCCTAAAACAATATCTCCTATATAAAATACTGCTGATTGCCCTGGGGTAATTGCTCTTTGTGGTTCATCAAATACTACCCTAATTGTATTTCCTTCTTGCTTAATATTAGCACTTGCTTCTTTTGAGGAATATCTTGTTTTTACTGTTACTTCCATCCAATCTCTTATTTCATCTACTAATAATAAGTTAATATTAGATACTGTAATTTCTTTTTTATATAATTCGTTTTCCTCTCCTACAATGACTTCATTATTTTCTTTGTTAAATCCTAAAACAAAAAGTGGTACTGGGTTTGAAATGCCAAGTCCTTTTCGTTGTCCTATGGTATAATTGTATAATCCTGTATGGGTTCCGAGGATTTTTCCGTCTTTGTTTACAATGTTTCCTTGTTTTGGTTTTATATTTGAATTGTTTTCTAAAAATTTCTTATAGTTTCCATCTGGTATAAAACAGATATCTTCACTGTCTGGTTTATTAGCTACTTTTAAGTTGGCTTCTCTTGCAATTTGCCTGATTTCTTCTTTTGTTTCAAAATCAGATAATGGAAATAATATATGTTCAATTAATTCTTTTGGAATATTCCATAAAACATAGCTTTGGTCTTTTTTTCCTGCATTTGATTTTTTTAATACCCATCTTTTATATTCTTTGCTATATTCCGTTTTGGCATAATGTCCTGTTGCTATGTATTGACAGCCTAATTCTTTTGCTTTTTCATACATGAATCCGAATTTCATGTATTTATTACATTCAATGCATGGGTTTGGTGTTTTACAATCTGCATAACAACCAATAAAGTCATCGATTACACAAGTTTTAAATTCTTTTTTAGCGTCATAAGTAAAATGTGGCATTTCTAGTGCATTACATACATTTTTTGCATCTAAATAAGTGTTTTGATTACAACAACTACTTCCTACAAAAAGTTCTAAGGTTGTTCCGATTACTTCATATCCTTGTTCTTTTAAAAGAAGGGCAGATACGCTACTATCGACTCCTCCGCTCATTCCTAATAATACTCTTTTATTTTCTTCTTTTTCCATATTACTTTCCTTTTTCTGAATTTACTGGCAACAATCAATACTTGCTGTACCACCTTTTTCATTTTTATTTATCATATCTTCTAGTGTATGCCATGCAAGAAGTGCACATTTTACTCTTGCTGGCATGTTAGATACATTTTTAAAACAAATTGCATCCTCTAACTTTTCTAGCTCTTCTTCGTCTGTTGTTTCTCTTTTTATCATTTGGATAAATGTTTTGATGATATCTTTTGCTTCTTCTAGTGTTTTTCCTTTTAGTGTATCTATCATAATGGAGGTAGAAGCTTGTGATATAGCACATCCATGTCCTGAAAATGCCATATCTTCTATGCTATTTCCATTTACTTTTAATTCTAATGTAATCTCATCTCCACAATTTGGGTTATGTCCCATTTCAGAATAATCTGGTTTTGGTAATTTCTTTTTATTGTATGAATTCATGCTATGTTCCATAATTAATTCATTATATACATCTGCTAAATCTTCCATTTTTTTACCTTTCTTTATTTCATGTATTTTTTAAACATATCATATGCTTTTTGTAATGCGACTACTAACTTGTCTACATCTTCCTTTGTGTTATAGAAATAAAAACTTGCTCTACATGTAGAATCCATTCCCATAAATCTCATTAATGGTTGTGCACAGTGGTTTCCGGAACGTACACATACACCATTTACATCTAATATACTTGCTACATCATGTGGATGTACTCCTTTTATATTAAAGGAAATCACTCCAGAATGGTTTTGTTTATTTGGTGTTAGGTATAGCTCTAAGAAATCTAGTTTCGATAGTTCTTCTCTTGCATAAGAAACAATTTCTTCTTCTAATTTGTTTATCGTGTCATATCCAATCTTTTGAATATAATCAATTGCTGCACCTAGTCCGATAACACCCTCTACGTTTTGAGTTCCTGCTTCAAATTTGTTTGGAAGTGGTGCAAAAGTGGTATCTTGTTCATATACATATTCTATCATGTCTCCCCCCATTAAAAAGGGACTCATTTTATTTAGTATTTCTTTTTTTCCATATAATACTCCAATTCCTAAAGGTGCAAGCATTTTGTGTCCTGAAAAGACTAGAAAGTCACAATCTAGGTCTTGTACGTTAATCTCCATGTGGGGAATACTTTGGGAAGCATCGACAATTACAATTGCTCCTTTGGAATGTGCCTGTTTTATAATTTTCTTTACATTATTAATCGTTCCAAGCACATTAGAAACATGTGTAATACCAACGATTTTAGTCTTGTTAGTAATCTTTTCTTCTATTTCTTTGTCGGATATTTCGTAATCATCATTTATGTACATGTAGCTTAACTTACTACCTGTTTGCTTGGTCACTTTTTGCCATGGCACTAAATTCGAATGATGTTCCATAATTGAAATGACAACTTCATCATCTTGTTTTAAGTTTTCCATTCCATAAGAATAGGCAATTAAGTTTAAGCTTTCGGTTGCGTTTTTCGAAAATATAATTTCTTCTGGATGACGTGCATGAATAAAGTTTGCAATTTTAGCTCTTGTTTCTTCATATTTTTGGGTTGCTTCCATGCTTAACGAATATGCCCCTCTATGTGGATTCGCATTATAAGTTTGATAAAATTCTTCAATTTTTTCTATGACATATTGTGGTTTTTGTGTTGTTGCTCCACTATCTAAGTATGTGATTTTATTATTTTCTAAAATTGGAAAATCTTTTTTTATTTCTTCTATGTTCATATTTTCTCCTTAATTTAATCTCTCATCAATCTCATTTGAAATTTGTTCTCTTAGTTCTTCGCTTTTAATGTTTTCTAGTATCTTATTGAATTTTGCTTTTACCATTAGTTTCATTGCTTCTTTTTTTGTAAATCCTCTACTCATAATATAGAATAATTCTTTGTCACCTACTTTTCCAGCTGATGATGAGTGATTTCCTTCTACTTCCTCTTCTGAACATAGTAGCATTGGTAATGCAATTGACCTTGCTGTATCGGATAATAGCATACAGTTTTCTGCTTCATTCCCTGTTGCTTTTTTACAGCCTTTTTTAAAATCGATGGTTCCTTTAAAATGTTTTTTTGCCTTATCTTTTAAAGCTCCTTCTACTTGTATGTCGATATTTGATTTTTCTCCTCTTAATTCTGCAATATAGTTTAAATCAAATACTTGGTCTTTACTTCCCAAATAAATCGTATTTAAACTATTATCTGCTGCATTTCCTATTATATTTGAATAATAGTTTGTGATACTATTTTTTCCACCAAAATCAATTATGGTATATTGTACTTTTGCATTTTCTTCTAGGATATTTTCGATACTTAGAAAATGATTTGATGTTATATTGATGAAATTCACAATTACTACATTTATTTTGGCATCTCTTTTTGCATGTAATCGAATGACACCATTATGAAATGCTTCTAAATCTTCTACTGTTTCATATTTTATTATTACTGTAGCCTTTGCACTTTCATTTGCCTCTATTTGAATATCATCTACTAAGTGTATATTTTCTTTATCAAATGTAAATCCAATTTGTATTTCTTGGTTTGTTTTACTATCAATTTTAACTTTTAATTTTTGATTTGCTTGTTTTGCGACTTGACTTGTAAGTTCTTCTCCTAAACCATATGTTAAATCGATTGGATTTGTATTGTTAGAAATTTCAATTTTAGAAGTTTCCGCTTTTATTGTTACATGATTAAAATTTCCTAACGTTTTTGGTATCACTATATTTTCTAATTTAATATTGTTAATATTAAAATTTCTTGACGTTCTTACTGGTGTTTCATTTAATTTTAGTTTTTCCATTCTTTGTCCTTCCTTTGATTTTATTTTTAGAATTTTATCCGATGGCTCCTTCTAATTCTAAGTTAATCAAATTATTCATTTCTACTGCATATTCTACTGGTAATTCTTTTGAAATTGGATAGGCAAATCCTCTTACAATCATACTTAAAGCATCTTCTTCGGATAAGCCTCTACTCATTAAATAAAAGATGGTTTTATCGCTTATTTTTCCGATGCTTGCTTCATGTGAGAATTCCACATCATCTGTTCTTATATCATTTACTGGTATCGTATCTGAAACTGAAATATCATCTAACATTAAGGATTCACAAGATACACTTGATTTTGATCCTCCAGCATTTTCGTTAATTCGAACCAAAGAACGGTAAGTACATTTTCCTCCATTTTTGGAAATGGATTTTGCATTTACCACACTTGATGTATTTTTTGCATTATGAATGACTTTAAATCCATTATCTAAATTTTGTCCGCCTCCTGCAAAAGAAATTCCTGTATATTCTGATTTTGCTCCTTCTCCATTTAAGATACTCATTGGGTATAACATCGATATTTTAGAACCAAAAGAACCAGATACCCAATCCATTTTTGCATTTTTTCCAACAATTGCTTTTTTGGTGTTTAAATTTAACATGTTTTTTGACCAGTTTTCTATGGTAGAATATCGTAAACAAGCATTGTCTTTTACGTATAATTCTACGCATCCTGCATGTAGGTTTACTTTGTTATATTTTGGTGCACTACATCCTTCAATAAAGTGAAGACTTGCTCCCTCATCTACAATGATTAAGGTATGTTCAAATTGTCCAGATTCTGGTGAATTTAATCTAAAATAGGATTGAAGTGGAATATCCACTTTTACTCCTTTTGGTACATATACAAAAGACCCTCCTGACCAAACTGCTCCATGAAGCGCTACAAATTTATGGTCATGAACTGGTACACATTTCATAAAATGTTCTTTTACTAACTCTGGGTATTTTTTAACCGCACTTTCCATATCGGTATAAATAACCCCTTGTTTAATTAATTCTTCTTTCATACTGTGATAAACAACTTCGGAATCGTATTGTGCTCCTACTCCTGCAAGAGATTCTTTTTCTGCTTCTGGGATTCCTAATTTATCAAATGTGTTTTTGATATCATCTGGTACATCTTCCCAAGATGTACTTAAAGAAGTTTTTGGTCTTACATAGGTTGCAATTTCATTCATATCTAGTTCAGCTAAATCTGGTCCCCACGTTGGAAGTTCTAATTTATTATATACTTCTAGTGCTTGAAGCCTGAACTCTCTCATCCACTTTGGATCATCTTTTTGTTTTGAGATTTCTTCTATAATTTCAGGAGTTAATCCTTTTTTTATTTTAAAATCATATTCATCTTTATTTTTGATGTCATATATATTACGGTTGATTTCATCTAATTTAGTTTTACTCATGTTTATTTCCTTTCAAGGTATTTCTATTTATACTCACCATATCCGTTTTCTTCAATCTCACGCGCAAGGTCTTGTTTTCCTGTTTTTACAATTTTTCCATTTACTAAAATGTGAACATAGTCTACTTTTAAGCTGTGTAGAATTTTTGTATTATGAGTAATAATTAAGACTGCATTGTTTTTGTTTTTAAACATTTCAATTCCTTTGGATACAGTTTTAATAGCATCTACATCTAGCCCTGAATCCGTTTCATCTAAGATGGCAAGTTTCGGATTTAGGACAAGCATTTGTAAGATTTCATTTTTCTTTTTTTCTCCTCCAGAAAATCCAACATTTAAGCTTCTTTCCATATTTTTAGGATTCATGTTTAGTTCTTCCATGGATTTGGCAAGTTCTTTTTTAAATTCAAATATTTTAACTGGCTTTCCAGTTATTTTGTTTTTCGCATATTTTAAGAAATTGGTTACCGATACTCCAGGAATTTCTTCTGGTAATTGAAAAGACATAAAAATTCCACTTCTTGCAATTTCGTCTGTTTTTAAATTGGTAATATTCATTCCATCAAATGTAATACTCCCATTTACTTTTTTATAACATGGGTTATTTAAAATGGCATTTGCTGTTGTTGTTTTTCCGAGAACCATTTGGTCCCATAATCACATGAATTTCCCCTTTATTGATGTTTAAATTAATCCCTTTTAAAATTTCTTTTTCTTCTGCATTTACATATAAATCTTTTATTTCTAATAATTTGTTACTCATCTTTAATCCCTTTCTATTTCGTCAATGTTCTTCTTACACAACATCTACATTTTTCTTTTCCAATATCATAATCACAATCTAAATTGCTTAATCCTAATTCTTTATGAACGTATTTAGCTAACTGATTCGCTGTTTTATCAGAAATTACAGATTTTACTTTTTCTGCTTCTTTTTTAGCGTCCTCTTCTTCTAAGTTTAAAACCTCTTTTAAAAATACATAAACAATATCATATGCTTCTAATACTTTTTTGGCTAGGTTTTCTCCCTCTTCTGTTAGTTCAATTGCTCCATAAGATTCATAATTTAATAATCCATTCTCTTTTAAATTGTTAATTGCCTTATTTACGCTTGGTTTTGTACAATTCATTTTCTCGGCAATATCCGTTACACGTATTTTTCCATTTTGTTTCTTTAATACATACATTGTTTTTAAATATTCTTCTAATGCTTTTGATACCATATTTTCTCTTCCTTTTTTCTAAAGTTAGACTCGGTTAACATTATATTACGTTTCCATTTGTTTGTCAAGGCTAACACTTGATTTTTAGCAATAAAAAAATAAAAAATACGTTCCTTTATAAGAAACGTATTTTTTATATTAGTCGATTGCATTTCCACTTAGGATTTCTGCTGGTGTTTTTCTTAGCGTATTAAATACGGGTAGTAATCCAATGATTAAATGGAAGCCAAATACAATTGCTATACTGATTGCAACAACAAGTGGATTAAATACAAATTGGTTTGAATAAAAGCTTGTTTTTGCTAGGTTTGAGACAATGTATGACATGAGTACAATTCCTGGGAGAGATATTAACACATCGATTGCTAAAATTTCTCCTAAAAACATTTTATAAACATCACTTTTTTTAAGTCCAATTGCTCTTAAAATACCCACTTCTTTTTTTCTAGAAAGGAAAGAAGAACGTATCATTAAATAAATTTCAATTAAAGAAATCAGTAAAATGACACCAGATACCGTTATGCTTGCTATTATTTGTGGTTTCATTCTTTCAATATAGGTATTTCTATCTTTTTGGTAAGTATCCACAATATTTTTATTATTTTGCATAAAGTATTCCATTGTTTTTAATTTATCTTTTGGGCAGATAATTAAGTTTTGCGTGTTTTCAATCAATTGATATTGAATTGTATTTTGATTGGTATAATATTCTTCTTTTCCATATTTACTTTCATAATACCCTACTACTTTTAACTTTTGTCCATTCACCTTTTCATCAATTGTTTTGTTTAATTTCATTTGTCCTGCATAATTACTGTTTACAATAATCTCATAATCGTTATTTGGCATTTTTCCCTTTTTTAAAGTAATTTCGTCTTTTACTAAATTAACATCTATTAATTTTAAAGCAGAAGCCTGCTGTTCTCCATAACGAGAATCATTCATTTTAGCCATTGCTAATACATTTACAAAGTTTTCTTTTGCCATATATAAAGATGGACTGCTTTTATTGGTAATTCCAACTATAATAAATGGCTCCATTTGTGTTTGACCATTACCACCATTAACTGCAAACATTTCACTTCCTACATGAATTGGTCTTCCTATTAACTGTTCCATTTTGGTAATCCCTACTTGGTTTGGTGTTACATTTCCAAATATAATATCTACTACCATCTTATCAATAACAATTTCTTTCTTATTTTCTGGCATCCTTCCGCAAATAATGTCATTTTCATTAATTCTATGAATTGCAGATAAAGAGACGGTTATTTGTCCACTTGCATTTGCTGTTTGATAATAATCTGGATATTTTATTGTAAAATCAACCTTTGCATCTCCTGGTATCATGTAATCAATAAAATCCAATTTTTCATATTCTAAATACTCTGGTACCGTATTTTGAAAACTCACAACACTTAAATAGTCTCGGTTTGTTACTACAAAATTTTGGTCTTTAATATTAGTAACTCCAAAAATACTACTAACCGCATATATAATAAACATTGCTGAAACAAAGAATCCCAATAGTAATATTTTCTTTAATGGAGAATAGCTCCATATTGTTTTTATTCCATTTATAAACAAAGTAACTATATTATAAATAGAAGTATATCGCTTTTTATAGTTATCATTAATAATATCTTCATTATTAAATTGATAATTTTCATAGATTTCTTTTGACATCTTTTTGTAGTGGTCATCTACAAATTCAATACTAGAATCTTCATCTACTACTTCTACCTTTTTATCCGATTGTAAATAGATATTACCATTTTTAACAACTAATTTGATGGTAACATTTTCTTTATTATCTTCATAACAATCTATTTTGATGCCTTCTTTATCAATCGTTTCGTGATGTGGCATATCTTTTAGATAAATTTTATGATACATTTGATAATCTAAATCTTGATTATCTTTATTAATATCATCTGATACAATTTTTCCATCTACTACTTTAATAATGCGAGAGGCATAAAAATTAGCAAGTTCCTTTTCATGTGTTACTAAAATAACCAATTTATCTTTTGAAATGGTTTTAATAATATTCATAATTTCAATCGAATTTTTACTATCCAAATTTCCAGTTGGCTCATCTGCAATAATGATATTCGGATTTTTCACTAATGCTCTTGCAATGGCTACTCTTTGTTTTTGTCCACCAGATAGCATATAGGAAAGTCGATTACGATATTGATACATTCCTAGTACTTCTAAAATGTAATTTACTCGTTTAACAATTTCTTCTTTTTTCTTCATTCCTACCATTTTTAAAACCAATGCTACATTATCAAATACGGTTAGATGGTTCATTAAGTGATAGTTTTGAAAAACATACCCAATTTTTAAGCTTCTTATTTTATCTACTTTTGCTGTTCTTACTTTTGTTATCTTTTTTCCATCAATATAAATTTTTCCTTTATTTACTTTATCTAATCCGCCAATTGCATTTAATAGAGTGGTTTTTCCGTGAGCCAGAATTTCCTAAAATAGCAACTAAGCCTTTATCTGGTAATTCTAAGGTTGCAGAATTGATGGCATGAATTTGATTTTTCTTATGACGATTAAAATATTTTTCTACTTTTTCTAATTTTACCATATTCTACACCTCTTCCCTATAAGTATTCATAACTGATTTTTTAAACAGTTGCCTTGCATATCGGTTTGAGATAAGTAAGGATATAAAAACCAATCCTACATATAAAATCGCATAATCTGCTAAATGAATATATCGTAATAAGCTGTAAATAAATTCTTGTTCTATGATACCATTTTTGATTAGCACACTTGCTAAAACAATGCCTACATATACAATATTCAAAACAGTCAATAGCTCTATTTTTAATAATTGTTTTGCATTTTTTCTGGTTGCTCCTAAAATACGAATGGTTGTGTAATATACATTTCTTGATTTTAGAATAATTTTAATAATAAAATATGACAAGAAGAATAATGCAGCAACTACAATAACGGTAACAACCATGGTAGTTACATTGGACATAACACTCGCCATTCCTTCTGAATAGTCTACTAATGTATCTTTTACATATAATGTTTGATACCCTAATTTATCTAGCTCTTGTAAAGTTTCTTGTACTTTTTGTTCATCTTCTATAAATACACTACTTTGGTAAATTCCTTTATTAAATAAGGAATAATAGTCATCTGGATTGATATAAAATACCATTTGATAGGCATTTACTTCTTCTAATCCTAATAGCTGTTTTGCATTACGCTTATTATAAGTCTTCTCTACTTTAAGAGTAATACTATCTGTATAGTATCTGTTTTCTACTTTAACGGTAAGTGGTTTATTTTTACAATTATTGTTTTTTGCCATATAATTTAATTCTTCATAAGCATATACTTTTCCTTGTGGTACTTTTTTATTTGGAACTACGCGATATTGCCCATTTATTTTAATGATATGAGCATTAAATTCTACTTCTAATTTACTACTAACTGTGTTCATCGCTCTTCGTACTTGTTCCATTTTACTGTCATTTAGATAGATGGTTGCCATATTCATATAGTCTGTTTTTTCTTCATCAAATATAATTCCTACTATTTTTAATTTGTTCTCAAAAATCTCTAGATAATTATTGGTTTCCCTAATAACAAAATCTTTATTTAATATACTTTCTTCAATATCTCTTTGGAAAAAATAGGTTTTGTTTACTTTTAAAATAACTTCATTTTCATTTTCTGGCATTCTTCCTACATCTAATTTAGCTGGCATTGTTTTGTCATTTTCAATTTTTGCTGAAAAACCATATCTATCCCCATGTACACTAACCATTTGGTCTAATAACAAATCATTTTCAATCACTTTATCGATATTCGAAAGTGTTTTTATTTTATCATAATCTTCTTTTTGAATGACGCTTTCATCTTTTTTCTTGATGATAATACGCTTATCGCTCGTATCCCTAAAATAGTAGTTACTTCCTAATTTTGATTTTTCATATTCTTGTTTTTTTATGGAAGAATATCCACCTAGTGCAGCTAAGCATAGTACTAAATATACTGCAATCAGTAATAAAAATTTTGGTAAGATGTTAAAGGTATTACGAATTCCCAATCGAATTTTATTGCGAATTTTCATTGGTTTGGATGCCTCTATATTTTCTGCCTCTTTTTCCTTATTTTGGGGTACCATCATTTTATCTTCTATCATTTTTCCATCATGCATCGTAATTTTTCTTGTGGCATATTGTTCTACTTGGTCATAATTATGTGTTACTAAAACCATTAATTTGTCTTTTGAAACTTCATGTAATAATTGCATAATATTTTCCGCCGATTTAGAGTCTAAGTTTCCTGTTGGCTCATCTGCTACAAGGATTGGTGTATCTTTTACAAGGGCTCTTGCAATCGCTACTCTTTGTTTTTGTCCACCAGAAAGTTTTGATACTTTTGTATTTTTATATTTTAATAAATCTACTTTTTTAATGACATCTATAATTTTATCTTTTACTTCCGATTTTTTATAGCCATTGATTAATAAAACCAATTCAATGTTTTGGTATACAGTATAGCTATTAACTAAATTAAAACTTTGAAAAATGTTTCCGATATACTTTTTACGATAATTTTCAAAATCGGTTTCGCTATATCCGCTTGTTTCTTCTCCATTTATATACATTTCGCCTTCTTCATACGTGTCTAACCCAGATAGTACATTTAAAAGAGTCGATTTTCCACTGCCACTTTCACCAGTAATAACAACAAATTCACCCATATTTAGTTTTAAGTTAATTTTGGTAAATCCACTAGCAACGGTGTCTTTTCCATAGTAGAATTTTGATACATTTTTTAATTCTAACATATTTCCCCCTATTTTTTCTTTTGTTTTTACTTTAGTGTCATTATATCATAAATTTATCTTTGTAACCTATTCTTAAGAATTTTTTCATTTTTATATTATTTGCTTAATATGATTTACTTTATATTTATGGTTATATAAATAAATTTTGATAACATCAATTCGAACAAATTCATTTTCTAGTTTTCTGGAATATAGATAATATTCTACCGTTTTTATGAGATGTTCTTGTTGTATTTTTCTTGCCTTATTTACTCTAATTTTTATTTCGTCAAATGTTTCTTGCTTTGTATCTCCTTCTAACTTTTGGTATTTTACAAGTGTTACTTCTAATGCCTCTTCGAAGGTTAAATCTAGCAAAATAGACGGAATCCTTCTTACCATCATGGTTTTTCCGTGAGCCGTGACGTACCAGATTAAGATCAGGTTGTTGTTTTTTCTTACTCCACCTTTTCCTAATGCTATAACTATAACTTCTCCCATATTTCTCTCCTCAAACTACACTTTAATTTGTAATTTAATTTCTATAATTTTAACACTTATATCTTATCTTTTTTTAGGTCAAAAATAAATGAATTAAGGCAATTTTTTGTAATATTTCTGTAATATTTGAAAAGAAACAAGAAGAGACCCTGTCGTTTCCGACAAGGTCTCTCTTATTCTTTTGCTTACCTACATACTACGGTAAACTCATGAAGGTTACTGCTCCTTGTTTTTGTAATACCAAAAAGCAATGAAATGTAAAGTTGCTTTCTTTTCCGCTTCTGGTACTTTGAGTTTTTGCTTGCCCAATGTAATCTCTTCCTGTCTCATATTCCATTTTAACCAGGCCTCGAATTCTCCTTCTTCTATATCAGTTAATTCGTTCTGACAGAGATTAATAAGCATAGAAGCCATATACTCTGGGCTGCCCACTTCCATTGTGTCCATATTGATTCTTTCCATTCTTCTACCTCCATTATGCGTATGAACATTACATTTATATTATACAATATTTATTCATTTTCGTCCATATAATCGTTGTCTTTTTTCCAATTTAATGGATTATTTTCTATATAATCACATATCGTATTATATTCCCTTTCATTTCTAATAATATGTTCATAGTAGTTACGTTGCCATATTCTTTTATTAAATGGTTTATATTTTCTCTCTTTTACTCCTTTAATGTATTCTGACGTTGTTTCGGATTTAAATGTACATATTATATCTCCCAATGTAGGGGCAGGCCTTGTGTCTGCCCTTTTACATATTTCTATTATTCCATGAATATGATTTGGCATAAAGATATATTTGTGCAATTTTATATTATTAAATTTATTTTCTAATTCTATATATATGTTTTTGAATTTATCGCCAATTTCAGTTAATGTGTTTTGGGCAGACACAAGGCCTGCCCCTACATTTTTAATTCTACTTAATAAACATTCTCTATTTTGAATACATATCGTTATAAAATATATACCTTCTTTTGAATAATTATATTGATTTAATCTAATAGATTTCCTTTTATGTATATTGGGATTATATGTCATATGCCTCTCCTTTTCATAATTTTATACTCTTCCTTTTATATTATTTGCTTAATATGATTTACTTTATATTTATGGTTATATAAATAAATTTCGATAACATCAATTCGAACAAATTCATTTTCTAGTTTTCTGACATACAGATAATATTCTACTGTTTTTATGAGATGTTTTTGTTTGTTTGCATCTACTGATTCTACTGGTTTTCCATATTTTATATTGGTTCTTGTTTTTACCTCAATGAAAACAAGTTCGTTTTGTTCCATAGCAATGATATCAATTTCCCCTTGCCTTGCCTCAAAATTTTTTTCTATAATTTTGTATCCATTCTTTTGTAGATATTGGCAAGCTAGCTCTTCTCCTATTTTTCCGAATTTCATGTCTTATGTACATACACTACTCCTTTTTCTTATATAAATTGGAAGCAAGTCTTTGAATATATCCTTCAATTTCCATCATCGTCATTATACTATTTAATTCTGAAATTGAAAGATTTTGATTTTTGGCAATTTCGTTAATATGCATTGGTTCTTTTTCTAAAAGAGTATAAATCTTTTGGTATTGTTCTGGAATCTTTAAATCGACATGACTTGTTTTTAAGGATTGTTCTTGCTTTACTGTTTGAATTGATTGGTTTGTTATGTTTTGAAAAAAATCGTTTTGAATTTGAGAAGGTTTTGTAATAAGCGTAGCACCTGTACGAATTAATTTGTTTGTGCCAACACCTGTGCTTACATTAATATTACTTGGAATTGCATAAACTCTTTTTCCCTGCTGTTTTGCATAACTTGCTGTAATCGTACTACCACTTCTATGTTCTGCTTCTACAACCAGTACTGCATTTGCAAGTCCACTAATAATACGATTACGTTTAGGAAAATTTTTAGTGTTTGGTTCCACATTTGGCTCATATTCACTAATAATGCATCCACCATTTAATAGGATTTTGTGGAATAACCATTCATTTTCTTTTGGATACATATGATAAAATCCGCATCCTAAAACAGCAATGGTTTTTCCGTTTTTCTTCCATAGAACCAATATGAGATGCGGCATCAATTCCGATAGCAAGTCCACTAATAATGGTAATATCTTCTTTGGCAAGTTCTTTGGCAAAGAAATTTGCTGTAGTTCTACCATATTCTGAACAATTTCTAGAGCCTACCATTGCCAAGATGTTTTCTTTGTTTAACAAATTACTATTCCCTAATACATATAATACCTTAGGACAATCTTTGATTTGTAATAAACGCTTTGGATATATTTTATCTTTTTCTTTTATTTGCATTATTTCCATATGTTCCATCCTACACTCCTCCCCTTGTATCAGTCATTTTTCCTACTTTTTATGAATTAGCTCTTCCAATACTTTCTATCCAGACTACGATACCCAATTGCTTCTGCTAAGTGCTTTGTTTGGATTTCTTCTTTGGCATCTAAATCTGCAATGGTTCTTGCTACTTTTAAAATTCTTGCATGTGCTCTAGCACTTAATCCTAATTTTTCAAAGGCATTTTGTAGTAGCATTTTACATTTGCTATCTAGTTTACAATACTGTTCAATTAATGTCGGTGTTAATTCTGAATTGGAATAAATTCCATGGTCTCTATATCGAATTTGCTGTATTTTTCTTGCTTTGTCCACTCTTTTTTTAATTTCTTCAGAAGATTCACTTAAGTTTTGTCCTTCTAATTTTTGATATTTTACAGGAGTTACTTCAATTTGAATATCAATTCTATCTAATAATGGACCACTAATTTTTCTCATATACCTAGAAATAGCTTGTGGTGTACAGCTACATTCTTTTTCTTTTGAACCATAAAACCCACATGGGCATGGATTCATAGAAGCCACAAACATAAAATTACATGGATAGCTTAAACTTGCATTTACTCTACTAATGGTTACCATTCTATCTTCTAATGGTCCTCTTAAAACCGCTAGTGTACTTTTATTAAATTCTGGAAGTTCATCTAAAAACAATACACCAAAATGAGCCAAACTAATTTCTCCGAGGTCTTGGAATTCTTCCACCCCCTACCAATGAGCTTGCAGAAACTGTATGGTGTGGTGCTCGATATGGTCTTGTACTTAAAAGAGGGGTACCCCTTGGTAAGGTTCCTGCAATACTATGAATTTTAGTGACTTCTAATGCCTCTTCAAAGGTTAAGTCTGGTAAAATGGATGGTATTCTTCCTACCATCATGGTTTTTCCGAGAACCGAGGCGTACCGGATTAACAGTAGATTGTGAGAGCCGTGCTGCTGCAACTTCTATTGCTCTTTTAATATTTTCTTGTCCTTTTACTTCTGAAAAATCAAACGGATATTGTTTTTGTTTATGAAAAAACTCTTCTAGATTTGCTGTTTTTGGAATGATATTTTCTTTTTTATTTAAATACCTAACGACTTGTTGTAGGTTCCTTACTCCAATTACTTCAATTCCTTCTACAATAGATGCTTCTTTGGCATTTTCTTCTGGTAAGATAATGCGTTTCATTTTTAAATTTCTTGCTTCAATACACATTGGTAATACCCCATTAATATGGTTTAGTTTTCCATCTAAGGAAAGTTCACCAATAAACACCGTATCTTCTAAATTTTGTTTTTTAATTTCTTCAAAGTTTAGCAAGATTCCAATAGCAATTGGTAAATCGAAAAACGAACCTTCTTTTTTGGTATCTGCTGGTGCAAGATTTACTACAATTTTTCTACTTTGAAATTCATAACCTGAATTTTTAATAGCAGTCCTTACTCTTTCCCCAGATTCTTTTACACTAGCATCTGGAAGTCCTACCACACTCCAACTTGGCATACCGAGCAGAGACATCTACTTGCACGTCAATTAAATATCCTTCTAATCCATGTAAGGACATACTTTTAACAATTGATAACATATGCATTCCCTCTTTTTTCTTTATTAAATTTTGATTGGAAATATCCGATTTTCAGGAAAAAAATCGAAATGTTAGATTATTTTTGAATCAATATCCTTATCGTAACAGTCTAAAATTTATTTGTCAATCCTTTTTTTAAATTTTGTAATAATTCATTACGAATAATGGGCGAGCACTGCTCGCCTCTACATTAAAAATGGCACAAATTATATATATAATTTGTGCCATTTATTTTTTATAATTCGATTTTCTTTACTAGGTATTGGTTCATCATGGATAAGTCTGTTACACTTGTTCCTCCATTGTAGTCGATGTCTGCTGCTATT
>CANAZY010000012.1 GCA_947365805.1 uncultured Clostridium sp. | reverse complement strand
ATTAAATTAAATACAGTAAAAAAGTTACTATAAACAATTGCTTTCATGCTTTTTGTTTTCTGCGTCATATCATGGTTGACTAAATTATGCTCTTTTCTTTCTTCTATCTGCTTTTTATTTAATCCTACTTTTATATTTGGATGATATCGTAATCGTTCTTCTTCCATATTCTTCTCCTTACACTAGTTGCTATTATATCACTTGCTTTATATAAATACTATTAATTTTTTCTTAAAAAGCAAAGAACAACTGATTTAAATATTTCAGTTGTTCTTTTTATTTTATGCACTCTTTAGTTCTAGTCTTAACTTATCTGCTATCATTGCAATAAATTCTGAATTTGTTGGTTTTCCTTTTGATGCTGAAATTGTATAACCAAATATATTTTCAACAGCCTCTTGTTGTCCTCTTCCCCAAGCAACTTCGATTGCATGGCGGATGGCTCTTTCTACTCTTGATGGTGTAGTACGGAATTTTTCTGCGATTTCTGGATATAATTGTTTTGTAATTTGATTAATTACATCTATATCATTTACTACTAGTATTATAGCTTCTCTTAAATATTGGTATCCTTTTATGTGTGCAGGAACTCCTACTTCATGAATTACATTGGTTACCAATGCTTCTAGATTTTCCTCACTCTTCTTATTTGCTTCTGGTATTTCAATATATGGTGCTTTAATTTCTCTTGACATCATTGTTACATTTTTAAATTGGGATGGTTGGTAATTTTTCAAGTCTTTAATTCTTTTTAATAGTAGTTTTATATCAAATGGTTTTACTACATAGTATTCTGCTCCTAAGTCAATTGCTCTTTGGGTAATTTTATCTTGTCCTACTGCTGATAGCATAATGCAAAGAGGCGTTTTTCTTAAATTTGAACTTTGAATTTTTTCTAATACACCAATTCCATCTAAATGTGGCATAATCACATCTAATAAAACAATATCTGGTTGTGTAGAGCAAATCATATCATATGCTTCATTTCCATCACGTGCCATTGCTATTACTTCCATCTCTTCTTCACGTTCAACATATCCTGCCAAATTGTTAGCAAATTCACTATTATCATCTGCTATTAATACTGTAATCTTTTCTTTCACTTTAATTCCTCCTAATAATTTGAAAATTGTAAAAATTTTACATTCCGAATTATATTATTTATTAAAATGAAATGCAATACTTTTCTGGAATTTTTTTCAAATTTCTTTTAGAAGTATTGATACAGTAATGTTTGTTTATATGTATTTTTCTTCCATTTTGTCTATTTTTATCACTTTAAGATTAAAATTGTCGATTTCATTGTTCATTTTTTCGAGTTTTTCATTGCTAATTTCTATCCAAAAAATAGCATTATCCGAATATTCTTCTTTTATGATAGAAATCTCTTGCTTTCTACAATAATATTTGAAATTTTCTATTTCACTATATGCTACTATGAGCTTAACTTCTTTTCCGATTTGTTTTAACAGCAACTCTGTATGTTCTAGTACTAGTTTTGTTGCTCCTGCATATGCTCTTACTAGCCCCCCTGTTCCAAGTAAAATACCACCAAAATATCTTGTTACTACGATTAATACATTACAAAGTGATTTTCCTCTAAGTAATTCTAGCATTGGTAGACCGGCCGTTCCGAGAAGGTTCTCCGTCGTCACTACATCGTTCTAGCTTTTTTCCCTCTTCATCAAAGGTAATATAGGCAAAGCAATGATGTTTAGCATCATAATACTTCTTTTTGATTTCTGTTATTCTTTTCTCTGCCTCTTCTTTACTGTTAATGCATATTAAATCGGCAATAAATTTAGATTTTTTTTCTATTAATTCTTCTGTTCTATTTTCTTTAATTGTATAAAACATGATTGCTCCCTTTCTTATTATGAATTCCTTCCTGCTGTGTATCCTGTTGAATAAGCAATTTGTAGATTAAAGCCTCCTGTATAGGCATCTACATCTAAAATCTCTCCTGCAAAGTATAGTCCCTTTATTATTTTAGATTCCATGGTAGAGGAATTTACTTCTTTTATATCAACTCCACCTGCTGTTATAATTGCCTCTTCAATATCTGCAAAATTCTTAATGGTAAGAGTAAATTTTTTTAGTAATTGGACTAGCCTATGTCTTTCTTCTTTGGTAATTTCATTTACTCTTTTTTCTTGTGGAATATTGGATAAGAAAACTAGTGGTTCTATCATTTTCTTTGGTAACAATTCATCTAAACTATTTTTAAATTGCTTGTTTTTAAATTCCGTAAAATCTTTTATCATTCTTCTATCTAATACTTCTTCTGATAATGCTGGTTTTAAATCTATTTGTAATACTATTTTATCTTCTTGTAAGAGTCTATCAATTTGTTTTAATCTTAACAAATGTGCTGATGCACTTAATATGGTTGGACCAGATACTCCAAGTTTTGTAAATACCATTTCTCCAAAGTCTTCATAAATTACTTTTTTATTTTCTTGATTTACAAATTTAATACCTACATTTCGTAAGCTAAGTCCTTCTAAGCTTTGGCATAATTTCTTTTCTTTGCAAATAAGTGGTACTAACGATGGCTTAATTTCGGTAATATGATGTCCTAGTTTTTTTGCTAATATATACCCATCACCTGTTGAACCAGTTTTCGAGTAGCTTTTTCCTCCTGTTGCTACAATCACTTTATCGGCTGTTATAAACTCCGTATTATTGGTTTTTGTATTTTTGTAAGTCACACCAATAACATTTTCATTCTCTGTTTTAATATCAACAACTTCTGCATTTGTTCTTATTTCTACTTTACATTGTTTTAGTTCTTTTAGTAACGCGTTTAAAACATCAAGTGAACGGTCTGATTCTGGAAAAATACGATTTCCCCTTTCATTTTTTACTTTCACTCCATGTTTTTTTAGTATTTCGATAATATCAAGATTTGTAAAATTAGAAAATGCACTATATAAAAACCTACCATTACCAGGTACATTAGAAATAAACTCAGATATATCTAAGCTACTTGTAATGTTACATCTACCTTTACCTGTAATTAGCAGTTTCTTGCCACACTTCTCCATTTTTTCTAAAATGATAACTTCATTGTTTTGTTTACTTGCACTAATTGCTGCAAGCATTCCCGCTGGCCCTCCACCAATGACTACTACTTTCATCTACTTAATTTCCTCACTTTTATTTGTTTTCATGTTTCATGCTAATCTATATTTTTTTCAATATCCTTCATAATTTCATCTAGTACTTCTTCCCTATTTTTAGCTGTATCATAAAATTTTAATCCATATATTTTACATTCTTCTTTTATTGCTTTTGCTTTTTCAATTGACCTCTCACAATATTTTAAACGTTCTTCATCGTTCATCGCATTTGTCCAATCTTTATCCGTATCATTATCTTTCATATTTTAGCCATTTCTTCTGGAGTAATATCAACTTGTGCCAAACAATATATTAGATTGTTTCCATTATCATATAATTCTTTACAATCTTTTACATGCATTTCACAGCCTTCCATTACATAACCATATTTATTTCTTGGCTGTCTTGAATTTCTTTCTAAGTATGTTTTACAAAATAACTGAAATTCTTTGCTGTTTATTGCTGTATACGATTTAATGTTTAATTCGGGAAACACATCTTTAAAACTACCTCTAATCGTATCTGTTCTTATTATTTGATAATGATATTTATCTACTATCCTATTTGCTAAAGTAGATTTACCTGCTCTTGGTCTTCCTATTATTATAATATTTTTCATATATTGTTACCTCTATTTTTCCATATTACTAATTGCTTTTAATACTCCTAATTTTCCATATTCATAGGTAAGTCCACCTTGCATAAATGCGACATATGGGGGACGTATTGGTGCATCACAAGAAAGTTCTATTGATGAACCTTGTGTAAAAGCTCCTGCTGCCATAATTACTTGGTCCGTATATCCTGGCATATCCCATGGTTCTGGAATAGAATTCGAATCTACTGGTGAACCCATTTGAATTCCTTGGCAGTATTTGATTAAATCTTCTTTGTTGCCAAATTCAATGGTTTGTACAATATCTGCTCTTTTTTCATCATATTTTGGTGATGGGTTGTATCCTAGTTTTTCCAACATTCTGCTTGCAAATACTGCTGTTTTTAAACTACTTGCTACGACACTTGGTGCAAAAAATAGTCCTTGTAAAATTTGTTTATTCATTCCTAAGGTTGGTCCTACTTCTTTTCCAAGCCCTGGTGAAGTTAATCTTTCTGCTGCAAGTTCTACTAAATCTTTTCTTCCTGCTATGTATGCTCCATTTGGTGCAATTCCTCCACCTAAGTTTTTAATTAAAGACCCTACCATTACATCTGCTCCTACTTGCAATGGTTCTTTTGTTCCTACAAATTCACAGTAACAATTGTCTATCATAATAATAATGTTAGAATTAATTTCTTTAATGACTTTAATAACTTCTTCTAATTTGTCTATTGTTATACTACTTCTTAAGCTGTATCCCCTTGAACGTTGTATTTCAATTAATTTAATATTTCCCTTGCTTACTCTTTCTTTAATCGCCTCTATATCAAATTCATCCTTTACTAAATCAATTTGTTCATACTTAACACCAAATGCTTTTAAGGAACTTGCATTTTCTTCTATTCCTATCACAGAATCCAAGGTGTCATATGGCTTACCAGATACACTAAGCATCGTATCTCCTGGCCTTAAAAATGCAAATAATGCAACTGTTAATGCATGTGTTCCTGAAATGAATTGTCCACGAACTAAACTGTCTTCTGCTCCAAGTACTTTAGCAAATATTTTCTCTATCGCATCTCTTCCAACATCACCATATCCATAACCCGTTGTACTGTTAAAATGCATATCCGAGATGTGATTTTCTTGAAAAGCTTGCAATACCTTTAAACTATTTTTCTCACATGTTTTATCAATTTCTTCAAAAATAGGTCTAATTTCTTTTTCTACTTCATTTGCTAAGCTACTAATATTTTCTTTTACTCCAAATTCTTGATACATCTTTTATTCTCCTTTAATTTTATTTTATCAAGGCACGGAAACGTTTAGCCGTGCCTTCATCTTATTCTTCTATTTCCTTTGTATAATAACATTCTCCATAACCATAATACACTTTGTGATATGGTCCAATATGTTGTGGTTGTTTTGTATTACCAATTTGTACATCTTCTATTTTATTTCCTTGTACATCAAAATACTCTATTTCATTTTGTGACGTTACTTCAATGTGATCTTCATAACTATATACTGATACCTTTTTATTACTATATACTTTTTCTAATTTGCTTGAATACAATTCTGTTATATCTTGTTTTAAAATCTTAGCTTCAACCATATTAGAGTTATCCACTTTTTGTAAAACTTCATACTTAAATTCTACTATAATATCTCCCATTTTGTTGATAATCCCTAAATCGCTATTGTCATTTGATGCAATAAAGTAATCTTCATATACATACTCTAAATATTGATATATGTTTTCTAATACTATCTGTCCTTCTTTATCAATAATGCCATATCTTCCTTCTTTATCAATGGTAATAAAATAATTTTCATGATTTGTTTTTAATATAGATTCATATTTTGTATCTTCTTGTTTTTCACCTTTTGCATTAAAATACGTAATGGTACCATCAAAGGCAACTGCTTCAAGATAAATTCCATTCATATTAATTTGTTCATATTCTACTGGAATTATTAAGTTACCATCAAT
Organism: uncultured Clostridium sp.; assembly: GCA_947365805.1. GTDB lineage: Bacteria > Bacillota > Clostridia > TANB77 > CAG-508 > RGIG8482. Next base: position 36,999 of record CANAZY010000012.1, on the reverse strand, counting down.
ACTAGCAATTCCTATTTTAGAGCTTCTTTCTAGCATAAATACTTCATTATAGTCATCATACTCTATATTTTGATATGCAAAATTAATTATTACCTTTCCATTTTTGATAACACCTGCTTGTCCATTTTTTCTTGCTACTATATACACAGCATCGCTATCCTCTCGTTCTAACACACGTGAAACGGAATCATATTTAACTTCTAATACTTGTTTTCGTTTTGAACTAACATAACCATATTGATATCCTTCACCGCGTTTTTAATGATACAATATAACCAGATAATCCATATTTCTCTTCTTTTGTATAATAACCATCTGCTACTATATCATCATATTGTGGTCTAATAATGGTTGCTCCTTTTTGATTGATAACTCCATATTTTCCGTCTTTTTTTACAAGTAATTCTCCCTCTTTATTTTCTAAACTTTCAATTTCGTCATAAATTGGTTTGGTAATTTGTGTTCCTTCATAATTGATTAATCCATATTTTCCATCTTTTTGGTAAGATAGTACTCTTTTTTCATATGGAATATTACTAATCGTTCCTTTTGTATCAATTTCATTTACATGTTCATATTCTGAAAATAATAGTTCTTTTTTATCATTTTGTATAATTATGCTTTGTCCATCATCACATATAAATACTGCTTTCTCTGGATTTGGTATTTTTATATTATCATAAGTCGGTTCTACTAATAGGTTTCCATTTGCATCGATTACACCCATTCTCCCATTTTCATAAATTGGATAATAGTAAAAGTTAGAAACCTCTTCTACTTCATATTTTTTACTATCATTATCAATATAAATATAAATTCCCAACAAAATCATTACCATTATTACGATAATGGTAATGATTCTTATCTTCGTTTTATGATGATTGATTAATTCTATTATTTTCTCCATTTTATTCTTCTTCCTCTTCTTTCGTTTCTTCTATATTACGATTTTTACATGCTTTTACTTTTAAAATTCTCTTATCTTCATATTCTTCAATCTTGTAAGTTACTTCCTCTGTTTCAATTACTGGTTTTTCTTTATCTTCTGGAATCCTTCCTAGCATGTCTTGTAAATATCCAGATAGTGTCTCATAATCCCCTTCTGGAATTTGAACATCTAAAATTTTCTTTAGATCGTTAATTGTAACATTACCACTAATCAAATACGTATTATCATCAATGGTTTCATATTCTTTTTCGATTTCATCATATTCATCAAAAATATCTCCAACCAACTCTTCTAAAATGTCTTCCATTGTAACAAGTCCTGCTGTTCCGCCATATTCATCTAAAACAATAGCCATTTGATTATGTTTCTTTTGAAGTTCTTTAAATACTTCATTAATTGGTTTTGACTGTGCCACAAAATAGGCTGGATGTATGATTGTTTTTAATTTTATACTTTTTTTACTTTTTGCATATTTTAATAAATCTTTTAAATATAAAATACCTTTTATTTCATCTACAGTTCCTTCATATACTGGAATTCTACTGTATTTATATTCATCTAATTCTTCCATTAACTCATTTAAGCTTTGATTGATATCAATTGCATAAATATCAGTTCGATGCGTCATAATTTCAGACACGGTAATATCATTAAATTCAAATACATTATTAATTAAGTTTTTCTCTTCTTCCTGAATAGAACCTTTTTCTTCGCCTTCATCTACCATCATTTTTATTTCTTCTTCTGTTACAATTTCTTCATCTTTTTCGGATACACCAAATATTTTTGAAATAACATTGGTACAAAATGTTAGTAATTTCACAAAAGGAATTGTTATAATATAAATGCCACGAATGACACGAATCGTTGCATATGCAATTTTTTCATAATGTTTCATTGCCAAACGTTTTGGTATTAGTTCTCCAAATACTAGTGTAAAAAAGGATAATATAATGGTAATCACAACAATTGATATGCTTTGCCATACACCTATACTAACTGCTGGAATCCATTGGTTTAAAACAGGTGCCAGTTTACTTGCAAATGCATCTGATGCAAAAGCACTTGATAAAAAGCCTGCTAACGTAATTCCAATTTGTATGGTTGCTAAAAACCCACTTGGATTTTCTAACATTTTTAAAATTTGTTTTGCCTTTTTATCTCCTTGTTTTGCTTGCTTTGCAATTTTTGCATCATTTAAAGAAATGAATGCAATCTCACTTGCTGCAAAATATCCATTTACTAAAATTAGAATTAATAATACAATTAATTGAGAAATCATTTTAACTCATTTTCCTTTCATCATTCATGAAAACATTATATATATAAACCCTATCTATGTCAATCATTTTAACTCATTTTACTTACTTGCTACAGGTAGAATAGGAACATTTATCTTATGATGCATTAATAAGTCCATTTGATTGATATAGTCACTTCTCGTCATACTTGAAGTAATATCTTCTCCTTCCAAAATTCTATCTTCTATATTAATTTCATCAATCCAATTTTTATATGTATTTTCTTTTTTTAAATTTAATATATTTCTTCTATTGATAGTATTGATAAAATGATTCACATTATGCAGATTTGTTTCATTTGTTTGGTTAATTATTTCTTTATTAATATTGGTTGTATGGATATTGCTTATTTCTTTTGTATTTGTTTCCTGAATTTCTTTTGTTTCTTCTGTTACATTTATTTCTTTTTGTGTCGTTGATGTTATTTCATAATATTTTTTAGTGTTCGTTACATGGATACTGACATCTTTTTCATCTTGTATATCGATTTCTAATAATGCCTTATTTAGTTCATAATTGCTTTCAACACTTGTTTGTTTAAGATAATATTTTCCATTGTCTAAATAAAATGTTATTTTACCAAATTGATCCGTTTGCAGATTTTCTTTTATTTTATGATATTGGGCATCCAAAATATCAAAATAACTTCCTGTTAGTATGTTACCTCTTTCATTTTGATTCTGGATTAATACTTTAGCATCTGATATGTTTAGTGGAAATCTTTGCTTTACTTGTACTTCATCTATTTCTGGCATAACATATTGTTTATTACAATCTAGCTCCGAATAGCATGATTGAACATACGTACCGACTATTTCGGCTTCAATTTCAATGGAAACAGAATCTTGCATATATCGAGGAATTACAACTCTAAACCCTTCTCCGCTTTGTGCTGTTTCTAATGTGTTACCATTTGTATCTGTAATCTTTACATTTCCCTCCATTGCTTTTACTTTGTAATTACATAGTTCATGTCTACAATTAATATTATATTCTTTATATTTTTCTGTATTCGATAATGGAATCCAATTTGTTACTTCTATTATTTCAATTTCTTCTCTTTTAGGTGTTTTTACTATCTTTTTTACCGCATTAATTATTCTTTGCCCTGCCTCATTTTCAGCTACATACTTATTTACATCCCTATTTAGTACTGTACAATAGATTGCTTCTTGTGTTGCAAGATATGCTTCTTTCCAGTTAGCACATCCTAGAACCGTATGTTCTTGCATTGGGTAACCATTTTCCAATATATGATTTATTTGTATATCTTTATATTGTTCACCATTTGTTACCGTTTCATTTGAAGAATCTCTATATTTACCTAATGCGTATACCTGATTTGCATTATATATTCGGATTTTATAATCTGATTTTTGTTCATTTAAATAATGATATGGCACTTCTAATTCTTCTTGTACATATATACTAGTATTTGCTTCAATTATTGTTATTGCACTACATTTTGTTGCAATCAAACTGATTAATACAACCGTCATTATAATTTTTTTAATTCGATTCATATGTTACCTCCTAATATTTTTATTTATTCAATTTCTATTGCTTGAACACATCGTCTGTGTCCTGGCTTTTCTAATATTCCTGTAATTAATGTTAATATATTATTATCTGTGCTGCTTAAATGTGACCAATCAGTTTCTTCAATTTCAATGTTTTTGGTTACTTTATATTCTTTTTTGTTGTCCCCTAATATATAGATAATAACATCTCCTTCTTCTAGTTCTTCTAACCTTTCAAAGTAATTTTCTTTATAACCTGCACTTGCTGCAATTAATCCTATATTTCCATTTACTGTTGGGGTTTCTTGGAAGTGTCCAATATAATTATTAATGATTTCTCCACTAGTTCCTTCTTGTATGTTTGCTGAGACATTAATTTTAGGGATAATTAGCTTCCATTCTTGTGTCTTTTTATTATCTTCTTGCTCTTCTATTCTTGCTTGTTTTGTTTGTGTCGGTGCTATATGTCCATCTTTTAGATGAAATACCATCATAATAGTTACTACATTCATTTGTATAAATGTAAGAAGTACAATAATGAGCACCAGTAAATTGATACATTTTTTGCTACAACAATTCATGCATTTACTCACTCTCCTATTATTTAATTTTAATTTGTTTGGATTTTTGATTTTGACTTTGTTTTTGATTTAATTTTGTTAGAAAAATTTTTGATTAGTTCGAACTTTAAATTTTTTCTATGAATTAACAATTTTATTGTAACCGATTTTTCTTCATTTGTAAAGAACTTTTCATTGACAAAGACCGTCAAAATTCGACTTTTGACGGTCTTCTATATTTTCTTTGGGTATTTCACCTTTTATGATAATTTTTTTTATTTCCTCCTAACGCTTTATTTTCTATTTTCTAATATTATTTTTATTCTATTTATATGTTGTTAAATTTTGTCTCATTCCTCCCTTCTTTTTTGTTATTTTATCTTTCTTATATGTCTTCTTTGTGAATACCAAGTAAAAAATATACGTTATTGGTATTTGTTTATTTTCCCAATAACGCTTTTTTATTCTTTCATTTATTACTATTCTGTTTTCTTTCTGGCAATCTTAATTTTTCCTTTATATTATTTTTAACAATCACAAATAAAGCTTCTATCGTTTGTGTCATCATTTTTTTACTTTCTTCATCCATATTTTTATAAGTAGAAATCAAAACTCTTGCATTTTTTACCCAGTTTTCTTTCATCTTGGCTAATGTATCAGCATCGGTTGCTTGTAATATTTCAAATACATGATTAATAAATTCTCCTCTTTGCTCCTTTGATACCTCATTTAGCCATCCTTTAATGGTCTTATCCATAAACTTACTGCCATTATCAACTTCATCTAAATGAATCAATTTTTCACCTTGTAATTGCCATGTATACACATCATGTTGCATCACTCCGCTTTGTGTACTTTGTACAACTGTATAATTTTCTTCATGATATAGTAGTCTTCCTATAATCGATGTTTGAGGTACATATGTATGTACTTTTGGTAACATACTTTGGTATTCTGTGCTTGCAATTACTACCTCGTGAAATCCAGGTCCATCGTTGTTATATACATTTATAATTCTGTTCTTAATTTCTTCCTTACAAAAGCTTGCCGCATAAACTGCCATATTACCGCCTTTAGAATGTCCACCAACTCGAAGTAACTTAGGATATTGGTTCGAAACTTCATTTAAATATACCACGGCATCTACTTGTGATGGAACTTGCTCCTGAAAGCTCATATTAAAGTCTTCTTTCCATCCAACTAATGTATTATCTGTTCCACGAAATGATACATAAATAGTATCATCTGGTAAAAAAATAGTAATTGCTGAAAACTGCTTTTCTTCTATCACATTAATTTTGTTTATATAATTTGTAATTCTCATGTTAGAAAATCGATTACTTTTTGCCATAGCAGGAAGTAATTCAATATCTTCTTTTTGCAATATTTTTTCCTTCCTAACATCTAATTTTTCAAATCTCTTTCCTGCTTCTTCTATTGTTATTATTTCATTTTCTTTTATGATATGGTCAAAAGGAAAATAAGAAAAGCGAGCCAAAATCAAATTATCAATTTCATTAAATTCTGCTTGTTTAAGACTTAAATCCCCTCTCCAATCTAAATAATCAAAAATATTTGCCATCTTTATTTCTTCCTTTATTTTTCTGTTCTATTTCCAATAATATTTACCATTTTCGTCTCGGTAACAATCTAACTTTAAATAATTTTCTTTTTTTTCATAAAAAAACTTTTGAGCCATTACTTTATCACTTTCCACAATGTTTTGTGAATTTATTAGCTCTTCCTTTGAAAACCATCGATATTCAAATTCTGAGTTTGTTACTTCTTGCATGTCATTCATTAGCATTTCACAACAATATAACATTGTCGTAGCCTCTTTATCATGCATTATCTCAGTTGCTGTTCCTATCAATTGATTAAATTTCAAATCAAGTCCTAATTCCTCTTTAATTTCTCTCTGAATTGCTTTATCTAAATGTTCACTCTCTTCTACCTTTCCTCCTGGAAGAGCAAAAAGTCCTATAAAATCTCCTCTTTCTCTTTTTATTAATAACACTTTATCTCCTCTTGTTATTACTGCTATTACTACATTTACCATAAAACACCTCCCATTTTTCAACACCACAATAGAATACGTTAATTATTTTGTCTATTATTTTTATTATATCCCTTTAGCACTACTAATTCCTAAATCAATACACATTCTCATATATTGCCTTGTATAAACAATACTATCACTATTATAACAATTAGAATAATTGGAAATCCCAAAATAAAAAATCCTAATCCACGTCTTATTAATACATGTTTTTGATGACTTTCATCTTCTTCCATTTCCTCATCTTCTTTAACTTCTTCTATTTCTATCTCGTTAGGCATAAGGGAAGATATTAAATCAATTGCTTTATCATAATCATCTTTACTAACAAAAATCCTTTTTTCTTGTATTGATTGTCCCATATATAAACTCATATAGGAACCACTACCCTCATCTTTTCTAATAAAAGGAATGTCATTTTGTGTTAAAATTGCACAAACTTGATTAATTTCATACTCATTTAAACTAGAAAATAATTGAACTTCCATTTCTTAACTCCCTACAAATGTAATTTTTACTATATCATATCACTACAGCAAGAATATTTCAATGTATTTTCTCGGTTAAAATATGTAAAAGACATAGCACATTTATTCATAGATATAGCCAATTTAAATTTATCCTTTATATCTATGTATGTGTCTACTTTTTGAGAATAATTTAACTCTTTATGTTTGAAATGTTTTACCATATATTACCATTTAACGGTTCTACTTAATAATTTGTTTTTTATGCTTTATTCCAACCATTAAAAATAGAGCAGATTTTCAACTCTGTTCTATTACTATATTCAATTAAATATCCCTAACTATACTGCTTTATTTTCTCATATATATCTTTCCAATTATCTACTCTATATAAATTTGTTTTATCTTTCATATTACCTTTACTATTAAATAATATAGTTTTAATTCCTATCTTACACACTCTTTTACAATTTTCAATAGAATCATCTATAAATAAATCTACTTTTTCATTCTCACAAACCTTTGCTTTATTAAAATCACAAACCAATTTATCATAGTGAATATTATTGTTTTTTAATTCTTCAATAGTAGTTTTATATTCATCAGTATATAAAGTTTTATCTCTTGCTGTAATAACTATTATTTCATGCCCTAACTCTTTAATTTTATTAATATACTCTGCGACTTTAGGTTTAAAAGGTGTGCTAGCAATAACTTTATCATAATATTTTTTTGCAAATTCAAGTTCTCTTTCTTTCATTTCTTTTGGTAAATTACTATATGAAATATTATTATCGTTCAAATATTTTATATCTACATCAAAAAATTCTGCTATATATGGCATTAAATAATCAAATGTATCTGCCATTGTATCATCTATATCTATTCCTATTTTCAATTGTATTCTCCTTACTTTTTATATTTCCTTTACAAATGCTTTATCTCTATTTTCATCATATCCCAGTTTTCTATATAATTCATGAGCACATTTTCTATGAAATCCACTAAATAGCCATATTCTTTTTATATTTTCTTGTCTTGCTATTTCTTCTGCTTTGTTCATTAATTTAGTTGCTATTCCTAGCCTTCTATAATCTTCTTGTATTGCTAAATCCCATATTGTTGCATCTTTTCCTGATGGTAATGTTAAAATATTTAATGTTACTGTTCCAACTAAATTATCATCTATATAATATCCTAATATATAAATATCTTTATTTTCTTTAGATATTTTATATAGATTTTGCATTTTTTCATAGCTTATAGTATTATTAAAAACATCCTCTAATATTTGTTGGAATTGTTTTAAATCTCTTTCTTCTATTATATTTACGATATTATCTCTTTTCATTTTTATCGCCTCGCATCTTTTCTTATAAAAGGTTCTTGTACATTATTTTCTATTAATTGTTCATAGGCATAAGGCTTTCTGTAAGCATCTCCTAAAGTTTCTCTACTCCTATATTCTCTAATTTCACTCATATTGAACTGAACAATTTTAATATCTTCTGTATCATTCATTACTAATAATTCACTATCTAATTCATGTTTGTTTATGTTTCTTACTATTGGACTATATGCTGAAGATTTTCCACTATGATTTGCATAGTTTACAGTTACAATCCCTACCATATTTTCATATGCTCTTACTTTTAATTGTTCTAGTCTTATTTTTGACATATAACAAGCATTTGGAACAAGTATAAGTTCACTGCCTTGTAACATTAAAATTCTTGCACTTTCTGGGAAATCTCTATCAAAGCAAATCATTGTTCCTAATTTTACTTTGCCTCTACCATAATCTAACTCACAAGTTTTAAACTCTGTGCCAGGTTCAGTATATGCTTCCATTTTAGAATCAACTGTATGTACTTTTGAATATTTTAATATAATATTTCCACTTTTATCAATTATAATAACTGTATTTTTAGGCTTTTGTCCAGTTTTTTCTAAATAAGTAATTGCTATTGCTATTTCAAGCTCTTTTGCTAATTTTATATATTGAATCATAAACTCATTATCATCTTTTATTGCTTTACTATTCCATTTATCTATCTTTTCTTTAGATATGCCTTTTTGGTCTTTTAAATCTCCTTCAAATAGCATTTCATATCCAGTATTCCACATTTCTGGAAATACTGCAATATCTGCACCCATTTCTTTTGCTTTTCTACAATATTGAATACCTTTTAGCATATTACCTTTCATTGAGTCTGTTGGACTTAATTGTAATATCGCTATATTAAAAATATCTGTTAATGTTTTTATATAATTTAATATTGCATTTGATAACTGTTTTATATCTTCAATATTTTCAATGTTTGGAATATGTATAAAAGCAATTTTTGTTTTTAAATTATTAGTTTGTTTAAAGCTTAATGCTCTAAAAAACACATTATTACATAAATAATTTCCTGCATTACATGAATTCATAACTTTATAATCATTGCTTTCTAGTTCTTTCTTTAAAACTCCATAGTAATAATCTGTTATTAGTTTTAATCCATTTAGATTTGCATTATTTTCTAAATATATTGTTTTTGTATTTGGTTTTTGACCGAAAAATTAAAACATAATCATAATTTTGTAATAGTTTTTGTTGTATTTGTTGACTACTCATTTCAAAATCATTTTTTAAATATAAAATATCGTTATTACTTTCTTGTTTTATCTCATCTAATAATATCTTTGCTGAATTGTCATCCCCTTCAAAACCAGCTATTAATATTTTCATTTCACTATAGTCAAATATTGAAATTTGTGATATATTGTTCATAGATTTTTCAACTCCTTTGATTAATTTTTTTGCAAATTAATTATATCAAATTAGAGTTAAAAAATCCATAAAAACGCTTGAAATTGTATGAGTTTTTTTCGTTGGAGAATTCCCTAGATTTCAATATTTTTAAGTGCTAAACTATAATGATTTCTCCTTGATTTAAATTACTTTTCGTCTACTATATTTTTTATTAAAGTTCAACCTTAATAAGACAAATTTACTATATTTTTTTGACTTCTTTTCTTTAGTTTATTAACATTAATTCACTACATTTTTGTCTCTTAATAAATCTAGTACATGTTGTTTTGTTCGTCCTGTAAAGTTATTTGCTATTTCATATTTTCCTGCATATACTATTTTATTTCCTTTTTGCTTCTTTGATTTTTTTTTCTTAATATATATCCCATCATGTTCATAGAATATATATATGTGCTTCTGCTTCTTGATTGCAAGTAGGACAAAATCTTTCTTTTCTCACTTTTATACCTTCTTTCGTTTTAGATTTCTTATAAGCATATTTTTATTGTGTCTTTAAACTATTTGTTTCTTGTTCTTGAATCCATTTATCAATACTATTTTTACTAAAATTAAGTTTGCTCCCGTATTCTCCATACAGGAATTTGTCCGTTTCTTACTAATTTACGAATACTTGATACATTACAACCTAGATATTTTGCTACTTCTGGAACAGTCCATATAATATTTTCTTTTTCCATAATGTCAGCCTCCTTTCATAAATTGTTATATACGAATTATCACAAAACTATTACATTGATTTTAATAAGTTTTGTAATATGCTATATTATACGTTTAGAAAAATAAATATTTTCAATTTTTACTTTTGTTTTACTTTATTATTACTTTTCTTTTACTTTCAAATAAAAAAATAGCCCTCAAACGTTTATATATAAGCATTTAAAGACTTTTTGTTTATAACACCGCTTCTATTAGTGCATTGCTAATAGGTTTTATATAAAATACATAAATAAGGTATTGTAAAAATAGCCCACTTTTTGAAATAGAAGCGGTTGTAAGAGCATAAAGAATTTTTTTAATGGAATTGAAAAATAATTTTAATGGAGTTTTAATGGAGTAAGCCAAAATATTCTATGATAATTTATGATATTTTAAGATAGACAAAAAAATAAATACTACCTTTAAAAGATAGTATTTGCAACACTTTGAAATAAATTAAGATATTGTATGATAATCTACAATATCTTAAAAAAATTATAAAATTTGGTGCAGATGGCCGGAATCGAACCGGCACGGTTTATTCAACCGCAGGATTTTAAGTTTTAGAAAGCATTTCTTTTATGTCTTTCTAGTATTTTAGAATCTAAAAAATATATATTTTTCAAAGCTTTCAAGTTCATTGTATAGTATTTAGTTTTTATAGTATTATTAGTTTGGTTAGCAATTTAATATGGTTTTTTCCCTGTTTTTCTAAACCTTACTGATACATCTGCTTTAATACCGTTAGATTCTGTTGTTACCGTTGACCCCATTGGTACTTCAATATCAGGAATACTTTGTGAATCTTCTTGGATTATTATAGGATATTGTAACGTATATAGTACTTCTACTGGAGTTCCTTTTTCACTTTGCATTTTTAACCATGATTTAAAGTTTTCAACTCCATCTTTTCCATAATCAAAATTAAACATTATTTGATTTTCTGGACCACCTTGAAATTCGTCATGTTCAGGACTATCTGTATATTCAACCCATCTAAAATGCGTACATAACATCTTATCAGATTTTCCCCCTATAATATCGCAAAATTTATTACATTGATGATAATAGTATGTTTTCGTTAAATTATCGTAATACCATTCTTCTTCACCTGAAAGTGTAACTTTGTTTGTTCTGTAGCTAATAATCTTTTTGTCGAAATCAATATAATCTACACAAGCAAGTTCATTTCTTGAATTAATGCTATTACAAAAAAATTGTTTTTCAAAACTATTCTTTTGATTATTTTCCATAGAACATAATCCCATTTTTTCACCTCTCTATTCTTGTATTAACCATTCTACCAAAACTGAATATGTTATTTCTTCCATATACTTTTCCAAAGTTGAATCGGCATCATAAACTTCAAAGGCTTCTTGCTTAATTCTATTATTAGCAATTCCCTCATGTGCATATAGGCATCTAATAGAATAAATGTAATCTATGAAGTCCTTTGAAATTATTTCCTTTTTAAATATATCTTTAATCAACATATAAATTCTTTGAGTCTTACCCATTTTTGTACCTTTATATTTATAATTAGCCAGATTTTCTAGTGCAATTGTGTATAAAGTAACAGCCTTACTATACGAAGCTTTCTGTGCATCGATATATGCATCACAAGATGTCAAATATAAACTTTGTTTTTCATATTCTAATTTATTATAAAACTTATCTAATAATTCTTTTGTGTCTGTTGGTATTTCTTCATAATTTTTATGAATTATTTCATTTCCACGATCAATTTTTATGTATTTGCCTTTATCCATACTATTATAAAATATTCCTTGTTTAATAACAGGATTTATACAACATCGCGTAAAAACTTGTATTAGTGCAAAAGTAATTCTTCTATTTATATATAATGTTTCGATAGTTGGAATAGGATGTTTCAAATTACCACATATAATTTTAAAATATTTTACTTTACATTTTACAATTTGGCGAGAAGGGGTGTTATCGTTTTTTTTCCCACAGTTTAATATTATCCAATCAAGATTATAATATCCTGATAATTTTCCTTTTTCGATTTCGACATTTTCTATAAAATAATTATCAATGTACATACCTTCTTTTATCATATTATAGATATTAATAAGTTCATTATAAATCTTTTCATTTATTGCATTTATTATTTCTATTAGCTCATCTTCACTTTTTCCTAATAGTGTATTTTTCTTTTTCAAATATGTTTGGATGAATAGTTCATTAAAGTTATCTGCATCATAACAAATATGTACAGAAAATGATGATATATTATTTTTTATTTCATCTTCAATTAAATCAATCCATCTTATATTGTCAATTTCATCAATGATATTTCGTAATTGATGTTGTTTCCCATTAGAAATAGTATATTGCCAATCTATATTAGAATTTGTAAAGGTATCAATCATCTCTTTATATGCTATTAATTTATATAATTCTAAGTCTAAACTTATTTGTTTTCTTTCGGATTCTAAAACATATTCTTTAAAAACACTATTATCCCAATTATAATTCATGATATATTACTCCAAATTAAATTTTATTTTCCTCTCTTAAATAAGTCATTTGGCTCGCATTCTAAAATTTTGCAGAACTTTTCTATATTTTCATATTTGATTGATTTCGTTTTATTCGTAACTATATTATTAAAATTAGTATAACTCATATCTAATTGATTAAATAACCAATATTTAGTCTTTCCTTTTTTCTTCAATATTTCTAATACATTTAATTTCAACATACCTATACTCTCCCCTTAACTTTTTCATTAGTTATATTTTACATCAGATATTTTTGTTGCATAACTCATTGTTTCGTTATATAATGTTTTTATTATATATTAGAAATGAGGTTTTTATATGAATAATATTAGAAAATATCGAATTGAAAAAGGTTATACGTTAGAAAAATTTGCTGAACTGGTTGGGGTATCTACTGGATATATATGCCATTTAGAAAAAGGAACTAGAAAAAATCCGTCATATGAAGTTATGAAAAAAATTTCAGAAAGGTTTAACAAAAGTATTTCGGAAATATTTGAAGATTAGATTTTTGCAAAACTAATTACCCTACTTTCGGAACTTTATGTCCGAAAGTAGGGTTAGTTTGCAATGGTATCTTAAATTTTCCTAATTATATTGTTTATTCTTCCTAGAATTTTTATTTCTTTTCTATCACATATTATTTCTTTAAATTTCGTATTAACTGGAACTAGTTTAACAGTAGCATTTTCTTTATGCAAATATCTAATATATTTATGCTTTTTGTATACTATTAGTAGAATGTCATTAGTATTGTAAGTTCTTAACACTTCAAGCCCTACTTTATCTCCTTTTTGTAAAATTGGAAACATTGAATCATCTTCAATATTAATTGCAACAGGTTCTTTTAACGACATACTAAGTGCCAGTCCATTACCCAAACTTTCAAAAGTATAATTGTTTTCTAAGAATTCAATATATTGTTCTTTACTGTCGAGTATTTCAATAACAGTATCGCTTACTGGTTGTGTATCAAGATATTCCTGTAAAGTTTTCATATCACCTTTTTTGATTATTTTAAATAATTTTGCAGTAGCTGATTTTGCCATAAAATTTATAGTTTTAAAAGCTTCTTGTATTTCCTTAGGCGATTTATCAATATATCCTTCAATTACAAGTAATCTTTCATCTACATTACAAGCATTAGCAATGGCACGTGATACTTCTTCGCTTGGAGGATTTTTTTTATTATTTTTTATTCTACTAAAATATGTTTCACTAATTTCTATGCCTTGTTCTTTACACCTTGCTACAACCTCTGTGTTAGTAAGCTTTTGCTCGTTCATTATTTTTTCTAACATTTCTTTATATGCCATTTTTAGTTCATCCTTTCCGATGTTATTTTACAAAATTTGACCTAAAAAGGCAAGACAAGTGGAAAACATATTGTAGATTAATTTTTTGGATTTTATAATGACTTCAAGATTGAAAATGACGTCAAAATTCATTCTTAATATTGTGCGTTTAGTAGCCAATTGGGGCTAACTGCTTATAAGGAATACCCGAGATATGCCCAGACAGACCCTAACAGCTGGGGGTTATGATCAACGAGCATTACAGTTTGTTTTACAAACTGTTTGCGTAGTTATCATAAGAGGGGGAGCATATCCCCCTAGTAAGCTAAACGCACTAGAACTTGTAGAGTTGTTATAAGGGCGATAACTACTATTAGTAGCCCTCACAGCCCCAAGTATATTATTTTGAAAGAGGTGTTATTATGCAAAAAATTGCAAATATTGATACAATCTATATCTTAGTAGATATTGAAGATTATGAAAATGTATCAAGTCAATTATTATTTAATTTAAATAAAGAAAAGGAAACAGCAAAATTAAAATCAATGGATAATTCAAATTATATTCATATGATTAATATTAACGATATGGTATTTCAAATACGACCTAGTGGCTCTCCACGGTTATTTATATATTTTACAAAATAATGGTTATGAAATAAAAATTGCTCAATCGCGTTCTAAATTACAAGCTTTTTATCCTATCCAAATTCGTATTAGTAGTGAATACTTATGGACATATGGGTTAACAACTTGTTGGTCAATTATTTATAATTGGATAACAGAAACATTTGGAAATATTATTGATAACAAAGTCTATCGAATTGATTTATGCTGTCATATATCCGATATTGATTTTACAACGGACTATGAAAATAGTTATAAAGGGAATTACAAAAAAACACAAATTTTTAATAGTGGCAGGGCAGTTAATTGTTTAAAGTTTGGAAGTAGAAATAGTAAAAATATATATTGTCGAATTTACAATAAGACCTTAGAAATAAGGGAAAAGCATCATAAAACTTGGTTTAATGATATTTGGACAAGCTATGATTTAAATATTGATAATGTTTGGAATGTAGAATTTGAAATTAAAAGTGATTTTTTACGAAAGTTTAATATCAATACCATTGAAGATACTTACAATCATTTATGCGATTTATGGGAATATTGTACAAAACAATTCATTGTCAAAATTGACCCTATCAATTCAAAAGTAGAACGTTGTCCTATTAACTCTGATTGGTTAGAAATTCAAAATGCTTATTCTGATTTTATATCTAGTGGTTTAATTGAGAGAAATAAGCAAATCCAATTAGATGCTAAGGCGTTAATTCCAAATTTAGTTGGGTGTATTACTTCTTATTCAGCTAGAAAAGGAAGTAAGAATTTAAGCAATACTTTCAATAGCATTTATAAGGATATGGAAAAATATTTGTCTAACAAAAATACAAACTTTGAAAATGAAGTTAATTATAAATTGTCTTTACTTACAGATAAAGGAGGTAAAAAATAATGTTTTTATTTGATAACGAAGATTGTTTATTAACGGTTTCGGATTTGGCTAATCATCTTAAAATTAGCCGTTCGAAAGCCTATACATTAGTAAATCAAAAAGGCTTTCCAGTAATAAAATTAGGTAAGTGTATTAGAATTAGTCAAAAACAATTAAAAAAATGGTTACATATCTAACGAAAACGTGATATAATATAAAAGAACTTGAAAGTAGAAAGGGGGATTTTTGAGAGGACACATTAAGCAAAGAACAAAAAGCGCTGATAGTTGGTCAGTGGTAATAGAATTAGGAAAAATAGACGGTAAACGAACTCAAAAATGGTTTACTGTTCACGGAAATAAAAATGACGCTGAAAAATTTTTAACAGAAAAACTTAGAGAATTAGATACAGGTAGTTTTAGTAATAGCAAGAACATGACTGTCGAAGATTATATGAATTATTGGTATAGAGAATTTTGTGAAATTCATTTAAGTCCTACAACATATGAAAGTTATCGTAGAAACTTGGACAAATATATTATAAAGGAATTAGGAGCAATAAAGTTGGATAATCTATCTCCAATCCATTTGCAAAATTTTTATAATCATTGTTTAAAGAAAAATTTATCAAAAACAACAGTAAAATATATTCATAGAATTATTCACTCGGCTCTATCTCAGGCTATAAAGTGGCAATTATTATCCAAAAATGTTGCCGATAATGTAGAACCACCAAAGCCAGAAAAATATCAAGCTAATTTTTTAGATAAAAATCAAGTTTCACTTCTTATTTTATTATTAAAGAAGACATATATTTATGTTCCTGTTATGATTGCAATTGCCACAGGAATGCGTAGAGGTGAAATTCTTGGACTTACATGGGAAAATGTAAATCTTAAAAGAAGAACAATTAACATTATTCAAGCTGTTTATCAATTAAATGGAAAATTAGTTACTTTACCACCAAAAACGAATAGTAGTATTCGTGAAATTAGTATTCCTAAGAAATTAGTAAAGATATTAAAGAAACATAGAAAACAACAAAATAGAGCAAAAAAATTATTGGGAAATGAATATAATCCAGAAAATTATATTTGTACAACAGAAGACGGAAGATTAATTTCTCCTAGTTCTTTAAATCATAAATTTAAAGATATTTTAGATGCAAATCATTTTCCAGCAATTCGTATTCATGATTTAAGGCATTCTCATGCGTCATTATTACTAAGTATGGGAGTCGATGCAAAATTCATTTCGCAAAGACTTGGACATAGTGGTATTAGCATTACTATGGATTTATATACTCATGTTTATAACAAAACAAATAAAAAAGTTGCTAACATTTGTAATCGTTTTATCCGATTTAATCCTTTTTCTTTCGTTAGCAAATGGTTAGCAAATTATTAAAAATGCACAAAAAATGAGAGAGTAGAAATAGTGAAACTCCTACTCTCTCATGGTGCAGATGGCCGGAATCGAACCGGCACGGTTTATTCAACCGCAGGATTTTAAGTCCTGTGCGTCTACCAGTTCCGCCACATCTGCATTTTTAAAACTGGTTATTTTTTCTAACGACAAGATTAATTATAATACGTAATTACGAGTATTGTCAATACTTTTTGTAGATTTTTTTATTTTTTTCTTTGTTTGTTAAACTTTCATAATGTAATTGTTTCTTGTTTTATTATATAGTACAATAAAGAAAAGTTGAGCTAGGAGATTTCGTTATGTATTATTTTATTTATTCTACACCTATTGGAAAAATGTATATAGAAGAAACAGATGGTTTTATTACAAGATTGTCTCTTGTGAATGGGGATTGCACTTTTATTTTTGAAAATATTATGTTTGAAACTCCTCTAATTCATAAAACTTATCTTGAAGTATGCCAATACTTAGGAGGATATCGAACTAGTTTTGACATCCCAATTTCTCCTAATGGGACTGTTTTTCAGAAAAAAGTGTGGAAGTGCTTACAAAAAATTCCTTATGGAGAAACAAGGTCTTACCAAGATATTGCAATGGAAATTGGAAATGTAAAAGCCTGCCGAGCAGTTGGTATGGCAAATCATCTTAATCCTATTTTATTGTTGATTCCTTGTCATCGAGTGATTGGAAAAAGTGGTAAATTAGTAGGGTTTGGATGTGGATTAGGGGTAAAGGAATATTTGTTAAATTTAGAAAAAAAGGAACACTCATAACGAGCGTTCCTTCAGGATATTAAATTGTCTTTCTACGTATTCATAACCACGCGGCGTGCACTTGGATGGGTCAAGTATATAATAACAATACATTTCTGCAAAAAATTCTCTTGAATTTGTTATGATATAGCCAGGATCTGCTATGTTTTCTTTAAATGTAGCACCTTCTTCCTCGTATATCTTGATGAATTCTTGCGTTGTTGCTGGATTAATACCTGTGATATGGCAAATTGCAAATTCTAAATAATGTCCCAGATTCTCATGCATTACTGTAGATACTTCTATGCCATCTTCCCTATCCTCATACTTAATCCAGTGATCTGTATGATTTGTTAATGCCTTGGCAGGTTTATCTAACCCGTATCTCTGTTTCAGATTTTCATCTGTCACATATACTTCCCAGTTATTTTCCACAAAAGAATCTATTAATTCTTGTGGTGCTAACTTTAATGCCTCTTTCACCACATCTACATTTTCTTGTCTAACATTTCCAATTGTTTTTACTTCAATAGATTTCGGAAATGTTTCGTTTTCCTCTGATTTTGTATCAACAATAAGGTTTTCTTCTTGTTGATACACCTGTCCCTCCGGTTCAGAAGTAGATGTTTTCTGAAATACCTCCTGTGTCTGTGCCTGCACATTTGACTGAGATGTTACAATCTTTTTCTCAGACTTGCTCGGCAATACGCCTACCTCTAGTAGGAGAATGTAGATGTAAAGTCCTATACATGGCAAACAAATTGCTAACATTAAGATATAGCCTATCCGTCTTATTCTCCGCCTTAAAAGTGCCCCTTTTTTCTTGTTGTTCTGTTTCATACTCTCTCTCCTTTTCTCATTCCTTTTTTACTTATTAACATAATTATACACTTATTATAACACATTTATATTGTTTTGTAAAATTTTCTAACGAATATATTGTTTTATTGTTTCTATTATAGAAAATAAAAAATAGAGAATGTACTAAATACATTCCCTATTTTCATATGAATTCATATATTTATTTTAATATATACAAATCTTATTTTTTGTTAACTAAATCTTTTAAAGCTTTTCCTGCTTTGAATACTGGAGCTTTAGAAGCTGGTATTTTAATTTCTTCTTTAGTTTGTGGGTTTCTTCCTTTTCTAGCTGCTCTTTTTCTTACTTCAAAAGATCCAAATCCAACTAATTGTACTTTGTCTCCTTTTACTAAAGATTCTGTTACAACGTCAACGAAAGCATTAACAGCTGCTTCAGCACTTTTTTTTGTTTCTCCTGTTTTAGCAGCTATAGCTGCGATTAAATCTGATTTGTTCATTTAAATTACCTCCTAAAAGTTTTTCATTTATGTAGTATTTTTCAACTACACTATAATTATTCGCCAAAATTCTATAAAATCCCTCTTTTTTTCTTTTATTTTTTTCTTTTAATGCTTGATTTCTTCACGTTTTTGCCATTTATTGCCATATCATTTGTATTTTTATACTACTTCTTCCTTCTTGTAAACTCCTAGTTTTACAAGGAATTTGTAGATTTTTTGTCCATATGGAATCATGAAGATTTCTTCTTTTGTAAATACTTTCAAACTAATAATTGCAAGCACATAAATTCCAACAGCACTTCCCATTGCAATAACTGCTGCTATTTTTAAAGAAATTATTTTTAGTAATATGATATAAATAGCATAAGAACATACTGCCATAATACATGTTGCTCCAATTGGTTTTATAATATATTTTGAAAATTCAAATTTAATATCCATATTCTTCTTTAATACGGTAAATCCAATCAAACACGCAATGATATTACATACAATTGTTCCAATTGCTGCACCATTTACACCAATTTGCGGAATTGGTATTAATGTTACATTAATGATAAACTTAACAATAACCCCTACCGTAAAAGCAGTTGCTGGAATCATTACTTTTCCAATCCCTTGTAATGCTCCATTAATCGTTTGTGCAAGTACTGTAAAAATAATCGCAAGTGAACTAATTTGTAATAAAAAGCCTCCTGCTGATTGCGCTGGAAATAGTAATTTTAAAATTGGTTCTGCAAATAAAAACATACCTGCTGTACATGGAAGTCCAATAAGAATGGTTACTAATATCGAAAAACTCACTCTTTTATTAGCCGTACTCATATCTTTTTTTGCTCTTGCATAAGAAAGAGCAGGAACTAGTGCTGTTGCAAATGCAATATTAAATGATAATGGTAGTGATGTTAATGTATCCACTTTTCCACTTAATATACCATATTGAATTTTAGCAGCTCCTTCATCCATAAATGTCTTTAATCCACGAACTACTGTTGTTGAATCAATATTTTTACTAATAGAAGATAAAATAGCACTAAGTGAAATAGGAATCGATACTTGTAGTATATTCTTTATTACTTTTAATATACTTTCTTTTTTTGTAATTACTCCTGTAACATTTACGTTCAAAGTTCTATTATTTTTATAGAATACAAATAAGTAAATAAAACTTCCTATTGTTGCAACTGTTGTTGCAAGATTTGCTCCTGCCGCCATTACCGTTGTATCAATTCCTATTACAATCGCAACAAGTTCAACAAGTAACAATGTAAAAACAACTTTAAAGATTTGTTCCAATGTTTGTGAATTTGCTGTTACTTTTAATGTTCCATTTCCATTGAAGTATCCTCTAATCACACAAATTAGTGCTACAAAGAAAATCGATGGTGATAATGCAACCAATGTTAATTCTGCTTCTGGAATTTGAATAATAAAATTAGCAATATAGTGAGCACCAAAGAACAAAATACAAGTTCCAATAAATCCTAATAATCCAAATGTAGCAAATGCAATTTTAAAAATTCGATTTGCTCCTTTATTATCTCCCACTGCAATTCTTTCTGATACTAATTTAGAAATAGCATTTGGAATTCCAACAGAGGAAAGTGTTAAAAGTAAAGAATAGATATAAAAGCCAGAACTATAGATTGCATTTCCTTCATCTCCAAATCCTTCTCTATTCGTTAAATACAATTTATATACTAATCCGATTAACTTAATTAATACTTGTGAAAACATCATGGCAAAAACACCTTGCATAAAGCTTTCTTTTACCTGTTGTTTTTTTTCTCTTTGTTTTCGCATTTTTTTACCTCGTTTCTATTTTATTTTATCATTATATTGAAAGTTTTTAAAACATTCAAGTATTTTTAAAAAACTTTCAATGTTTCGTCGTTTTTTTCCCTTTTTTTCTTGATTTTTTCTTAGATTTATAGGATAATAGATAGTGTGTATATTTATATTTGAAAGTGGTGAAAAATTTGCTAAAATATATTGATAAATTTTTAAAATGGTTAGGTACTGATAGAAATACTTTTGTCACATATATATTAACACTTGCTACCATTTATGTCATGGTAGATAGGATTGTGGAATTAATGCTATTATTTTTTACAGGAATAGGAGTTTCTTATTGGGGTCCAATTACTTATACATTGGCTCTTGCTTGTCCTGTATTTGCATTTTTATTTTCTGGTTCTTCCAGTTTTGCAAAATCCTATTGGACAAAAGTATGTTTCTTATATACTTATTGTGTAAGCTTATACATTGTAGGAATTTCAATGGCTGTCCAATGGATTAATGGTGGCTTATGGTTATTACTTATTTCTCTTCCAAACTACACAACCATTGTTACTGAATTTTCGAATTTAATTCGACCAGCATTTCAATCAATTGCACTTTACTTGCCATTAATTACTTTTTATCCATTATTTAAATGGTTATTTACAGGACTTAATGAAAATAAAGATATTCGTGATGGTATTAACGATTACGCTGGTATTGATTTATCTGATAAAAAAACTGGTATGGGACCATATACGTGTGAAAATGTTCTTTGCCGTGATAAAATAAAAGGTCATCTTGCAAAAATTTCAGAAGCAAGAAGATTCGACCCCGCATTAGTTGTTGGTTACTCTGGAACTGGAAAAACAACGATGGTATTTGAACCAATGATTGCAAGAGATATGGAAAAGAAAAACTTTTTTAAAGAAGTTGCAAAGGAAATGGGCTATACTGCATTAAAAACAGGAATTGCACACTTAAATCTTCCTTATGATAATACTTACTTAAATGAAAACTTTAGTTTAACAATGTTAACACCAACTTCTGGTAAAGAAACCATATATAAAGCTTATATGAAAAAAATGATTTATAGCGATAAAGGTACTTCTGGACCTATTTATCGAGATTTAGGAATTACTCATATTTCTTCAGAAATTGATTCTACCAAACGTATGATGGATGTTGCAAAAAATTATAATATTAAAGTAAATTTAATAGATCCAGGGGATCCTAATTCAATTGGTTTAAACCCATTTGTTTTTGATGAACCATCTCTTACTGCTGTTGCTATTTCTAGTGTAATACGAGGTATGTATAACACAACTCATACTGGCGACAATGAAACTTATCGAGAAAACTCTGCAGCCCAAGCAGTTGAAAACTTATCTATCTTATTAAAAGTAATGTATCCACGTTTACATGATGGTATGTTACCTAACTTAGAGGATATGTTAAAATTATTAAATGATTTTGATTTAGTAGAAGATATGTGTCATAAAATGGAAGAAATACCAGAGCTTGCTGAAGAATATTCTTTACAACTTGGTTATTTTAAAAAGAACTTTTACCATGATGGTGAAGTAAGACAAGAAACGCAAAAATATGTATATTCTGCTATTACTGAATTAGATAACTTATTAAGAATTTCTAATGTAAGAAATATTTTATGTAATAGAACCAATAATATTGATTTTGATAAAATGTTAGCAAATGGTGAAGTAACTTTAGTTTGTACAAGACGTGGAGACCTAGGTGCTACTGCTCATAAGGCTTTTGGACTATTCTTTATACTACTAATGCAATTTGCTGTACTTAGAAGACCTGGAAGTGAGTTTACAAGAATTCCTCATTTCTTCTATGTAGATGATTTTGCAGATTTCCTTGGACCTGCTACCGAAAGCTTGTATACAATTTATAGAAAATACCATGTAGGAACGATGATTTCTATACAAAACCTTTCTCAACTAGGTTTTAAAGGACAATCGAAATATCGTGATTCCATTTTAACAAATGCCACAACAAAATTGGTATTTGGTGGTTTAACCCGTGAAGAAAGTGAAGTTTGGGAAAAAGAATTTAATGACCATAGAGAATGGATTTACAGTGTAACTTATAATGCTGATAAAGTAGAATACGATTCTAAAATTGGTAATCCAAAATGGGATTGGAAAGCAAATATAAAAGCTGGTAAATTACAAGCACTTGGCTTTAAAATGTGTGCATACGTCTACAAAGACATAAAAGGTAAAAATCAATTTGGTGATGGTAAGGTTGATTTTATGGAAGCAAAATATAAAGAACCTCACCCTGGTAAGAATTATGATTTTACAAGATTTACTAGTGGAATTGCAGAAGATGATAAAGTAAGCAAAAAGAAAAAAATTGATTTGACAAAAGAAGATTATCATCAAGATGCTAGAGGTGATATAGACCCAATAAAAACAGACACAACTGATTCTAGATATTTATTCGATAACGAAGAGGCAATTGTATTTGACTTAAAAAAAGGAAATTCAAATTAGAAAAACAAAATGGCAAAATGCCATTTTGTTTTTTAATTTTTGTCGAAAATTATATCATTCGTATGAATGCTCAGTATAGCATTTATTTAGATGCATGTTACAATAATTTTACTAATAGAAAATTAAGGTGATAATATGTATTTGAAAAGATTAAAAGATTTAAGAGAAGATGCCGATTTAAAGCAATTTACCATTGCAAGCTTACTTGGAATTACAAGGCAGCAATATAGTTTGTATGAAACTGGAAAGCGTGATATTCCTGCAGAATATATTAAGATTCTTGCAAAATTTTATGGTACTTCTTGTGATTATATTTTAGAGATGACGAATGAACAAAAAGCTTATAAATAAGCACATATCAAAATGATATGTGCTTATTTCATATTAATCTAATAGTTTAAGTTCAATTTCTTCTATTTTATATTTGTTTGTTGTTTCATCTA
Source organism: uncultured Clostridium sp. (assembly GCA_947365805.1). Taxonomy (GTDB): domain Bacteria; phylum Bacillota; class Clostridia; order TANB77; family CAG-508; genus RGIG8482. The sequence continues at coordinate 13,061 of CANAZY010000012.1, read as the reverse complement.
ATTTAAACTCAATTAATGTTTTGGCTAATGTTTCGTTGTTTTGCCTTAAATCCGTTGAAAAGTATAATTTAATTTGTGGTATTTCGATATTATTTGTTACAATCGCTCTAAATGATTCTGCCATATGTTTTTCGTCTTCACAAATAAAGATTAATTGTGGCATTGCACTAAATCCAGAATCACCTGGTAAGAAATTTGCATAGAAATCTTGGTATAATCTCATTTTTTCTACTAATTTTTTCTCCCAGTCTTCTTCTCTTCTAATAACTTCAAATACAAATATAATAGATTTTCCATTCTTAGTCAATTTTACACTTCCGCCTGTTGCTTTAAATGTTTTTCCCAGGCTTTTTGCTGTAATAGTTGGTTTTACTGTATATTCGTCAAACGCTTTTACTTTTCTTAAATAAGCTAAAATCGTTTGGTTTCCAGATAATCTTTTCTTAATCATAGCTACTGGTTTGGTATTATCTGTTGGTTGCCATTTACATTCAATTTCTTTTGAAGTTAATAAGTATTTACCCATTTTTTCTAGACTATAAATACGGTAAATTCCTTTTCCTTCTTCTGAGCTAAAATAGTATCTTGTTAAGATTTTTGATTTTACAAGTTGCTCTAATTTGTTATTTAACTTGTCTTGTGATTTATAATCGATTCCTTTCCAAGTTAAAATTTGGCATAGTTGTCTTGATGTAATAAATTCAAATTCATTTACAATTTCTAATATTTTAAAATGTAACTCATTAATATGTCCAATATTAATTTTATGAACAATTTGATTCATGGATACATATCCATCTTTTCCGTCAAATATTTTAATTTCACCCTGACGGATGGCAAATGGTGAACTTTTCGCTTCAATTTGGTTATCTTCAACCATAATAAAACTCCTCCTTTTAAATAAAAACTAATTTTACTTTTTTCTTTTCAGGAATAATCTTTCTAATGTTAACCTTCACTTGCTGTCCATATTGTATATTTTCTTTATAATCGGCTAGTCCTACTAAATTGGGTTTTAGCTCGACGAAAATACCGTTTTTTTGTTTCTCGGTTTCTCTTACGATTCCCTCTACAATATCCCCTTCCGAGAATTCTTTTATATTGTCTTCCCATGTTCCTAGAAGTTCTTTATAAGTCAAAATGACTCTTTCTTTACTTCTATCTATATATTTTATCATAACATTGATTTTTTGTCCAATTTTAAATCGTTCCTGTGGTGATTTAATTCTTGCAACCGATATGTCTTCTATATGAAGCAGTCCTGCAACTCCTCCTCCAATTTCCACAAATACCCCATATGGCCTAATATTTTTAACAATGCCACATACGACCATACCAACTTGCAATTCCTCTTTTACCCACGATAGAGCTTCTTTTCCTACAGCCTTTCTAGAAAGAATGGCAATATCTTCATTCTTAATATCTTTTACCTTAAATTGTACAATTTTATTCACTTTATTAGCACAAATATTAGGTTTTGGAAAACCAGTTTCATCAACATTAATTGCTTCTACTTCTTCTCTTGGAATAATTCCTTGCATATGATTTCCAAGGTCAACATACAAATTGTAATTCGAATCACAATTTGTAACAAGACCATTCATAATTTCACCTGTTTTATATGCTTCATTTAATTCAAACGGTGTTATTGGTTCTGAAATATTTTCCCATCCTTCTGGAATAAATTTTTGCATTTCCATCCTCTCACCTTTTTCTTTGGTAATTTCTACTGTCATTATATAAATAAATTTTATAATTGTAAATAACTTTTTAAAATTTTGCAGTATTTAGCTTCATTTTGAAATACAGCATTATTAGTTTGACTTTTTATGTTAATTAATATATAATGTAATTATCTATTAACTGTATGATATGCCACTTTTGTTGTGGCGGAAAGGACATCTATGAGCAAAATCAAAAAATTATCATTGGAAATGGATAATGGTATAACCGTTACCACACAGCGGAAGGAAACTAAAAATAGCAAATCAGAATCTATAAGTATTCATTTTTCTGGTGTTTCAGATGTCATGTTTCATCACGAAATGGCCTCTTTGGAATATTTGCTTAACTTCCTGTTTTCTTCCAATTTTTAAAAAAGCCCCCACAATTGAAGTGGGGGGCTTTTTATCTTACAATCTTCTTTATTTCTTCTCGTGTTAAGTATCTCCATTCTCCTATCCTTAAATCTTTTACTGTTAGCTCTCCTATTTTCGTTCTATGTAATGCCAACACTTTGTAGCCAACTGCTTCACACATTTTACGTACTTGCCTATTTCTTCCTTCATGAATGGTAATTTCTACTCTTGATGTATTTTTTTCTTCATCTGTCTTTAGTATTTTTACTTTGGCTGGTTTTGTGGTATAATCTTCAATTTCTATTCCCTCTTCTAATTGCTTTTTCGAAACATTATTAAAAATACCTTTTACAGTTGCTACATAAGTCTTATTAATTTCATGTTTTGGATGAGTTACTTTATAAACAAAATCTCCATCATTGGTTAAAATGAGAGCTCCGGGATGTATACATATCTAATCTTCCCACTGGAACAAGTCTTTTACCTACTTTTTTTACAAGCTCTAATACATTTTTTCTTTCAAATTGGTCATGAACTGTTGTTACATAATCAATTGGTTTATTTATTAAAATATATACTTTCTCTTCTTCTTGTTTGATAACTTTTCCATTAAATGTTACTTTATCCTTTTTCACATTTACTTTTACGCCTAATTCATTGATAACTTTTCCATTCACTTGTACGTTTCCTTGTAAAATTAATTCTTCGCATTTTCTTCTTGAAGCAATTCCACAGTCTGCCATATATTTTTGTAATCTAACTTCTTCCATCTTTTCACTTTCCTCTTCTTAGAATCCGCCATTAGGGTTACGTCTTGTCAACTTTCCTAAGATAACTGTAACTCTCATTAATGTTCACAAACAACTATCTTAATAAAGGAGTCCTTACGTAATGGGGGCTACGTAAGTAGACTAAGGGCTTTGTATTTAACTTGTAACATTTCTTCTTCTTTTTCATATACTACTTATATACAAGCTTTGTTTTTCACTTTCTTTATACTTACTAAAGTATAAAGTTTATATAGATTGTCTATCTAGTTGATAGAAGATACCCCTACGTTTTTTAATGGCAGGGGTATTAACTATTTCTTTCTTAATATTTCTAATACTTCTTCAAAATACTTTGGAAGTGGTGCTTGTAATGACAATGTTTCATTTGTGATTGGATGACAAAATACAAGCTTATAAGAATGAAGCATTTGTCCTTCTACCCCAAAAGGATTTTTTCCATTGGAATATACTATATCTCCTACAACTGGATAACCAATATGTGACATATGAACACGAATTTGATGAGTTCTTCCTGTTTCGATTTTTACCTCTAATAAAGTGTATCCTTCAAATCGTTCTAGTACTTTAAAATGAGTAATTGCATTTTTTCCATCTTTTGCTACTGCCATTTTCTTTCTATCTTTTGTGCTTCTTGCTATTGGCATATTAATAGTTGCTTCATTTTCTTTTACTATTCCTCTTACTAGTGCAAGATAAGTTTTACTTACTTCATGATTTTTAATTTGTTCACTTAAATCAATATGTGCTTTATCATTTTTAGCAATTATAATTAATCCGTGATGTATCTTTATCTAACCTATGAACGATTCCTGGCCTTAGCTCTCCCCCTATACCAGATAAGGAATCTTTGCAAATGTTCATAATCGCATTTACTAATGTTCCGTCTGGATTTCCATTTGCTGGATGAACGACCAATCCTTTTGGTTTATTTACAACAATAATATCATTATCTTCATAAATAATATCCAACGGAATATCTTGTGGCTTTAGAGCTATTTCTTTTACCTCTACTTCTTCTATTTCAATAACATCTCCTTTTTTTACCTTAAGAGATGCTTTAGCGGTTTTTCCATTTACGGACACTTTTTCGTCTTCAATTAGTTTTTGTATCATTGTCCTAGATAAATCTTCGCACTTAGTAGCAATTAATTTATCTAATCTCATAGTTTCGTTTTCTTCTACTTGTAGTGTTCTCAAAATCCTTCTCCTTATAATTTGTTATTGTCTAATATTAAGTCTCTGAAGTAATAATATAAAAAAATCTCGGAGCCATTAGTGGGGACCAATAGAAACCGTCAAAATGTATAAACATTTTGTACAGTTTCATTGGGAGATGGCGACGGTTCTTCAATTTTTTATATTACTACTTTAGACTGACTAGAAATTTGACCTTAGTCAAATCTTCCTTTTGTTTTATCTTTTGTAAAAAGTAATGTTAATACATATTTAGGTAATGCCATTTGTCTTACAATTCTACTTGGTTGCCTTAATAGCCTCCATAACCATTCCATTCCTATTTTTTGTATCCATACAGGTGCTCTTTTAATTCTTCCTGCTTCATAATCAAATGTTCCACCTTGTCCGTGTTGCAACATCTACTTTTAGCTCTTTTCGATGTTTAGCAATCCATTTTTCTTGATATGGTGCTCCAAGTGCAACAAATAAGATATTGGGTTGTAATGTATTTATTTCATCTATAATTTCTTTTTCTTCCTCTTCATTAAAATATCCATGGTGTGTTCCCACAATCTTCACATTTGGGAATACACTAATTAAATTCTTTTTTGTGTCTTCTGCAATTCCTGGTTTACCACCTAATAAATAAATAGAATATCCTTTTTCATTGGATAATGAAATGATTTGTCTAAAATAGCTTTGTCCTGGAATTCTTTCCTTAAATTGTTTATGTTGCATTTTAGCGCCAATCATAACCCCAATACTATCTGGTGTAGAAAGACTTGATTCTTTTAAAATATCAAAAAATTCTTTATCTTTTTGTGCCATCATAATAAATTCTACATTTGGTGCAAATATCATCTTACAAGATTTATTGCTGTTTTTAATTAATTCTTCTGTTATCGTTCCAGCCTCTTGCTTTGTAACACAATCGATTGGCACTCCTAATATGGTAATTGTTTCTCTCATTTATTATCCCTTACCTTTTTTCTATTTAGAATTTCCTTATATGAATACATAGCAAACATAAAAGCAAGTATTATCCATCCTGCTACAATATATATATCTGCCAAGTTAAATACTGGAAAGTGTGTACTTGGAAATATTTCGATAAAATCGACTACTTGTCCTCTAAAAACTCGGTCAATAAAATTTCCAAAGCCACCAGCTAGTATCATAAATAGACCATACATTGTTATGGTATCCATTCGTTCTTTTTGTAACCAAATAAAACGCATAATCATACCTAAAACAATCAAATTGGTAACAACAAAAGTACCTATGCTTTTATCTTGTCCTATCCCAAAAGCAATTCCATTATTAAAAACCAATTTTAAATTTAGAATATTACTTAATATTTTCACATTAGCACTTGTACCAATTGCTATTATTTTGGTAATTTGGTCAATTACTAAGAAAATAATAGCAATCGTAAATGCCATTTTTAATTTTTTATTTTCCCCTTTTTTCACGTTTCTCCCCTTTTATCGATTCAGTCTTTCATAAATCACAAAATGATCATCTTTATATAATTGCTCATAATTAGCATCTTTTCTAATAAATAAGTTTATTTTTGTATTACTTGGTATTAATAAATGTGTAATTTCATATTTATCAAATGTATCTTCATAATATCGTCCCGCACTTGATGTTTGGATATAATCTGTAAAAATATCCTTATCGTCTTCTTTATTAAATTCTGGTGTATATAAATCTGCTCTTGAATCAATAAATACTGGTATGTCTTGATATAAGATATAACTTCCATAATTATATTCATTATATAAACGTATTTCTTCTATATTTAAATTTTCTTTTAACCATTGTACTGCTTCTACTGGATATGTACTTTCATCAATATAGTCTGCTCCTGCTTTTGGTTTATATTCTACAACACTTACCAAAATTACAAGTAATATAGTAATAATTGCTCCAAAACCACTCGTTATCGTTTTTATAAATTTTGCAGTTCCTTTTGGGTCATATTTATGAAATAATTCACAAACCAATCGATTAATTGAATACACACCTATTAGTGTAAGCATTGATAACTGTCTTCTAGACATTAAGGCTAATACAATTAATCCGCCTAACATAAAGAAATCTTTTAAACGTATTTTTGTATCGGTAAATACAAGAATACTTAGAACAATGGCAAGAATAGTTAATGCTCCTTGTGTTTGAATTAATACCATTGGTAAATGTTCATTAATGCTTTTGGTCGTATTTCCTTGCATTGTTTTTACAAGGTAGGTATATGGTGTATCCCCTAGTGGTGTTAATAATCCTGTTAATAAACAAATTAGTACTATTATGATTAACCATTTTGTTACATCAATACGTTCCATTTTAATTTTATATGGATGCTCTCTTCTTTGCTTTTGTTTTTGTAAATCTTGCTCAAACTTATCTTCGATAAGATTAATCTTTTCTTGAACTATCTTTTGTTTTGCTTCTTTTGATTTTAATTGTTTTATTTTTATATCATAATATTTTCTTTGTATTTTATAAATTAAATGAGAATCTGAAAGTAAGGCTATTATATATTCTGCAATATATGGCAAAAAAATAACAAAGTAAAATGGCCATACTGCCAAATGGACATTTGCAATAATAATTGGGATAATCACTAACCCTACTGCATAACGTTTCTTCTTTGTTTCTAGAAAACGTTCTATAAAATACACAGTAAGTGCAAATAAAATAAATGTAACTAGTTGCGCTCTTGCTGCAATAAATCCTGTTAATATGTACATAACTCCTAATGTTAGTAAAAAGGATACTAATTCATTTTTTACTATTTTTTTATTGGTTAAATATACGGTAACTCCTAATATACAAGCCAATAGAACAGTCGATAAATAAATTCCTACCATTCCTCCTGCTTGATAAATTAAATACATCCCTACATCATATAGCCAATGTGGATAGGTATATGGTATATCATGAATGGAGAATGGGTCTTGCATATCAATTTCTCCACTATTTAAAATATGTTCTCCTATTTTTATGGTATAAAATGTATCATTTTGCAATGTAATTGGTGTAATTGCAAAACAGAAAATAATAATACATATAATAGCAATTACATTAAATTTTGTTTTTGTTTGCTTGTCCACGTTTCTCTCTCCTCTTTTTTTGAATAGCCTTATTATATCAAAGAAAATGAAAAAAGCATAGTGCTTTTTTCATATTTCAACCAAAATAATATCTTCTCCAATGCAATGAATATCTTTCCAAGGAATTACAATATCATTATTCCCCGCAAACATGCTTAAAAACTTATTATTTCCGTGGCACAATAATAGATGTAATCATCCCAGTTTCTAAATCTGCAGTCACATCTTGCACAAATCCTAATCTTCTTCCATCTTTAATATTTACAACTTCTTTATGTTTAAAATCTAATCCCTTCCCGCCCATGAAAAACACCTCACATTATATATATGAGGTCATTTTCTTATATATTAATTTTTATTCAATCTTTTATTATCTTTAAAACTTAAGCTTTTGCTTTTTTCCTTTTCTATTTGTTTTGTACTTTTAGTTGGTGTTGGTAAATCTTCTGGCATAGTACCACCTATTCTTTTTATAGTTTGTCTAACTGCTTGTCCTACTTTATGATGTGTTATACAAGCATCATCTTCATTGTTAATATTCTTATTTTTTAATACTTCATCTGTTTGTGTTATTCTAAATAAGTTTGCTGCAAGTTCTGTACTACTCATATAGTCTAATATATCTTCTTTTTCTGATATACCTTTTCTATTTGCTATATCTTTAGCAGTTTCTCCATTATACAATCCTCTATATCCATAGTTATTAAATTTACCATAATTTTTAACACCTACAAGTTTTGCTGTATTAAATAAATATTTATTTTTATCTTTAACATTTTGTCTTGTATATAATCTTTTTTCATCTTCGTTTAATTGCTCATACTCTTTTCTTGTTATTTCTTGCTTTCTTGTCTGAATTGCAAAATATGTTTGTGCTAATGCAACCTGCTTTTTCCTACTATCTCCATTTTGTGCTATTAAGTAACAAGCATATCTCGTTAATTTCATATCCTCTATTGTTTTTTCTGCATTTTTAGGCATTTTGATCGTTTTGCCGACGTCGGCAAAATGTTCAAATAGAGTATTATTGCTATTTTCACAAGATTTCTTTGCTTTATCTATAACTTTAATAAAATTTCCCCACTTACTATATTCTAACATTTCCATTAGTTCTCTTGCATACCAAAATTCCACTCCGTTTTCGTCAATATGTTTAATATCTTCAAAGTTTTTTTCTGTTTTATTCATTATATTATTTTCCATCTAATTTCTCCTTTCTCAACTGTTCGGAATTTCCAAACAGTTTAAATTTATTTAAATCTCACTACTTTTCTACTATTTATATCATATATCTTTTCTTTTTTCAATACTTTTAACGAAATTTTGTTCTCGTTTTTTTGTTTAAGAAAAGCATACTTTCATATGCTCCTATTAAAACTATAATTCTACTTTGCAAACTACATCATACTCAATTTTTTCTCTTACAACATAGCCTGTCTTTTTTGTTTCTTTTTTGTAACATAGTCCTTTTTACTACGCACTCTCTCAAATTCAAACCTACTATATCCATTCTCTTTCTTGCAACCATTATAGATGTAATCATCCCCGTTTCCAAATCCGCAGTTACATCTTACACAAACCCCAATCTTCTTCCGTCACTAATATTCACTACTTCTTTATGTTTAAAATCTAATCCCTTCCCACCCATAAAAAACACCTCATATTATATATATGAGGTTATTTTTTCATTTATTATTTTATTTTCCTTGTATTCCTTCCTTTTTTGTGATAAAATACTATACAGTTAAAAAGAAATGGCGATAGCGAGAGAATAGTATTAAACTTTATTTTATATAGAGAGCCTACGGTTGGTGGAAGTTTAGGTTAAAAGGGTTTAAGAATCTACTTTTGTTTGCTTCTAGGAAAACCTAGACCGATTGATGCACGGTTATTAAGCATTACTAAGATACTGTTTATGATAACAGTAATTAAGGTGGCACCGCGAATTTGTTTCGCCCTTATGGTTTCATAAGGGCGTTTATTGTTTTTTAAGGGGGAGTTAAAATGATTGATATTAAGTTTTTAAGAGAAAATCCAGATTTGGTAAAAGAGAATATTAAAAAGAAATTTCAAGACCATAAGTTACCTTTGGTAGATGAAATTATTGATTTAGATGAAAAAAATAGAGCTTCTAAATTAAAAGGAGACGAGCTTCGCTCAGACCGTAATCGTTTAAGTTCAGAAATTGGTCTTTTGATGAGAGAAGGAAAAAAAGACGAGGCAGAAGATATTAAGAAAAAAGTTACTGCTATTAATGAAGAACTTGTTCAAAATGAAGCTTTAGAAGCATCCCTTGCAGAAGAAATCAAAGAAAAAATGATGAAAATACCAAATATGATGCACGAATCTGTTCCAATTGGCGAAAATGATTCTAAAAATGTAGAAGTTCAGAAATATGGAGAGCCAGTGGTTCCAGAATATGAAATCCCATATCATACTGATATTATGGAAAAACTATGTGGTATCGATTTAGATGCTGCAAGAAGAGTGGCTGGAAATGGATTTTATTATTTAATTGGAGATATTGCAAGACTTCATAGTGCTGTTATTTCTTATGCAAGAGATTTTATGATAAATAAAGGATTTACTTACTGTATTCCACCATTTATGATTCGTTCTGATGTTGTAACTGGTGTTATGAGCTTTGAAGAAATGGATGCAATGATGTATAAAATTGAAGGTGAAGATTTATACTTAATCGGAACAAGTGAGCATTCTATGATTGGTAAATTTAAAGGTCAAATTTTAAAAGAAGCTGACCTACCTTATACCATGACTTCTTATTCTCCATGTTTTAGAAAAGAAAAAGGTGCCCATGGAATTGAAGAACGTGGTATTTACCGTATACACCAATTTGAAAAGCAAGAAATGATTGTTGTTTGTAAACCAGAAGACAGTTACGAATGGTATGATAAGATGTGGTCTTATACAGTAGAATTATTCGAGAGCTTAGACATTCCTGTTCGTACACTAGAATGTTGTAGTGGTGACCTTGCTGATTTAAAAGCAAAAAGTGTTGATGTAGAAGCTTGGAGCCCAAGACAGCAAAAATATTTTGAAGTAGGAAGCTGTTCAAACCTAACCGATGCACAAGCTAGACGTTTAGGTATTCGTATTAAAGGTGAAAAAGGAAATTACTATGCCCATACTCTAAATAACACGGTTGTTGCCCCTCCTCGTATGTTAATTGCGTTATTAGAAAACAACTATAACGAAGATGGAAGCATCAACATCCCAAAGGTATTACAGCCTTATATGGGAGGCAAAACTACTCTTCGAGCAGAGTAAAAATGTAGAGGGTCGCGTATCATGCGACCCAAAAGAAGGAGAAATTAAATGATTGTTAAAAATCCTAAATTTGAAGTATCTGCGGTTAGTCCAAAGCAGTATCCTACCAATGGACTACCTGAAATTGTATTAGTTGGAAAATCTAATGTTGGAAAGTCTTCTTTTATTAATACAATGATTAACCGTAAGAGCTTAGCAAGAACCAGTAGTGAACCTGGTAAAACAAGACAAATTAACTTTTATAATATTGATAATACATTTTATTTTGTAGATTTACCAGGATACGGTTTTAGTAAGATGTCGAAACAAGAGCAAGAAAAAGTTGGAAAATTTACAGAAGAGTATTTAGTAAAAAGAAATACCATTCGTATGATTATCTTTTTAGTTGATATTCGTCATAAACCAACCGAAAATGATTTGCATATGTATCATTATGTTATGAGTTCAAATCTGCCATTTATGGTACTTGCAAATAAGGCAGATAAAATTGCACCTACAAAAGTGGATTCTTATGTAGAAGATTTAAAAAAAGAATTTGGTATTTCGTTTAGTACGTTATTACCATTTTCTTCAGAAAGAAAAATTTATCAAGATGCTGTTTGGAATGAAATTGAGAAAATATTAAATCATTAAGGAGGTAAAACCATATGAAATTAACAGAAGATAGTGAAACACTTGCTGAAAATAAAGTATTGATTTTATATATTTTAAACAAATTGAACAAGCCTATTAATAATGAAAGTTTACTTAGTCTTGTATTATCTGTTCAAGAAATGAATTACTTTTATTTTCAACAGTTTTTATTAGACTTATTAGAAAATCAATATATTATTGGTTATACCAAAGATGACAAAACAATGTATAAAATAACAGATGCAGGAAAAGAAACCTTACATTTAACCGACGATTTACTTCCTGGTATTATGAAATTAAAGATTGATAATGCATTAAAAGAAGAAGTGGATGAAGTTCAAAATGTAAGCCATGCTGTTTCTGAATTTATTCCTCAAAGTGAAAATGAGTTTATTGTAAAATGTAAATTAATTCAAAACAATATAACGATATTCGAATTAAATCTCCAAGCTCCTTCTCGTGAACAAGCAAAATATATCGCCGAAAAATGGGAAACCGAACATGAAGAAATTTATCCTATTATATTGGAAATGCTAACAAAAAAATAACCGTAGGGGGTCGACGAAGACGTCGCCCCCCTACAGTCTATTGTATTTTTCTTCTTACATATTCATATAAAATAACACTCGTGGCAACTGATGCATTTAGGCTTTCTGTTTTTCCGTAACATTGGAATTTTTGCTTTTTCGTCTGCTAATTCTAATACTTCTTTAGATACTCCATTTGCTTCATTTCCGTATCACAAGTACTTTTTTGTGATAATCAATATCATAAATATTATTGTCTGTTTCTAGTGATGTTGCTAATATTTTAAATTTATGCTTTTTGATTTCTTTTAGTGTTTTTACAATGTCTTTTGATACAATCACATTGACTCTAAAAATGGCTCCCATGGTTGACCTTACCACTTTCGGATTGTATGCGTCTGCTGTTTTTTCAGAAAGGATAATTTGTTTTAGCCCAACACTATCAACTGTTCTTAAAATCGTACCTAAATTTCCTGGGTCTTGTATACCATCTAATACCACAATCATATCTTCATCATAATTAATATTTTCTTCTTTATTTTCCTTATTTACGACTGCTAAAATTCCTTGTGGATTATTGACTTCTGTTATCGCATCAAAAACTTTTTCTGCTACATAAACACAATTGTATTTTGCAATTTCATATAATAGTTTTTGTTCAATCGTATGATTTTCTACACAATCTTCGCATACAACAACGGTATCGATATTTGCTTTTTCTTCTACCGCTTCCTCAATTAGCTTAATCCCTTCAATCAAATATTTATTTTCTTGCTCACGATATTTCTTATCTTTTAATTTTCGAATATTTTTAACAACTTCATTATCTTTACTTGTTATAACTTGCATATTTTCTCCTTTTTTTATATTATAACCCTTTTTACAATATTTAATCTTATTACCATATGGTTAGTTTTTAGCGGACGAGAAATGGCACGCCCCTACATGTCTTTTATTGTTTTCAAAAATTCTTTTACTTTTCTAATTATCATACTATCACTATTTTCTGGAACTTTGTATGTAATATATGGCTCTTTTCCTGGTGAAAAACGAATTTCATTACGATATTTTTTGATTAAGGTATCAATCACTTCCATTCTAAAGTTACCTTCATCAAAGTTAAATACAATACTTTCTCTTCTTTGCGCAATTTTTGTTACAAAAGCTTCTTTACATAATTCCTTAATTCTTGCAATTTCTAATAGGTTATTTACCTCTTCTGGCATTGGCCCAAAACGGTCAATCATTTCATCTGTTACATTTTCAATGTCTTGTTCTGTTCTTGCAAGTGCAATATCTTGATAAATCTCAATCTTCTGGCTACTGTTTTCAATATATTCATCTGGAATGTAACTAGAAATATCTAAATCAATTTGTACATCGATTTCTTCTTTTGTTTCTACTCCTTGAATTTCTTTTATGACTTCATCTAATAATTTACAATAGGTA
>CANAZY010000011.1 GCA_947365805.1 uncultured Clostridium sp. | reverse complement strand
TTAAAGCATAGAAAATAAGAAAAGTAAATAAAAATATTCCGTCAAATTTCGACAAATAAATCCGTTATATAAAAATATAATATTAAAAAATTTTAATATATGAAAACCCTAGTATTTCGACAAAATATTACAATTTGATGACAAAAGAAAGATATAGGGGGGAAAAGGAAGGAAAGGAAAGATAATACAAGATAAACACGAATAATTAAAACAGACAGACGTATTAAGTTATTGTGAAAAAAAAATACTTACGATAAAATGACACTAATGTAAAAAAGTTAGAAAAAAGTGGAATGCAAAAAGGACAAAAGATATCGTGCTTATAAGTTTTCTAACAAAAAAAGGAGTGTAGTAGCAAATATATGAAAAAGCTATTCATACATATTAGATCTTGGGTAAAACTGATTTCCCTAGTACTTATTGCAAGTATGTTAATGGTGGCAGGTGTTACTTTTATTTATAAGCCAACCTATAGTGTAACATTAAATGATGAATTTATCGGATATACAAAGAATAAAAGCGAGCTACAAGGCAAAATTAATGATTATATCGATAATGGAGATGGCGAAAACATAGCATTTGTTCAAGTGGATATTTTACCAGAATATAGTTTATGCTTACTAAAAAAGGATATTCAAACAAACGATGATGAGATTTTTAGCAAAGTAAAAGAATCTGGTAAAGCATATTACCGATATTATGCAATCGTAGATAATGAAGAAGAAAAATTATATGTAGCAACATTTGAAGAAGCAGAAAAAGCAGTACAAGGACTAAAAAATAAAAATAGTAAAAATAAAGATACCATTTCAATTGAAGTAAAATACGAAGCAGAACCAAAAGAGATTGTATCTTCAGAAGAAGTTATTTCAAAACTATATGAAAAAGTGGAAACAAAAAAAGTAACAACAAGGTCATCGTCTTCTTATGTGAAATATGCATCTGGATATAATAATACAAACCAAAAAATAGCATTAGGAATTAATCTAATAAGACCAATTTCAGGAACTGTTACTTCAAGATTTGGAGGAAGATGGGGTTCAACCCATAAAGGTATTGATATAGGGGCACCAAAAGGAACACCAATTAAGGCAGCAGCATCTGGAACTGTTATTTCAGCAAGTACTGGTTATAATGGAGGATACGGAAATTATATGGTAGTTTCACACGGAAATGGAATAGAAACAGCATATGGACACTGTAGTGCTTTATATGTAAAACCAGGACAAAAAGTATCACAAGGACAAGTAATAGGAGCAGTTGGAAACACAGGACGTTCCTATGGAAATCATCTGCATTTAGAAATAAGAATAAACGGAGTAGCACAAAACCCACAAAATTATTTATATTAAAAAGGAAGCGAAAGCTTCCTTTTTTGTAACACACTAAAAAACAAAGGAATCATAATATTATGATTCCTTTGTTCTAATATAACTTATTTTATAAAATGCTTAAAACAGGTACTAACCGCATGGTCTTTAAAAATAATAGTACCATACTCTAATAACTTACTTTCGAATAAATCCGATTCTTCTACAAAATGTGCAAATTCTGTAATAGAAGAAGCAAAGGATTTTAATAAATGCTCATTCATATTAAGATTTTCTAGAACAAAATAGTATTTATTACCATATTCATATAAACGAGTATGAGAAGAAAAATCGTCTAGCAACTTTAAGATATCATTTTGCAAAAATTCACAATAAGCTAAAAATTCATCAAAATTTTCAAAAGCATAAATTGCCTTCTTTGAATCAATATTTGGTGTTTTTCTTTTAATATTTAATTTTTTAGGTTTATATGTACTTTTTTGTTTTTCAGGACAAATACGAGTTACTGTTAAAACAAAATTACCATTCGACATAGCAAGAGCTTCAATCATAACACGATAATCTTGAGTCACAAAACCAACTTCCTTTTCTGCTTTTTCTAACATATCCATAAATAAATCTTGTGATTGGATGGGATTAGACATAAAAGAATGAAAATCAATATCGTTTTCTTTTAAATCCTCCATATTTAATGTAATTCGAATCTTATCGGCATTTAACTTTTCAATTTTCATAAAGCTTCACTTACCTCCCAAATTATCTTATAATACTATTATACTACGAATCTTGTTTGTTTGAAAGAAACAATTTTTGGTAAATCAATATAAAAAGTTTAAATTTCCAATTAGTATACTATATGAGTATAAATCAAAATTGGTACTAATACTATAGCATAACAAACCAAAAAAGAAAAGAAAATAACTCAAAAAAATAAAAAAATTGGAAATGATTACTTGAAAAAAATGCCATATGCATATATAATACTAAAAGATAATAATAACATAAGAAAAAAGGGGGAAAGAATCGACATTTTTGTTGATTTGAATTGAAACAAAAAAAGGAGTAAAAATATGGCAACAAGAGAAAAAAATATATGGATTTTAATGGTATTTATTTTATCAGGATTAGTAATAGGAGGACTATTGGGACAACTTGCATCAAGTGTTGATTTTTTATGGTGGCTATCCTATGGTCAAGAATTTGGACTTACCAATCCTTTAATACTAGATTTAAGTATCGTAAAACTAACATTTGGGCTACAATTAAAGATTAATATTGCAAGTATTATTGGAGTTGCAATAGCAATTTTTATTTATCGAAAAGTTTAACAAATAAATATGGGGGTTAAAAGAAAGGATGGAACTTGTATGAGTTTAAAAATGAAAGAACTCCCAGAATCAGAAAGACCTTATGAAAAGGCGCAAATGTATGGAACACAGAAGTTATCGGATTCAGAATTATTAGCCATTATTATAAAATGTGGAACCAAAGAGGATACTTCTGTTGGCCTTGCACAAAAAATACTAAACTTACAAAATACAAATAACGTAAAAGACCTACGATTTCTACAAGATATATCAATGGAAGAACTAATGGAAATTAAGGGAATCGGAAAAGTAAAAGCAATACAAATCTTAGCTACTTGTGAACTTGCTAAAAGAATGTCAAAACCAATTCATTCCTTAAAAACGGTGATTAAAAACACAAAAGATGTAGCAGACTTATTAATGGACGAGCTAAAATATGAAAAAAGAGAAGTCGTGAAACTCTTAATCTTAAATTCCAAAAACGTAGTACTAAAAAATATCAATATTACCCTTCGGAGGAGCAAGCTTTGCAAGCATGGAGCCAATACATATACTTGCAGAACCGATTAAAATGAATGCACACAAAATCATTTTGGTACATAACCATCCTAGCGGAGACCCAACGCCAAGTGATATAGACGACAGAGTAACTGACCGAATTTACGAATGTGCAGATATTATGGGCATCACCTTATTAGACCACGTTATTATTGGAGACAATTGTTTTGATAGTGTTTTTAAAAAGAAAAAGTTAAAATCACAAAATGGACAAAATTTAAAGAAAAATAAAAAAGAAGGGAAATAAAAGTATGATAAAATTATTTGGAATTGGTAGTAAAGATATTGGAATCGATTTAGGAACAGCCAATATGTTGGTAACCCTAAAGGGAAAAGGAATTATTTTAAAAGAACCATCGGTTGTTGCTATTGAAAAAAGAACAGGAAATATCGTGGCAACTGGAACAGAAGCAAAAGATATGTTAGGAAGAACACCAGACCAAATTAAAGCAGTAAGACCATTAAAAGATGGAGTGATTGCAGATTTTACTGCGACACAATTATTGTTAAAAAATGTACTAGAAAAAGTTTGTAAAAAATATAATGCGGGAAGACCAAGAGTTGTCGTTGGTGTTCCATCAGGGATTACTGAAGTAGAAGAAAGAGCCGTAAAAGAGTCTGTTATTCAAGCAGGTGCAAGAGAGGTTTATTTAATCGAAGAACCAATGGCAGCAGCAATTGGTGCTAATTTAGATGTTTCAGAGCCTAGTGGAAGTATTATTGTAGATATTGGTGGAGGAACAACAGAAGTAGCAGTTGTATCATTAGGAGGAATTGTCGTTAGCCATTCTCTAAGAGTTGCAGGAGATGAATTAGACGAAGATATTGTAAATTATATTAAAAGAGAATGTAATTTAGCGATTGGAGAAACAACAGCAGAAGAAATCAAAAAGGAAATGGGATGTGCACTTCCTCTTATGAGTGAAATGTCAAAAGAAATTAGAGGAAGAGATTTAACAACAGGATTACCAAAAAATGTAGTAATTACATCTTCACAAATACAAGATGCTATGGCAGAATCGATTAACGAAATTGTAGAAATTGTAAAAACAACTTTAGAAAAAACACCACCAGAATTAGCATCAGACATTATGGAAAAAGGAATTGTTCTTGCAGGAGGAGGAGCACTAATTCAAAACCTAGATAAATTATTAAGCACCAAAACTGGAATGCCAGTTTATATAGCAGATGATCCATTAGATTGTGTTGTAAAAGGAACAGGCAAGACATTAGAAGATTTAGATAGGTTAAAAAGTGTTTTACTAAATGCTAGAAGAAACTAAAAGAATACTATAAAATTAGGAGGAAGACATGAATAAAAAAAGGACAGGAATTGTAGGGATTATTATTACTGTTATCATATTAATTATGTTAGTATTCATCTCCAACATGAACTTAGAAAACTTGTCATACATTGAAAATGCAGTTTCAGCGGTTGTTATGCCAATTCAAAATGGATTAACCTATTTAAAAAATAAAATAACAGGAAACCATACATTTTTTGAGGATATTAATAAACTACAACAAGAAAATGAAGAACTAAAAAATAAAAATGCAGAACTAGAAAAAAATTTAAGAGAATTTGAAATTGTAAAAAACGAAAATACAACATTAAAAGAATATTTAAACTTGTCAGAACAATACGGAAATTATGAAACAAAAGCAGCCTATATTATTAACAAAGATTATAGTAACTATAGTAATATCTTTATCATTAATATCGGGCAAAAAGATGGAATAAAACCCAATATGACCGTTATTTCAGAAAAAGGATTAGTCGGTTATGTTATTTCTACAACCGATTATACCTCAAAAGTACAAACCATTATTGATACAGCAAGCACGGTAAGTGCAACACTATCTTCTTCCAAAGATAATCTCATTTGCAAAGGAACATTAGAAGAAAGTGGAAGCTTAAGAGCAACATATGTTCCAACAACAGCAAGCATTGTACAAGGGGACAAAATAGAAACATCTGGAATGGGGGGGATTTACCCAAAAGGCATTCACATTGGAACAGTTAAAAAAGTAGTATCTACAAAAAACATATCAGACCGTTATGCCATCATCGAACCAGCCGTTAATTTTGACAAAGTAGACACTGTGCTCGTAATCACAAAATAAAATGTAGGGTTCAACGCCCTCATCAATCCAAAAACAACAAATAGAAAATAGATACAAGGAGACCTAGTTATGAAAAATACTTTAATTGTAATAGGAATCATTCTATTATTTTTAATTTTATATTTTTTACAGATTAATTTTTTTAATTGGTTTACCATTGCAGGAATTTCTCCCAATCTTTTTGTGATATTTGTTCTATTTATAGGGCTGTTTGGGGGAAAGAGGATTGGAATTCCCCTTGGATTAGTAATAGGACTTATGTTAGATTTTTTCATAAGTAAAAAAATAGGAATATCAGCAATTATGCTAGGAATTATTGGAGGACTTGGAGGAATTTTAGATAAAAATTTTTCTAAAGATAGTAGAATGACGATTATCCTAATGACAGCAATAGTTACATTTGTATATGAATTTGGCATGTATATACTAAACTATTTTATTGTATCATCAAGCGTTGAAATCATACCATTTTTAAAAATTGTTACAATAGAAATCATCTATCATATACTTTTGGTTATTATCTGTTATCCATTATTCCCAAAAGCAGGATATTATATAGAAGAAGTATTTCGCCAAAAGAAAATTTTAACCAGATATTTTTAAAAAGGAGGGGGTACAAGTGAAAGTATCAAAAACCAATAAACCAAACTATAAATTTCGTTATAATATTGTCATGACTGGCGTTTATTTGGTTGGAATTATTTTACTTGTTCAATTATTTAATCTTCAAATTATTCATGGAGAAGAATATAGACAAACCTCCAATACCAGATTAACCAGAGAAAGCACTTTAAAAGCAGCAAGAGGGTCTATTGCAGACCGAAGTGGGACAGACATTGTAGGAACTACTACTAGTTTTAGTCTAGAAATTTATAAAAGTAAAATTGATAATAATACCTTAAATCAAACCTTACTTAAAATTGCAAAAGTATTAGAACAAAATAATAGTAAATATATTGATGAGCTTCCCATTACGATAAATCCATTTGGATTTACTTATCAGGATGAACAAAGACAAAAAAAATGGAAGACCAGTAATCGATTAGATGAAAACTTATCAGCAGAAGAAGTTTTTTACAAATTAAAAGAAAAATATAAAATTGAAAATGAAAGCATAGAAGAGACAAGAAAAATCATGGCGATGCGTTATCATATTGCTAGTGAAGGATATAGTGCTACAAAATCGGTTGTGATAGCCAATAATATTAGTATAGAAAGCTTTAATATATTTAATGAACAAAAAGATTCCTTTCCAGGAATCAATACGATTACCCAGCCTGTTCGTTATTATCCAAAAGGAACCCTTGCTTCTCATATTTTAGGGTATACATCAAGAATTACAGATGAACAATATAAATTTGAAAAAGAAAATGGTTATACTATCAACGATTTTTATGGACAAGCAGGAATTGAGAAAATAGCCGAAAAATATTTAAGAGGAACCGATGGCATTAAACAAATTGATATGGCAGTAGATGGTACAGTAACCGATGAATACATACAAAAAGAAGCAATACAAGGAGCAGACGTTATTTTAACAATTGATGCTAATTTGCAAGCAGTAACAGAGCAAGCACTAAAAAACAATGTAGAAAAGATACGAAATGGTGGTTTTAGTGAAACTTCCAATGCAACAGGTGGAGCGATGGTAGTGATGGATGTAAAAACTGGAGAAGTATTGGCAATGGCAAGTTATCCAGACTATGAACCATCTAAATTTACCTTTGGAATTGATTCAGCCACATGGAATGTCTACAATGATGCAACCAATAAACCGCTACGTAATCGTGCCCTTCAAGAAATTTATCAACCAGGTTCTATTTACAAAATGGTTACAGCAGTTACAGGATTAGAAACAGGAGTTATCAATAAAAATACCAGAATTAATGATGTAGGAAGATATACGTATTATAGAGATTATCAACCATATTGCTGGAACCGTAGAGGACATGGGCCAATGAATGTAACATCTGCAATCCAACATTCTTGTAACTATTTCTTTTATGAAACAGGACGTTTATCAGGAATTGATAATTTGGCAAAATACACCAAACATTTTGGTTTAGGAAAGAAAACAGGAATTGAACTTCCAGGAGAAGAAAAAGGAAGGACCAATGAAAGAAAAGAAGGAGTTACTTGGAACCCAGGAGATACCATTCAAGCAGCGATTGGACAGATTAATAATTTATTTACACCAATACAAATGGCAAAATATACAAGTATGCTAACAAATGGTGGAAATGTGATAAAACCAACGATTATTAAGCAAATTAGAAATGTAGATGGTACAGAAGTACCAAAACAAGAATACGAAGCATATTTTAATGAAAAATTAGGGATAACACCAGAGCAAGACGATGGAATTACCATAAATCCAGAAAATCTAAAAGTAATTTTAAATGGTATGAAGTCAGTTACCAGTGATAGAGGAGGAACTGCGTACTCCTATTTTAGAAATTTCAACATAGAAGTAGGAGGAAAGACAGGTTCTGCCCAAGCAGGAGAAGACAAACAAGGAAACGAAATTACACATGCTTGGTTTATTGGATTTGCACCATTTGATAATCCAGAGATTGCAGTTGTTATCTTAGTAGAAAACGGTGGACATGGTGGATACACAGCAGAAGCTGCTCGCGATGTTATGGCACAATATTTTGGAATGAATGCAAATCAAGTAACAGAAGATGTAACAGCAACACCATATACCCAAACACAAAATTAACCCATTAATTCTATACGTAAGGGTGAGCATTGCTCATCCAGGAAACAAAAAACAGCAGGTAATAATAAAAAAGGAGAACTAAAAAATGAAAAATTGTGTAACAATTGTTTTAGGAACAGAAGAAATTACTTTAAAAATTAACGAAAAGGCAGAAACTAAAGAAATAGAAGAATGTTTAGAAGAAAAAATCCCAGAACTAAAAAAACTATACCAAAATGAAAAGACGCCAATTTTTGTAACAGGAAAAGTATTAAAAACAAAAGAAATGGAAATGGTACGTTTAAAAATACAAAAAGAAATTGATGTAAAAATAGAATTTGATAGTCCAAAAGTATTAGGATTACATGGTATTAAAAAAGCATTTTCAGAAGAAATTAAATCATCTGAAACAAAATTCTACAAAGGCTCAATACGCTGTGGAAAAAAAGTAGAATTTGAGGGAAGTATTGTAATACTAGGAGATGTAAATGCAGGTGCAGAAGTAATTGCAGGAGAAAATGTTGTAATATTAGGAAGCTTAAGAGGTATTGCTCATGCAGGAGCAAAAGGAAACAAAAAAGCTATGATTGCAGCAACATCCATCGAATGTCCACAAATCCGAATTGCAAATGTTGTAAAAGAAATGGAGAAAAGCCAAGAAAGAAAAACATATGCATATATAAAAGAAAATGACATTATATTAGAATAAGAACCCCAGCCCCCTTGAATAAAGGGGGCTTTTACTCTGCAATATTAACTTAACAACAATAAAATAAGTGCAATAAATAGGCTTTCGTCTTTTACACCTTCTTGGTATAAAAAGAAAATAAGACAAACGAGCAAAATATCATCAAAATATAAATTAATACCAAAAATTTGAAATAAAGGGGAATCTTCAACATGAGAAGAACAATCCTCTTTTTTTGTATTAGAACAATGAGAAGTAGAAGGGCCGTTTATGAAAATTTCCGAGATGGTCGATTTTGGGAAATATCATTTAAACTTGAAGCCTCCTTTTTGCTTTGACAGGTAGTATGCTCCATTGAATTTTTGGCATGTGGTATTTTGCCAAAATACGAACTAGAATTAGGATAGCGATAGCCATATCTAGAATAGCGTTGGTAATAGGGCATATTAAAATAAGGATAGGAAAACATCATTTGATTTTCTCACCACCACTCTCATGGAAAAAATCCATTACTTTTGTCATATTTAATAACTGTACATATTGTTCTACTTTAGATTTTCTACTTTCTTTTAAATATGGTTTTAGAGAAAGAAGTAAGTTTGCTCTAGGGTCATTTTTGGAAGTTCCGCATCTTTTCCATAATAGATTTCATTTTTAAAATAGTATTAATATCAATAGAAGGATTGGATTGACTTGTATTTTCAGAAAAATTTTCTGACGAATTATTTTCATTATTATTAGAGGAATTCATAAACATTTTCATTAAATTTTGCATCATTTCAGGGTTTATACTATTACTAGAAGATGTATTGTTTTCAAAGGAGTCATTTGTAGGATTACTATTTTCGTCATTTGAATTTTGTCCGTGCATTTTGATGAAAAAACTGATTCATTTTTGTTTTCATCTCATCAGGCACATTTCCATTTTTTAGCATATTTGCCAAATTATTCATAAAATCTGAATCCATCTTTATTCCTCCCATACGATTAAATTAAATCCTTGTTACTAGTATATGCACAGAAGATATAAAATGTTCTAAAATTATTATTGAAATGAAACTGTAGGGGTCGGCGCCCTCGTCGACCCCTACACCATAACCCCCAAGGATAATAGCGCATTTCAGACCCTTTTTGTAATACAAATTTAATATAAAATTCACAAAATGTTATAAATAAACAAGAATATTGATTTCCCTAGAGAAATATATATAAAAATAAAAGAAAATAATAATAAAGTCTTCTTGAAAATAATAAAAAAAACTGTAAAATAATATATAAATATATATAAAAAATGCAAAAGCAAAATTATTTTACATAAAAACTTGATTTTTTGGGACAAACCCTTGAAAAAAGCGGGAAAAAAGCGTATAATGAAAGTATGTGTGTAAAATAAAAAATAGGGAGGAAACATTACTATGAATCGAAAATTATGGACAAAGATGCTAGCAAGCTTACTAGTTATGACATTAACATGTGCAAACTTTATTTTACTAGGAGTTTATGCGACGAAATCTTATGCAACACAAGACTCTTTAGAAAACCAGGCAACAGTTACGAATACTGAAAATGTAACATTTGATGCCTATTTTAAAGATGAGAAAGGAAACGTAGTTCATACACTAAGGGAAAATATTGAAAAACAAGACCTAAAATTGTATGTAGCAGTTAGTGTAAAAAAAGGTTATCTAAAAAATGCGAAGATACAATTATTAGGACAAAACAATACAAGTAGCAATTTAAAAATAAAAAGTAGTAATGAAACGTTAGAATATATTGAAAAAATAGAAGAAGGAACAAATTCCATTTACTTAAAACAAGTAAACGGTGGAACGCAAGTAGTCCTAGAGATTCCAGTAACACCAGCAAAAGATGATATATATGAAGTATCAAACTTTAGTAAATTAAATGACATGACATTAACAGGAACTTACATAGGAGATGTAGGAAAAGAAACAAAAGTACAAAAAGTAATAACAACAAGAAATGAATGGATAGGAATTGCAACACCTGTTTTGGAACAAAAACTACTTCGTTTTATTCCATACCAAGTATCAGATAAAACAGGAACCATCATACAAACCATGGTAAAAAGTGGACTTGCTAATAATGCTTTACCAATAAAAGAAAATAGAATTACCATACAAGTTCCAATGGTAAATGGAAAAAATCCAACCAGTGTAAAAGTAAATACAAATCATGAGAATTGGACATATGATGAACAAACTGGAATCTTGACCATAACACTTAAAAATGAGATAAACGATAACAAAGTAGTATGGTCAAAAACAAAACAAGAGGAATGTATCATAACCTATTTATTTGATGAAAAAGTAGATACCATAGAAACCATTCAAAAAGCAATTACACAAATAGAAGCATATAACAGTGTAGAAACAAAAGTTGATGCAAGCAACCAATTAACTATTTCACAAAATGAAACATTAGGACAAATTGTAACAGGAAGTGTTCAACTAACCGATGCATTAAGTAAAGGATATCTATATACTAAAGCACCAAAAGAAACAACATATCAGGAAATGATAACAATTGATATTTCAAACCCAGAACTAGTAGATGGATTAAGAATAACACAAAACATGGACTACTTTGTAGATAACGATGAAAACTTAGCACCAACAACTGTGGGAAATAACAATTATGCTTATTATAAAACAACCAAAATAAACAAAGAAAATTTTGAAAAAATATTAGGAACCGAAGGAGTTCTTAAAATAGTAACACTAGATGGTAAAGAACTTTGTGTATTAAGTAAAGATTCCCAAGTAGACCCAAATGGTGATTATGTAGTTAATTATGAAGAACAAATTAACCAAATAATGATACTAACAAGTACTCCAGTAGAAATAGGAACATTAGAAATAATACATGAAAAACAATTAAAAGGAAATACAGATTATAGTAGAGCTCAAGTAGAAACTTTTAAAACACTAAAAGTAACAGCAAATATAGAAGCAATTGCAGGAGAAACAACGATTTCTAATGTAGAAACAGCAAAAGAAATGACATTAGTAGCACCAATGACCAAAGTAGAAACATTAGCAAGTAACAACAACTTATCAACAGTAGTTACCAATGAAAATGTAGAATTAAGAGTAATTTTAAAAACAAATGATATTACCTGTGATTTATATAAAAACCCAACCATAGAAATGGTATTACCAAATTATATTCGTACATTAAAGATAAAAGATATTAACTTATTATTTGATGATGAGCTAAAAATCAAAGATTACAATACCTATTTAAATGAAAATGGAAATGCGGTTATTCAAGTAAATCTAGAAGGAGAACAAACAAAATATAGTCAAGATGAAATTTCAAAAGGAGCAAACCTTATTATTAATACAGACATTACTCTAAAACAATTAACACCAACATTAGATGAAGTAATGAAAGTATATGTAACAAATGAATTTGTAACAGCATATGAACAAACAGAAAATACAAATGCAAGAAGTGTAGAACAAAAAGGATATAGCCAAACACCATTAAGAGCAGTAGCACCAATTGGAATGGTAACAACCAATGCTATTTCTGGTTATAATGCAAAAAATGAAACCATAACCTCTATGAGTTCACAAGAACAAATTGGAAAATTAGATGTAAAAAAAGAAGCAAGAACAGCTACTGTTCGTATGAATGTGATTAACAATTATCAAAATGTAGTAAACAATGTAAGCATTTTAGGAAGAATTCCAACAGCAGGAAACAAACATGCGGATACCTTAGAAGACTTTTATTCAAATCTTACATCTACCTTATCAAGTGCAATTGGAGTAAATGGTATGAATGCAGAAGTATATTATAGTACAAATCCAAGTGCAACCAAAGACATTAACTTAGAAGCAAATGCATGGACCAAAACACCAGAAAATTTAGCAAATATAAAATCGTACTTAATTGTACTTACAGGAAATATGGCAACAGGAACTATATTAGAAGTATCTTATGGGCTTACCATACCAGAAAATGTAGCTTACAATACACAAGCATATAGCGATTATGTAGTATATTTTGATAATGTAAAACAAGAAGGAACCATATCTGAAAAAGTAGTTGCAACAAAAGTAGGACTTGAAAGTGGAGACGGACCAGAACTAGAAGTATCGATTCATTCTGATATGGAAGGAAAAGAGGTAGAAGAAGGTAAAATTATTACCTATACTGTTACCGTAAAAAATATTGGAAAATCAGAAGTGAAAAATGTAAGGGTTATGGCAAACATTCCAGAAAAAACGATATATACATATATGGTAGGAACTGGTGGAGAAGATGTACCAGAAAGAGCTTACGATAACCAAAAGAAAATATATGAAGAAAAAATAGAAACATTAGCAGTAGGAGAAACCAAAACATTTAGTTATCAAGTAGAAACGGAAGATTTATCTGTAGGATATGATAAAGACGGAAATATCACTAATGTAGAACAATACACAATAAAAAACAATGCAAAAGCAACTGTACAAGGATATGAAGCAGAATTTGCATCAAACACATTAGAAAATAAATTGGTGCAAGGGTATATTAAAGTACGTTTAGAAGTAGCAACCATTCCAGTAGAATACCCAAGAGCAGAAGGGGATGAAATTACATATGTAATTTATGTAGAAAATCCAAACTCTGTGAAAAAAGAAAATGTGACATTAAAAGCAATATTACCAGAAGGAATTACTTATGTAGGTTCCACTGCTTTAGGAAAGTATGATGAAACAACGAGAGAATTAACATGGAAAATCGAAAGATTAACAGCAAATCAAACACTAAGATATCAATTTGGAGCAACCGTTAATAACTTACCAGAAAATACATTTGAGAAAGTTGTTACCATGAAAGCAAAAATAACAGGAGAAAAAGAAGTAGAGTCCAATGAAGTTTCAGTAAATGTACAAAAGGCCAGACTAACCATTACACAAACAAGTGATACAAAAACAGTTTCAGTAGGAGATAATATTATTTATCACTTTGAAATTAAAAACACAGGAAAAGGAGATGCACCATTAGTAGAGCTAACCGATAAGCTTCCAGAAGGATTACAATATGAATCAGTACAATATTCTTATAATGGAAAAACATATGATGCAAAACTTGGAACACAAGATACAGCAAAAGTAACCATTGCAGGTTTAAAACCAGAAGAAAGCTTAATGATTTCTGTAAAAGCAACAGCAAAGAGCTTGAAAAAAGGAGAAAATCAAAAACAAGTAACCAATCAAGCAACCGTAAAAGCACAAGGAATTGCAGAAGTAGTTTCTAATGAAATCACACATACAATTCTACCAAAAGAAAATACAAACGATCCAAGTACAGGAGATAATAAACCACAAGAAGGAACCTATAGCATTTCAGGTATCGTATGGCAAGATAGCAATCAAAACGGAAAACGTGATGAAGAAGAATTAAGAATGCCAGGTGTTCCAGTTATCTTAATGAATGCCGAAAATGGACAAATTGTAAAAGATATTACAACAGGAAATGAGAAAAAGCAACAAACAGGTACTAATGGAGAATATGTATTTGCAAACCTAAAACCAGGAAATTATATGGTAGTATTCTTATATGATGCTGGAAATTACGGAGTAACCCTTTATAAACAAACAGGAATTAATGATGATAGAAATTCCGATGCGGTTCAAATGAATGTGGTTTACGAAGGAACCAACCGAGTAGCAGGAGTTAGTGATAAATTAGCACTAAACAGCCAAAACATAGCGAATATCGATTTAGGATTAGTAACATCACCAAAATTTGATTTAAAACTAGATAAAGTGATTTCTCAAATTACAGTGAGTGATGCGAAACGGAACCGATGTATACAATTATAAAGATACCAAACTTGCAAAACTAGACTTAAATAGTAAAAAAGCAGTAGGAAGTACCATTATGATTGAATATAAAATTAGAGTAACCAATGAAGGTGGAGTAGCAGGATATGCAAAGAAAATTGTAGATTATCTACCAAATGATATGAAATTCAATTCTTCACTAAATAAAGATTGGTATACAGGAGATAATGGAGCAAATCTTTATAATGCAAGTTTAGCAAACACACTAATTCAGCCAGGGGAAACCAAAGAAATTACTTTATTATTAACAAAGAAAATTACAGCATCTAATATGGGAATTATCAATAATACAGCAGAAATTGCAGAAAGTTATAACGATTTAGGATTACAAGACATTGATTCAACACCTGCTAATAAAGTACAAAATGAAGATGATTACAGCAGTGCAGATGCAATTATTGGTACCAAAACGGGTGAAGTGTATTTATATATTCTATTAACGGTAACAACCATTGCAATATTTGGGGTAGGTATTTACCTAATTAATAAAAAAGTATTAAGAAAAATATAGGGGAAAGGAGGAATACGAAATGAAACGAACAAGAAAAATAGCGTTATTTATATTGGTATTGCTAATGATAATTTGTATATCAGGTGTATCACAAGCATTTAAAGTATATAGAGAAACCGCAGAAGGCGTTATTGTAGATGGACATTTTTATCCTAATACGAATTTTCCAGGTGGAACATTTTTCTGTATTCAACCAGGAGGAGAATTCCATGTTTCAAGCCTTATGACACAAGCAGAAGAGGAAGCATATCCAGTAGGAACGTATATACCTGCAAGTGGGTATCAATGTGAAGATTGTTCTGCAATCACATTACCTTGGGCGAACAATTCGAAATATTATTATAATTATGAAGCAGAAGAAACCTTTTCCTTTTATGAATACCCAGATGCTGCTTATGTATTAGCAGAAATGATGGAAAGAGGAGGAGTCATTAACTGGGAAACAGCCTTTGGAATTTGGAATTCTAGGTTAAGTAATCCAATTAGAATTGGTGATTATTCGATTATAGAAGAATCCAAAGCATATGATGAATTCTTTAAAACCATACATGGTGGTTATACACCAAATGATATATTTGAAACATTAATTTATGATAATACAAGTAATGTAGATGTAGGAGTAAATTATGATGAAGGTTCTTATACAGTAGGACCATTTAGAATTAGTTATCCAGATGGAGTATATAACGGACAAAATAAATTTAGTTGGATTGAATCATTAGAAGCAGTAACTAATACAGGAGTTTTACCAGCAAAAATATTATTAAGTAGTGGGCAAGAGGTTAATATTAGTGAATTAGGAGAAAATGGTTCACAAACAATTAATAATAAGAATTTTTATATTAAATTTTATTCTACAACAGCAACACAAGTTATGTTAAGGGTATCATTTGGCTATTTAGAACATTGTGATGCTACAATGACAAAATATACTGGAAAACGTATTTATCGTAATTGGGAGAAAGAAACAGGACCTGAAAAGTGTGATGAACATGGTTATTATGAAATAGATTACACTGATAGTAATGGATTTCATGTTCAACATGGTTGGCATGATAATTTAAAAGATAAAGTAAGATATAAAGCAACTGATGTAGAAGGTTCTGCTTCTCAAATACTAATGGCTCTTTCAGGAGATGCAAGTAAAGTACGTAAAACCGTAACAAAATATTTTACAGGAGTTAGTGTTGGTGGTGATAGTGATGACGATCATGCTCCAGGAGATGATGATGATATTCCAGGAGATGATGACCACCCAGGAGACGATGATCATCCAGGAGATGACGATGATGCAATTGATTTAACAATGAAACTAGCAGGAACGGTGTTCCTAGATCAAGATACAGGAAAAGTAAATACAGGAAATAATAAATTAGATGCTGGGGAAGGATTAGCAGGGGTAGAAGTAACATTATATGAAAGTAATGGAAATGAAGCATCACTTTCTAGTCCGACCATGCATAACCATACAGGAAGTCCAATTCAAGGAACAGGATGTTATACAACTCCAGTATATCATACCCACGTAGGAAGTGAAACATCTTATGGTGCGTGCTATTCAGAAACAATCCATGAACATACAGGTTCAAAAGTATATGGTACAGGATGTTACCGAGTAACTTATCATACCCATACACCAGATTGTTATTCAACAGGAGGATATCATCACCACGAATTATGGTGTTATAGTGAAATTAAATGTAATAAACGAACTTACACGACACAATATCGACCAGATGGAAGTATTAGTTCTGTACAAACGCAAGAAAGAGAAGTTAATTTACGATGGGAACCAAATATACAATCCTATATTACAGATGAAGGAAGAATTGTAACAAAAGCAGAAATAACATCAGGTAGGTTTAATGATGGATATGAAGGTATGCAAAGATGGTCTGAATATTATGTAATTGGTTCTTCTGGACAATTACGTTGTGGAAGACAAGAAAATGAGTATGTGGGAACAGGAACACTTATTTGTAGCCTTAATACAACACAACCAGAAGGATATGAAATTGTTTGTGGTCAACAAGAAAGATATCGCAAGACCTGTAATAAAGATGAACATACAATTGATTATTACAAAACAGGATGTAATATTACACCAGGAACAATTGATGGACAATTAACACCAAAAGCAAGAACATTAACCGATAGTTCAGGAAACTATGCATTTTATCACTTAAATTCGCAAAAGAAATACTATGTTAAATTTGTCTATAATGGAATGTTATATACCAATGTAGAACGATTAGCAGGAAATGCAGATAATATTTCAAAAGCAACCGAAGAAGCACAAGGACATAGTGGAAACCGTCAAAGCTTTAATGACCAATTTAAGCACATTGGCTCAAATCCAAATAACTACGAAAGTAGGTCACGTGGAGCCTATAACCAAGTATTCTTACAAGAAGAAATAGCAGATACCTTTAAAAATATTGCAACCAATTTTGGAGGACATGGAAATACGGACAAAGAGGTATATGCTTATGATTGTAGAATTAGTGCATACAGTACAGAAATGTACCCACTAATTAATGTCTTTACACCAGACTATAGTTGGAAAAATATTGCAGGGCAAAATTATAACCCAATTTATAATGGAGCTTATAGCCAATTACATGTTAACCTAGGTATTAAAGCACGACCAACCTTTGACTTAGCATTATATAAAGATGTATTTAAAGCAACTTTAAATATTAATGGAAAACAAGAAGTATATACTTATGATGCAAGAAAAGATTGGCAAAACCAAGGATTTAGCTATGGAGTAAATGAAGATTACTACTTAAATGAATTAAGAGATAAATATATGGCAGGTCGTGACCCAAATATTACGACAAAAGAAACCATAAATGAAGGTCAATATTCACATGAATATCGAACCGAAGAAATTATCAATGGTAATAATACCAACGAAAATTATCAACAGTGGTTACACCAAGATAGTTATAAAAATACCTTATATGGAGCAGATAGTAACAAAAACTATGCTTGGCGACAAATTAATCATCAAGTATCACCAGAAGACAGACTACAAATTCATGTAACCTACAAAATAGCAATTCGAAACCAATCCAATGTAGTAGGTTCAGTAACTGAAATTGTAGATTACTACGATGGACATTACCAATTTGAAAATGCTTATGTAGGAGACAAAGATGGTAATAAATTACCAACTGTAAATGGACAGGATTTAAGTTTAGTATATAATAGTGAAAATCCTCAAGATGGATACCAAACAGGACAATCCATGTATGGGGAACAAACTAGAATGGGAGCAAATGGAAGGTGGACAGTAGGTTCCGAAAGACGTGGATATAAAACAATCTACTTAAGACCAACAGAAAAAGTATTATCTACAGATGATAAAGAACAATACATCTATGTAACATTTGGTTTAATTGAACCAGAAGCAACATTAGTTAATGCTGGATTACCACAAGGAGCTACTTTCTATACTTATAACTTAGCAGAAATTAATGGATACAAAACTTATGTCACAAACGAAGAATACAAAGCAAACTTACAATATTATCAAACACATAAAGAAGAATTGGCAAGAAGAAGTATGGGATTAGTAGATAGAGACTCAAACCCAGGAAACTTTGACCCAAGCACTTACAATATGGGAATTACACCATTAGAAGATGATACTTCAAAAGCACCAGCATATGCATATTCAATTCGTACATCAAGAACACTAGAAGGAAATGTATTTGAAGATGCCAATACTGGAAATGCAAGTAAAGATGAATACGAAGTATTAGTAAATAAAACAAGATTTGGAAATGGACTTTATAAAATAAATGGAAATCAACATGTAGCAGTTGATGATATGTTTGCAGATAAAGATATTAAAGACGTTAAAGTAGAATTAGTTGAAATTAAAAATGGACAATTAGTATCCCGTCAAGAGACAAGAACAGACGAAAAAGGTTGGTATGGATTTGGAGCATTCTTACCAGGAGATTACACCATCCGATTTACATACGGAGCAGACGACAAAACAGCTCTAACTAAGACTTCACAATATAGCCAAGGTTCAAACGATACATCATACAATGGACAGGATTATCAGTCAACTACTTTTACAACAAAGCAAGGAGAAACAGTAGGAACACATATTTATAAAGTAGATACAACATTACAAAATATTTACAACACCAATAATGGTGCGAAAAATAGAGAAGAAAGTAATGTGTTAGTAGAAGACCAAAAAATTACAAAATATGAAAGAGATAATTATTATTGGTTTGATGATGCTAATATTGCAAACCGTTCAGATGCTACCGATGATATAGCAAGAAGAGATAAAGTAAATGCTTATGCAAAATCTGAATATGGAAGAGCAATTACAAATCATAAAGCAGAAGTATTTAACTCTTATATAAACCAAGCAACCTTAAGAAATGCGGAAAAGGCAAAAATAAGAGAGAATGCATTTAATCCATATACACAAGCACAACCAATGGAGGAAGTAGTTGATAGTGCTACAAAAAATAGAGAGCTTGTTAACGAACTTGAAAGAAGAACATACATGTATGCCTATACTCCAGAAATTAATGTTGAAGTGGAATATACCACACAACAAATTGGAGGAAACCTAAACCAAACAAAACCTCAAGGAGAGAAAGACTACTATAAATATAAAATTGTTGGTGTAGACTTTGGAGTTGTAGAAAGACCAAGAGCACAGTTAACCATTGACCAAGATATTAAACATGTGAAAGTAACAGCATCTGATGGAACAACATTATTAGAGCTAAATAACAATAATGGTTCTGTACAAGTAATAGTGGATAATGGAAATAACTATCAATGGTTAAAAACTGGAAAATTTGGTAAATATGATCAAGATGAGTTAATTAATATTATCTTAGATGATGAGCTATTAAGTGGTGCAAAATTAGAAGTAACTTATAATATTACTGTAACCAATAATAGTGAAATCGATATGACATCAAACCATACAACTGATAATAAAACAAGAGCAGTTAATATCATTAACTATGTAGCAAACAACTTAAACTTCGATTTAATCGATAACAAAGATGAACAAGGAAGAAACTTATGGGAAGTTGCGAAAAAAGAAGACATTCAAACAAGTTCGCACGCAACCTGGATTAATAACGGAAACAGAAATAGTAATACAAAGATAGTAGACTTAAGTACACAAACCACCGTATTAAAAGCAACCAAAGAAAATCCATTAACCAAAGAGTTAAAACCAGGAGAAACGACTGAGACAACACTAACCTTAAAGAAAACGTTATCAGCAGAAAGCTCAAGTGATGACCTAAGTTACGCAAACTTAACCGAAATCGTTGAGATTGACAATGTAGTAGGTAGATATGACCATGGAGCAATTCCAGGAAACCAAAGCCTAGAAGAGCAACCACGTGAACACGATACTTCAGGAGCAAGTAGATATGACGAAATCGATCAAGACGCAGGAACCGAGGATGTTAAAGAAAAATATCCACCAGATGGAAAAATTATCGTAACACCACCAACAGGTTCTACCCATATTTATTATATCTTAGGAACCGTAGCAGCAGTTATCCTATTAGTAGGAGTAGCCTTAATCAAAAGATTTGTAATCGATAAACGAAAATAGACATCTACAAACTAAATAAAAATAGTACACACATTTGTGTGTACTATTTTTATTGTAATGTTTTTATTTTTTCTAAATTTTTAACATAATAAGAATATCCAACAATCGAATGTTGTATATCATCAATTCGAATTCGGAACCCATCTGTTCGAATAAAAAAAGTATCACAATAGCCACTTGGATTTGTTAAATACATCGCTATTTCAGGATATAAATAAGAATTGAATTGTTTTTCTACTCTATTTTGGATGAGTGTTTTAAATGTATCTACAGGAAAGGTTTGTAGATATGAAACAGTAAGGTTTCGCTCTAATATCCTGTCATATAATTCAAAACATTGCATTAACATTTCTAAATCCGTATGAGACGTTGCTTTTTTTCGTAACATATTATTCATATTATTAGCAACATTTCTAAGACCAAGTTCATAAAAAGATTCATCATCTACATATTTTGTAATTTCATTGGCAGCATACGAAGTCCAATGGTCAGAGTGTATAGCATAATTCGTATCTACAAAATATTGTAACGATTTTTTGGCAGCTTCTAAATAATTACTATCTTTTGTAATACCATATAACTTTCCAAGGGCAAGAGTTGCTTCTCCACAATAATATTTATAATGTTTTCCTTCTACATCTTGTACTGAATAATCCTTTGGTGATAATAAATTAACAAATTTTCCTGTTTCTTCTTGCATATCTAAAATACCATTTGCTAAGTGTTTAGCAAAATCTAAATATTTAGTATCATGGAACTTTTCCGTATATTCACAAATGGCCACTACAGCTAACCCATTTCCACCTAAACTAATTGAATTTTTAGTTTCATTTAACAAATAAGAAACTGTATCCTCTTTTTTTTGAATATAACGAGTTAAATAATCCAAAGCCTTTTCTATTTTTCTTCGTTTTAATCCATTGGGGTCATTTTCTTTTTGGTAACCTTCTACCAATCCCCATATAGAACCAGCATGTCTTATCATGTTATAAGAAGTATCCTCTTTATTTGTTAAAGCATAATACCCATAAATAAATTGACCGTTTATCAGTTACCATATTAGATAAATAATCATTGGCATGATAAATCATATCTTCAATATCCGCTTTTTCAAAATCATTACTTTTTCTTCTTCCAGTATTTTCATCAGCATTATCAATTTCATAAACGTTATTGTTCTCATCTAGAAAATAACTAATCGTTGTAAAAGTTTTAAAAGTATCTGGTAAAGAAGAAACCTCTTGTTTTCCAGATAAGGATAAATATTGATTAAGTTTTGTTATATTTATTTCATCTTTATCATAATCAAAAATTTGATTAGAATTTAATTCGGCTTCTGTTAAAACAATTTCCCTATTTGGATAAGACAAGATAAGACCATTTCGAAATTGATAGGAACTAGAAGCCATAAGTCTTAAGTGTAATTCCGCTTGTGAAATATCTTCAATACGATTTACAAAATCAAGTTTAATCCATTGGGTATCATAATGCTTTTTTTGAATATCCTGTTCCATTTCATTTTTTACTTTTTGATAGGTATTCTCAAAAGAAGAACCTTTCTGATTCTTAACAATGGCTTGACTGATTTTATTCGATATCGATAAAATGACAGTTTTATCACCAGTAATATAATTCAATTCCTCATTTTCTTGATATGCTTTTTCTAATAAATTCATTTTCTCATGAAATGCTTGTACATGAACCGAATGACTTTTGGTATTCACAAAAATAAAAAAAGATATTAAAATACATAAGCTAATAAAAATGAGTATTAGCAATACAATTTTTGAATGCTTTTTCAAACCACATACCTCCTAGTATAATCATTTGTTTTCATCATACTTTTTATCATAGAAAAAGTCAAGATATTTTAAAAATCAAAAGAAGAACCAATGAGAGAAAACACAAAAACGTGAAAAAATCACGAAAAAGAAATCTTTTTTATAATCCATTGAAAAAAACGACAAAATGTTATAAAATAAGGATGAAAAAAATTTTTTTACATAAGAAAAAGTCATATAACAGATTAACGTATCACAAAACGTCAAAAACTTTTTTAAATAAAGTACTAAATATGACAAACTATTCAAAAGATTAAGATTACAATAGATACCGATATTTAAAAAAGTAAGAGGTGGTAAATATGTTTCAGAATATACAAGGACAAGCAAGTTACAACGAAGAATATGAAGAAACAGATAATAAAGAAAATAAAATAACAAGATTTTTAAAGGTGGCACTAACACCTGGAAAAATCTTAGTATATATCGCATGTTTTATGCTATCTAGTATCGATTGCGCAGGAGGAATTGCACCATTTGCTTTAGCAATTTTTGCTGCCTGTTTTTCGAATCGAATTCCAACCTTAATCGTATATATCTTAACCCTACTTGGTACATTCGTAGGATTAGGTCCACAAAATACATTAACATATTTATTAACATCACTTGTATTTATTGTTATGACCTTAATCATAAGACCGAAAGAAGGATTAGAATATGAAAATGAAACATTAAAACTTGGAAAATACGTATTTTTATCCTCCTTTTTTGTACAAGCAGGTGGATTGTTTTTTGGAAATTTCATGGTTTATGATTTATTACTAAGTGCAATGGCTGGAATATCTTCTTTTATCTTTTATAAAATCTTTGCCAATTCTTTAATTTTCTTCAATGAATTTGGAAAGAAGAAAGCTTTTGCCATAGAAGAAGTAATAGGAGCAAGTATTGTAATGGCAATCTGTGCCTCAAGTTTTCGAGGATTCTCTATTTTTGGATTTGAATTAAGAACGATACTAAGTATTTTAGTGGTATTAGTATTAGGATGGAAAAATGGGGTATTAGTAGGAGCAACAAGTGGAATTACCATAGGTACCATTTTAGGATTAATTGGACAAGATGAGCCAATCATCATTGCATCTTATGCAATATCAGGAATGATTGCAGGAATTTTTTCAAGATTTGGAAAATTTGGTGTCATTGTTGGATTTATTTTAGGAAATGGTATTTTAACCTATGTAACCAATGGAAATACTGGTGCTATTATCTATTTAAAAGAAATTTTAATTGCATCATTAGGACTATTATTAGTTCCAGCAAGTATTGAAATTGATATAGAAGAATTA
This sequence comes from uncultured Clostridium sp., assembly GCA_947365805.1. GTDB lineage: Bacteria > Bacillota > Clostridia > TANB77 > CAG-508 > RGIG8482. The sequence goes on along the minus strand of CANAZY010000011.1, from coordinate 19,477 downwards.
GTAGGAAAATCAAAATTACTACAATCTGGACCAACAAGAGGATTACAAGAAAGTAAAGAAACCATTTATCGTTTAAACAATGTATCAGAAACGATATTAGATATTGCAGATACTTATAAAGAAGCAGCAGCAACGATTGTAGAAGAAGACGAACGAGAAGAAGCAAGAAACCTTAAAATCTTTACAGATGAGTTATATGCAAACTTAGATGGATTAGAAGAAAACATCCTATATGATGATATGCAAAACATAGAAGATACAAGAATCGCAGAAGATATTTTTAACATATTAGTAGAACATCAAAAAATTACAAGAAAAGATTTATTAGATATCTTTGCTAGTCATAATAATTACATTGTTGGATTTGATAATATAGAGACAAGCCTTAGTTTAGAAAAAGATATTGAAACAATCGTTAACATGATTAATGAAGCATACCGAGTAAGTAAAGTAAACTTCATTTGGAAACACAAAATGGATGAAAGCAAAAAAACAATTGTGAACCAGTTAGATGGCGTATCCAAAGTCATTTCTTCTTTAGCAAATGATATTGAGAAAAAAGAAGATGAAGCAAATGAATTTATCATTGAAAAAGAAGAAATTATAAAAATTGCAAAAGAGAGAAAAATCGATATAAAAGACCTAAAAATAAGAAGAGAAAAAACAGGAAGATATATTGTAAATGTATATGTAGATTCTTGTTGTGACGAAAATGAAAAAAGAGGATGTACCATAGAAATGGTAGAAAAGATTTTATCAAAAGTATTAGACGATAAAATTGTCATTCAAAAAAACAACTGTGGGCAAAAAAAAGATACGAACCTTTGTATTAACACCTATGCATCACAAGATAGATACATGTTACAACTTGGCATATCGAGAAAAACCAAAGAAGGTTCTCCAATTTCAGGAGACACCAGTAGCAGTTTAAAACTAGAAGACGGAAAATATCTACTTGCCATTAGTGATGGAATGGGAACAGGACCAAAAGCAAGACAAAGCAGTAAAATTGCTATCAAAATGTTAGAACGTTTATTAAGTAGTGGGTTTGATAAAGACAGTTCCATTGAACTAATCAATTCAACCCTATCTGCAAGTTCACGGAGAAGATGATACCTATGCAACACTAGACATTGCCATATTAGACCTATATGCAGGAAATATGGAATTCATTAAAAACGGAGCATGTCCAACCTATATTAAACAAAACGGAAAAGTACAAATCATAAAAGCACTATCACTACCTGCAGGAATTATTGAAAACATAAGCTTAGTGGTATACGATAAAGACATAGACCATAACGACATTATCGTCATGTGTTCAGACGGAATTATGGAATCAAACACCGAATATCAAAATAGAGAACTATGGGTAAGAGACATCCTAGAAAGTATTGAAACAGACAACGTACAAAAAATAGCAGACATCATCACAAAAGAAGCAATCGACAACGGATATGGACAAATCAAAGACGACATGACCATCATTGTCGCAAAAATAATAAAAAGATGATTTTAGGGACGGGGGTAAAAATCATCTTTTGAAAATTAAATATTGGGAGAAAGATGTACAATTTTTTATTGTAATATGGGGGCTATAGTAAAACGAAAGCAAAAAGAAAGGAAGTAGATAAAATGCCACGTATTGCAAGAAAAAATTTTGAAACATCTTTTTTTCATGTTCTGGTACAAGGAATTAATAAAGAATTTATATTCAATTCAAACAAAATGAAAAAGGAATATCTAAAATTATTAAAAAAATGCAACAAGGAAAATCAAATTCAAATAATAGCTTATTGTATTATGAGTAATCATGCACACTTACTAATATATGTGGAGGATATAAAAGCAATGTCAAAATATATGCACGAAGTTAATACAAATTATGCAATATTTTATAATTACATTAATGAACAAAGAGTAGGATATGTATTTAGAGATAGATATAAAACACAAGCAATTTTTAGTCAAGAGCAACTTGGAAAATGCATTAACTATATTCATAAAAATCCGGTAAAAGCAAAAATGGTAAAAAGCTGTGAACAATATGAATATTCAAGCTATCAAGACTATGTAAAAACAAAGAACTTAGCACCAATTTTAAAGGAAATGGGATTAAATGATATATATCAGATTCAAAAGATAGAGGATAGTGAGGAATTCTTAGAAGAGGAAATAGATAAAGAAAAAATTTTAGATGACAGAATAAGGGAATTTTCAAAAAAGTATGAGGGTATCGAAGAAATCAAAAAGAACAAAGAAAAATTAACAAAACTAGTAAAATATTTAAAAGAAGGATATCAAATACACTACACAGATATTATGAAAAAGTTAAACTTAACAAAGGGACAGATGGAAAGACTAAAAAGATGATTTTTTACCCCGTCCCTAAAATCATCTTTACATTTTTAGTTAAAAATGATATAGTAGATTACGGAAAAATAAACGTCGGAGGGAATTTTATGAGTAGACGGAAAACGATATGATACTGAATCAAAACTAAACATGAAAAAAGTAATTGCAGTAATTATGGCATTTGCTGTTATGGTTATGTTTGTGATTGGTATTAAAACATTACTAACAACCGATACAAAAGACAAAACAACAAAGGTAAGCAATTATTACCCAGTTTTTACAAACGAAAAGTGGGGTGTTATTGACCAAACAGGAGCAATTGTAATTGAACCTACTTATGATGAAATGATAACAATTCCAGATAGTAAAATGGATATTTTTATCTGTGTAGAAGATATAAATTATGAAACAAATACATATAAAACAAAAGTATTAAATGCAAAAAACAAAGAAATATTTCACGTTTATGATGTAGTAGAGGCAATTGAAAATACAGATAACAACAATAATATGTGGTATGAAGAAGGCGTTTTAAGGGTAAAAAAAGGGGAATGTTATGGTTTAATTGATTTTTCTGGAAAAGAAATAGTAAAACCAGAATACCAAGAAATTACCGCATTATTAGGAACGAAAAATAGTTTATTATTAAAAAAAGAAGATAAATTTGGATTATGTGATAATAAAGGAAATATCATTATAGAACCAGAATATAAAGAAATTAAAGATATCGAAAAAGAGTATCAAAAAGGATATATTGTGTTAAACCAAGAAGGAAAATTCGGTATTATTGATTTTACAGGAAAAGTGGTATTAGAACCAAAATACGAAGAAATGAAGCAAGTTTCAGGGAACAATAGTTATGTTGCAAAACAAGACGGAACATGGAAAGTAATAAATAACAAAGAAGAAATATTAGTAGAAAATGCATTTGATGATATTACTGGTATTATAGAAGATAAACTAATTATTGTAAAAAATAAGAAATATGGTATTTTACTAACTTCAAAAGAAGAAAAAATAAAACCACAATATGAGGAACTTTCTTTCCTTTTTGGAGACTATTATTTAGCAAAAAATAAAGAAAAATATGGAGTTATTAACATTTCAAATGAAACGATATTACCATTTGAATATAGTAGTATTGCTTATCAAAAAGAAGCAGATTTTGTTGTAGCAAGTAAAAATGGACAAACAACCGAAGAAATTTATAATAACAAATTTGAAAAGCAATTAGATGCTATTGTATCTGATATTAATGCAAAAGACGGATACATGAGAGTATATGTAGAAGGACAATATAAATACTACAATTTCAAATTTGAAGAAAAAACTTCACAAGAAGTATTAACGAAAAACGCATTATTCTTAAGTAAAAAAGATGATAAATATGGATATGTAGGAAAAGATGGAAATGTAGTAGTAGACTATGTTTATGAAGATGCAGGAGAATTAAATTCTTATGGATTTGCACCAGTAAAGAAAGAACGGAAAATGGGGAGCAATTGATAAGTCTGGAGCAGTAATTGTTCGTCCAACTTATGATTTACAAAATCATATCATCATCGATTTTATAGGAAAATGGCATTTAGCATTCGATGTAAATTCATATTACTATACTGATAAATAAAGGAGTAACAATGGAACTAAAGACAAAATACCAATACACGTATTTTATTTACCCATACGTGATTCATGAAAACAAATATGATAAGTATTTGTTAAAATTATTAAATCATAGATATTGTAAGGTAAAATTTTTTGAACGAGAAAAAGACATGGATTTATATCACTATTTTTTACCAAACATTCAAGAATTCATGTTTCAAGGATTTGAATTTAGTAAGGAAAAAATAAATAGTTTTGAGAGATTTAATAAAGAAATGCAATCAGTCATTCTTTCCAAATATCCTACTACCATATTTGAATATGATTTAGGGAATGACATGCAAGGGAAGGCAGGAGATACCGAGGGTATCTTCTTTCACATGCAAAAAATGCAAATTGTATGCTTCCATACAGGAATTTGCTTTTTAGTAATGAAAACAAATATTGAAGAAAGCAAAGATTTTCACGATGTATTAAATTTTAATTATAAATTCCGTGATATTTATGCAGAACTAAATGGATTAAAACAATATGAAAATATTCGTTTACAAACGGCAACTTTTAGTGATGTACAAAAGTTAACGGACTTAATTAAAGACTTAACAGGAAATGTAGAAGATGCAAAAGCGTTAAATATTGATACGAATCGCTTTCTTACTTATGCCTATACTTGTATTGAACAAGAACATTGGAATGATGATAAGCAATTTAAGAATATCGAATTTGAGTTTTTTAAATATGCCAATATTTTCCCAAGTTCATATAAATCCAATTTCGATAAAAAACATATGGAAATATTATCAAAATGGAAGTTTATTCGTACGGGATTTACCAAAGCGGGAATGGGACTTTTAACATCTGGGATTGATATTCATAATTACACGAAATTGCCATATCTATATGAAAATCAATATTTGTACACCTATTTATTAGTACAATACCAGAAAATATATCTAAAAAAATTAGAAAACGAATCCAAAAACAAAAATATGGCAGCAAAAGCAAGAGATAAATTTATTAAATTTACCAAAGACCTTTGGATTGGTGAAATTACCAATGATGACGTAGGAAGTCATATTTATAAAAAAACAAGACAAGTGTGTGAAATGCAAAAACTATATGAGGATGTTAAAAATAAATTTGATATTGCCTATAAAGAATTAAACATAGAAAAAGAAAGCAAAGTCAATAAAATTATTTTAGTAATACTAGGAATTTCGTTATTACTAAATATCATTAATTTTATTAGCTTAATTAAAATGATGTAGGAGATTAGTTATGCAAATCAAGTGTGGAGTCGATATCATTGAGATTGCAAGAATTCAAGAATCGATAGAAACTACAAAAGAGAAGTTTCTAGAAAGAGTTTATACGAAATCGGAAATAGAATATTGCGAATCCAAAAACAAAGCAAAATATCAGCATTATGCTGCAAGGTTTGCTGCAAAAGAGGCATTTTTTAAAGCAATTTCGGAAAGTTTTGGTAAGTATGAAATTGCATGGAGAGATATTGAAGTAACAAATAATGTAAAAGGAAGACCAGAAGTTCATTTACGAAATAAAGAAATTCCACAAATAGAAAGTATAGACATAAGTCTATCCCATTGCAAAGAATATGCGATAGCAAATGTGGCTATTTTAATTAATAATTAACTGTAAGGGTTGCATACCATGCAACCCTTATCATAAAAATAAAAGGAGATATTACATGGAATTATTTGATTCACATTGTCACTTAGATGACGAAAAATTTGATGAAGATAGAAAAGATTTAATACAAAAAATTTTTGCTTCAGGTGTGACAAAACTAATTAGTGCAGGATACAGTTTAGAAGGTTCTAAAAAAGCATTAGAACTTGCAAGTATGTATCCACAAATTTATACAGTTTCTGGAATATCACCAAACGATATTGGCAAAAATGTGGAAAACATACAAGAAGAAATTAAACAAATTGAAGAATTAGCAAAAAATAAAAAAGTAGTAGGAATTGGGGAAATTGGATTAGATTATTATTGGAACAAAGAAAATAAAGAATTACAACAATTTGCCTTTATCAAACAAATAGAACTTGCAAACAAACTTGATTTACCAATTGTTATCCATACAAGGGAGGCAGTAATGGATACAATAGAAATACTAAAAAAACACCCTGTCAATCAAAAAGGAGTATTTCATTGTTGCCCATTAAATCTAGAGCTAATAAAAGAAGCTTTAAAATTAGGGTTTTATATCTCATTTGCAGGGCCAATTACATTTAAAAATGCAAAAAATGCAGAGGAAGTAATTAAGCTTGTACCAGATGATAGAATGCTAATTGAAACTGATAGTCCATATTTAGCACCAGAACCAAATCGAGGAAAAAGAAATGATTCAACCAATGTAAAATATATCGCAGGGAAAATTGCAAACGTAAAAGGGTATGCTATTGAGCAAGTCGCAAAAATGACCTATGAAAATACATGCCGAATTTTTAAAATAAAAGGAGAATAAGAATGCTAGAAAATAAAAAAGTAATTATATTTGATATGGATGGAACATTAATTGATTCTGTCTGGATTTGGAATGCTATTGATGAAGAATTAATTAAACAAGCGGGAACAATTCCTCTTGGTAATGAAAATATAGCAAAACAAAGAGATGATGCTTTAAAGAGATTTAGGGATATACCAGATAGCTATTTAGCATATTGTGAATTTTTAAGAGAAAAATATGAGTCAAAATTAACAAAAGAGGAAATAAGAGCATTACGTTATGAAATAGCAGATGATTATTTAAAAAATAAAGTAGACTACAAACCAAATGCTCCAAAAGTATTAACAACTTTAAAAGAAAAAGGATATACACTAGCGATTGCTAGCACAACGTTAAGACATTGTATTGATATTTATACCACAAAAAATAAAAATCTAATGGAAAAAGCAAATTTTAAAGATATCTTTTCCTTGATTCTTACCAAAGAAGATGTAACAGCAAAAAAACCATCCCCAGAAGTGCACCAAAAAATAATGGAAATATTAAATGTAAAGCCAGAAGAATGCATCATCATAGAAGATGCATTAATTGGAGTAGAAGCAGCAAAAAATGCAGGAATTGAAGTTGCAGTAATGTATGATAAATATGCAGATGAAGACAGAGATAAAATCAACGAACTTGCAGATTATACCTTTAACAATTTTAACGAAATGTTAGAACAAATAAAAAAAGAACAGTAGAGCTTGTGCTTTTCACAAATCCTACTGTTCTTTTTTATTTTATATTCCTTAAAGCTTCAATACGGTCATCTGTACTTGGGTGTGTAGAAAACCAACTGGTTTTTCTTTTAGCACGAGCATTTTTCCTGAAAGGTTCTGAAATGTACATATGTGCTGTTGCACTACTTGCTGTTTTTAACTCATTTGGATCAGAATCAATTTTTTGTAGTGCAGAAATTAAACCATCTGGGTTTCTAGTAAATTCTACTGCAGTTGCATCTGCTAAAAATTCTCTTCTTCTTGATACTGCAAGTTGCAACAGTTTTGCAAAGATAGGTGATAAAATCATAATAATAAGTCCTACAATTGCCATAATACCACCAAATTTAGAGTCATTATCATCATCTAAATTTCTCCACAAAAAAGAACGACTAAGCCAATCGGTAATCATGACAATAAAGCCAACCATAACAGAAATGACACAAGATAAAAGGATGTCATAATTTTTAATGTGAGAAAGTTCGTGAGCAATAACTCCTTCTAATTCATAGTATTCTAATTTCTCTAACAATCCTGTTGTAACACAAATAATAGCATGTTCTGGATTTCTTCCTGTTGCAAATGCATTTGGCTGAGCATCTTCTACAACATAAAGTTTTGGTTTTGTAGTAAGTCCACTACTAATTAGTAAAGCATCTAAAATTCCAATTAATCTCTTATCTTCTTCCATAGTAGCAGGTCGCGCTTTACAACTAGCAAGAACAATTTTATCACAATTATAATAAGTAAGAGCAGTAGAAATAATAGAAAAAGCAAGAGCAATTACAATAGAGGCACTACCTAAATCAAATGCAATGCCAATATAATAAATAATTAAAGTAACAAGTAAAATAAAAATAGAGACAATAAAACCTGTTCTTATTTTATTTCTTCTAACATCCTCAAACATGAATATCACCATCCTTATCGTAGGAGTCGGCACTTTCGTTGCCCCTACTTAATATTAAATTTTAAGAAAATAGGAGTAGGTTATCCTACTCCTTGCTATTAGTTATTAAAATCTACTTTTACATTTTTTCGAGCTTCTTCAGAATCTACCTTAAATAATTCAGCTGGCTCAAAATGAAACATAGAAGCAATAATATTAGAAGGAACAACTTCTAATTTTGTATTGTAAATTGTTACGCTATCATTATAGAATTGTCTTGAAAAAGAAATTTTATTTTCTGTATTTTGAAGTTCTTCTTGTAATTCAGAAAAGTTTTGATTTGCTTTTAATTCTGGATAGCTTTCAGATACTGCCATAATAGTTTTTAATGTACCAGATAATTGATTATCTAACTCTGCTTTTTCAGAAACACTAGTTGCATTTGCCCAAGAAGTTCTAAGTTCAGCAATTTTTGTTAAAGTTCCTTCTTCATGTTTCATATAACCCTTTACGGTTTCTACTAAATTTGGAATTAAATCAAATCTTCTTTGTAATTGAACATCGATTTGACTCCATGCATTTTTAACTTTTTGTCTTAATCTTACTAAATTGTTATACATACTAATAATCATTAAAACTAGTAAAATAACAATTGCGAGTATTATCCAACCCATATATAATCCTCCTTTGGAATTTAATAAAATTATCATAGCACAGTTTTAGAAAATATACAAGAAAATTTAAAAAACTATTGTACATTTATTTGTGTCATGCTAAAATAAAAAAAATGTTGAAAAGGAGAGAAAAAATGAATGTACTAAATTTAGATGATGTTACAGTAGAAGAAATTAATCAAATTTTAGATTTAGCAGAAGAATTTAAAAATGGAAAACAGGTGGATTATCAAGGTAGTAAGGTAATAGCAAATTTATTTTTTGAACCATCTACAAGAACACATTATAGTTTTGATATGGCAGCACTAAGATTAGGTTGTAAAACACAAAACTTTGATGCTGGTAACTCAAGTTTAAAAAAAGGAGAAAGCTTATACGATACAGTAAAAACATTTGAAATGTTCGGGGTAGATGCACTTGTTATAAGACATGTTGAAAATGAATATTATAAACAATTAGAAGGGATTCATATTCCAATCTTAAATGCAGGAGATGGAACTGGAAATCATCCATCACAATCTCTTTTAGATTTACTAACCATCAGACAAGAATTTGGAAAATTCGAAGGGTTAAAAGTAGTAATTGTAGGAGATATTAGACATTCCAGAGTAGCTCATACAAACTTTAAAATTATGCAAAGATTAGGTATGCAAGTGTATACATCAGGACCTGTAGAATATAAAGAAGAAGGATATAATTATGTGGAGTTAGATGATGTGATTGATAAAGTAGATGTTGTGATGCTTCTTAGAGTACAACATGAAAGACATACCGAAGAAATGAAAGAGACAATAAAAGAATATCATCAAGCATTTGGAGTAAATCGTAAAAGAGTAGAACAAATGAAAGAAGATGCTATTATTATGCATCCAGCACCATTTAATAGAAATGTAGAAATTGCAGATGATGTAGTAGAATGTGAAAAATCACGTATATTTAAACAAGTACAAAATGGTGTATTCGTAAGAATGGCACTAATTCATATGGCTTTAAACAAAGAAAAGTAAATATTCCTAAAAAGAGACAATAAAAAATATTGTCTCTTTTTGTAACAATTTGTCATTCCTAAGACTCTTATTAAATGAAAGGAATGAGAAAATTAGGTTGGAGCAGGATATTGAAAAAATTTATCGAGCACATTTAGAAACAGTATATAAATATCTATTCTGCTTATGTCACGACAAATCTTTGTCTGAAGATTTGGCACAAGAAACATTTTATATTGCAACCAAAGAAATAAAAAAGTTTAGAAATGAAAGTAAAATTCAGGTATGGTTGTGTCAAATTGCTAAAAATTTATGGTATAAAGAATTACGAAGAAAAAAGAAACTAATTATCCTTTCTATAGATGAGGAAATTGGAGAAATAGAAGCTGATTTAGATATAGAAGACAACTTCATAGAAGAAGAACAAAGAATAGAAGTGTATAAGCAAATAGAAGAATTAGATTATAATATGAGGGAACTTGTATATTTAAGATTAACAACAGACTTGACATTTGCAGATATATCACAACTACTTGGAAAATCCGAATCATGGGCGCGAGTTACTTATTACAGATGGAAAACAAAAATGGAAAAAATGAACAAGGATAAGCAAACATATGAAAAGTAAAAGGGTGCCAATTACAGCACCCTTTTATTTTTGGAATTTTGTTGGACTTCCGGTTTGTTTTATTTGGAAGTATAAAATTAGTGTACTACCAGAAAAGAATAGAAACAATTTAAATGGATTAGAGTGGAAAAAAATGTCTAAATTTTAAAAAAAATGTAACAAAATTGGTAAAAATGGTCTCTTATATAATAGAGAAAAAAGAAAAAGGAGAAAAAGAATGAACCGTTTAGCAATTTTAGAAGATAATTTAGAATTTTCAAAAAGTTTATTTAATTATATTATTAGGAGGAATAAAAAGATACGTTTGTTAAGTTTAGCAATTAGAGGAGAGGAAATAATAGAATTAGTAGATTCTTTAGAAGAAAATGATATTCTGCTATTAGATTTAGGATTACCTGAGATTAATGGAATTGAAGTGATTGAGAGGCTAAAAAAGAAAGGACATATGCCATACATTATTGTTATGAGTGGGAATGTTGATTTAATAGAAAAGGTAAAAGAGTATACTCCATACATATATGCAATAATAAAGAAACCATTTGCATTTAGTAAAGTTATTGATTTGATTGAAGAAATTACAAAAGGCTCTGAGCAAAAATGTTATCAAGAATATGTAAAAGAAGAACTAAGAAAATTTGAAATGAATATTACTACAATTGGATATAGTTATGTAGTAGATGCAATTACTTTTTGCTTAGAAGATGAAGTTTTATTAAAAGACATGAAAAATGGATTATATAAGAAAATATCTGCTAAAAACAATAATGTTAAAATATCCAATATCAAGTGGATTATTGAAAAGAGTACCAGGTCCATGCAACGATTTACAGATTCAGACGTTGCTAGAGTATATTTTCGTGTAGAATCAGGAGAAAGAATTACTCCCAAACTTTTTATTGGTACAGTGGTAGAAAGACTAAAACCTAAAATTGAAGAAGACCTTAGAACAAAGAGTTTTTTATAACCTTGCTCTAAAAATGTATAAAAAAAGCTTGTACAAAAATAATATCTATGATATATTTATCATAGATATTTTAGTTTTAGGAAAAGTTGAGGTGTAACCTTATGGAAAACGAAATAATGGATAAAGATAAAAAAACGATTTTAATTGTAGATGATGAGCAACATATTGTAGATATTTTAGTTTACAACTTAGAAAAAGAAGGGTATCATACATTACAAGCAAACGATGGTATAACTGCTGTTGATATTGCATTAGAAAAAAGACCAGATTTAATTTTATTAGATATTATGCTACCAAAAATGGATGGGCTTGCTGTTTGTAAACGTATTCGTCATACTCTAAATGTACCAATTTTAATGTTAACAGCAAAAGATGAAGAAATTGATAAAATTTTAGGGTTAGAACTAGGTGCAGATGATTATGTTACAAAACCATTTAGTGTAAGAGAACTAATGGCAAGAATAAAAGCAAATTTAAGAAAAGCAGAGGTCTCTTCAGGAGTAGTAGAAGCAAAACAAGAAAATACAAATAAAATTATCGTTGGAGACTTAACATTAGATTTAGATAAATTTGAAGTACAAGTAAAAGGAGAAGTAGTAGATTTAACGCTAAGAGAATTTGAAGTGTTAAAATACCTAGCAAACCAACCAGGACAAGTTATTACAAGAGAAGTATTGCTTGAAAAAGTATGGGGATATGAATATTACGGAGATATTAGAACAGTAGATGTAACAGTAAGAAGAATTCGAGAAAAGATTGAAAAAGATACATCTGCTCCTAAAATCTTAATTACTAAAAGAGGAGTAGGATACTACATTGCATCTAAATAAACGAACGAAATAAAACTTTAAAAGTCGGAAATCAGATAGAATGTTCTGATTTCCGACTTTTAAAATGCAAAATGGGGGATAAGAATGGTAAAAAATGTACAATTTAAAATCATATTAATATTGAGTATAATAGGAATTGTTTTAATAGCAGGAATGGGTGGATATTTTTTAATGTCTATACAAACGACCTATTTAAATGCCGCATCAACCAATGATATGCAAATAGTACAAAGTGAATTGCTAACAATTAAAAATAATGGAACAATGTTATTAATATATGCTATAGTTGCATTTATTATCATTGCTATTAGTATTACAATTTATGTTGTAACTAAAATAACGATGCCAATTAACCGATTAATTGATAGTGCAAAAAAAGTAGCGATAGGAGAAGATACAAAGAAACAAGATAAAAAAGCAGCAAAAGAAGTTGATGAAATTGCAGGAGCAATTGGACTAATGACCACCGAATTAAAAGAAAACTTAAATGAGGTTTCTAGACAAAAAAATCAAATTGAAACCATTTTATTACATATGACAGATGGAATTATTGCATTTAATATGGAAGGGAAAATTATATTAGTAAATCCATCAGCGACAAGACTTTTAAGAATTATGCCAGAAGAGGACAGTTTTGAGAAAATATTTGAAAAACTAAATGTAGAAATTAATATGGAAAAAATTATATACTTAGATAACTGGACTTCCTCAGAAGAAAGAGTTACTTTAGGAGATAAGCACATCAATCTGTTTTTTGCACCTTTAAAAGATGAAAATGAAAGACCCAATGGCGTCATGGTAGTAATTCAAGATATTACAGAACATGTTAAACTAGATAATATGAGAAAAGAATTTGTGGCAGATGTATCACATGAATTAAAGACACCAATTACCTCCATTATGGGATATGCAGATACTCTATTAGAGGGGGAATACGATAAACAAACACAGGATAAATTCTTAAATGTAGTTGCATCAGAAGCAAGAAGAATGGCAAAATTAGTAACTGACCTTTTAGCATTATCAAGATTTGATAATAATCAAGTAAAACAAGAAAAAGAAGAATTTGATTTAGGGGATTTGGTTAAGAAATGTCAAGAAAAAGTACAACCCCAAATTAAGCAAAAAAAACATCAAGTAGAATGTTTTGTAACAGCAAATGTGCCACCAGTATATGCAGATAAAGATGGAATTGAAAGAGTTGTTTTAAATATATTAACCAATAGTATCAAATATACAAAAGAGGGTGGACATATTAAAATATATGTGGGATTTGTCTATAATGATGCTTATATTAAAGTAATCGATAATGGAATGGGAATTCCAGAAGCAGATCTTTCTAGAATTTTTGAAAGATTTTATCGTGTTGATAAAGCACGTACAAGGGAAATGGGAGGAACAGGACTTGGACTTTCCATTGCCAAAGAAATACTAGATAGAAATAATGGAAGTATTGATATGAAGAGCGAATATGGACAAGGAACAGAAGTAGTTATTCGTATTCCAACAAAATAATAATGGACAAAATGGATACCATACAATTAGTAATCAAAAAATGTAGGAGGAAAGAAGATGAAGGAAGAAGGAAAGTGGAAGCTAAAAGAGATTTTAGAATGGGGATATTGCATTATAATAGCCATTATCTTGGCATTATTAGTACGTTACTTTATAGGAACGCCAACAATTGTTCAACAACCTTCTATGTATCCAACCTTAAAGCAAGGACAAAGATTAATTTTAAATCGAATCATTAGAACGACAAAGACAATGCCAGAAAGAGGAGATATTGTAACATTTGAAGCACCAAGTAAGTCTTACGTGTCTGCAATTGATGCTAATCTAGAAAATCCAGTAGCAACCTATAATTATAATATAAGCAATGTCTTTTCAAAATTTCGCTATTATGTATTAGAAATTGGAAAAACAAGTTATATTAAACGTGTCATTGGCCTTCCAGGAGAACATGTAACAATAGAAAATGGAAAAGTATATATCAATGGAACCCAGTTAGAAGAAAGCTATCTACAAGAAAATGTGATAACTACTTCATTAGAAGGAGTATATACTGATATTACGGTTCCCGAAAATTGTTTATTTGTAATGGGAGACAATCGTTCACAAAGTACCGATTCTAGACGATTTGGCTGTATTCCACTAGAAAAAATAGAAAGCAAAGTATGGATACGCTTTTGGCCATTTGACTTATTCGGAAAAGTAGAATAAATGATTTTAGGGACAGGGGTACAAATCACCTTTTATGAAGAAAGGATGATTTGTACTCCTGTCCCTAAAATCATCTTAAAATTAAAGAAAAACCATTGAAAAATCAAGAAAAATAAGATATAATGCTATAGAAAGAGGTATTGTATGGCTTTTGAAAAATTAATTGGAAATGAAATAATAAAGAGTCTATTAACCAATATGATAGAGCAAAGCAAGATTACGCATAGCTATTTATTTTTAGGGCCAAGTGGAATTGGAAAAACACTTTTTGCAAAAGAATTTGCAAAAATGATATTATGCATAGAAGAAAAACAAAAGCCTTGTGGAATATGTAAATCTTGTTTACAATTCGAAGAGAAAAATCAACCAGATTTTATTATGATTGAACCAGAAGATGGGACAATTAAAATTGAAAAAATAAGACAGATGCAAGAAAAACTATTAGAAAAGCCAATTATTTCATCTAGAAAAGTATATGTGATAAAAGACGCAGATGCCATGACAAAAGAAGCTGGAAACTGTTTATTAAAGACACTAGAAGAACCACCAGCATTTATTACCATTATTTTAATTGCATCAAATGAGAGCTTATTATTAAATACGATTCGTTCTCGTTGCATGAAAGTGTTATTTCACAAGATAGAGCAAGAACCTTTAAAAGAATATTTGAAAGAACATCATATGGTAGAAGAATTAACCCTAGAACGTTTGAAAAGTTTTGATGGAAGTATTGAAAGAGCACTTCAAATAGAAGAGAAAAAAGAAGTATATGATGAAATACAAAAGATTTTTGGAAATGTAGAACAATATAGTTTGTTAGAGGTAAAAGATAGACTAGATTGCTTGTATAAAAATAAAGATATAATATATGACCTATTAGATTATATTAATCTTATCTTTTTACAAAAGGCAATTACAAACACAAAATATATTACCTATATTGAAACCGTAGAAGAAGTAAAGAAAAATTTAAAATCGAATAGCAATTACGATATGAGCATTGATAAGATTTTATATAAAATATGGGAGGAATAAGCTTGAAAGAAATAATTGGAGTTAGATTTAAAAGACCTGGAAAAATATATTTTTTTGACCCAAAACATTACAAATTAAAAAAGGGGCAACATGTCATTGTTGAAACTCAAATGGGACAAGAATTTGCAGAAGTTATCATTGAAAACAAAACCATTCCAGAGGAGAAAATTGAAAACGAATTAAAACCAATTTTAAGAGTGGCAGGACATAAAGATTATAAACATCATGAAGAAAACAAACAAAAAGAAAAAGAAGCATTTGCAATTTGTGAAGAACAAATTAAAAAGCATAAATTAGAAATGAATTTAACGGATGTAGAATATAAATTTGATAATAGTAAAATTCTATTTTACTTTACAGCAGATGGAAGAATTGATTTTAGAGAATTAGTAAAAGACTTAGCGGCTATCTTTAAAACAAGAATTGAGTTACGTCAAATTGGAGTAAGAGATGAAGTAAAACGAATTGGGGGAAATGGAATTTGTGGAAGACAATTATGTTGTACAGCATTTTTGCCAAACTTTGAAACTGTTTCCATTAAGATGGCAAAAGAACAAAATATTTCATTGAATCCATCCAAAATATCTGGTAATTGTGGGCGTTTAATGTGTTGTTTAAAATATGAAGAAGAAGTTTATTTAGATAAGCTTAAAAAATTACCAAAGGTAGGAGCTATTGTAAAGACAAAAGAAGATGGAGAAGGAATTGTTGATTCTGTTGAAATTTTAAAAGAAAAAGTAAGGGTTAAATTTAAAGACAAAGAAGGTTTTTATTATAAAAAACTAGAAGCTGGAGATTTAACAATCATCAAAGATGTAGAAGAAAAAGATGATATAGAAGGCATTAATAAAGAGGAATTAAGGGAACTACGTAAATTAGAGAAATTAGAAGAAGAAGACAAGAAGAACCAAGCAGAAGATTTATAAAATAGTCTTAAATATTGAAAACAATAATATATATAGTTATAAAGGAGGTAAGTAAGATGGCATATAAAATTACAGAAAGTTGTATCAGTTGTGGAGCATGTGCTGCAAATTGTCCAGTAGAATGCATTAAACAAGGAGAAGAAAGATTTGAAATTGACCAAGATGCATGTATTGGATGTGGAACATGTGCAGGAGTTTGTCCAGTAGATGCACCAGTTGAAGCAGAAGACGATGCTGAATAAAATAGACATAGTTCCAGTTTTAGCAAAAAGGATATGCTTATGTTGAAGAAAGAAAAATAGAAACCGTTTTAGATTAAAAAGTCTAAAGCGGTTTTTTATATTATTTACAATTCGTAAAGTTTTAAAAAATATTGACAATAGTATGTGAGTTAGATAAAATGTATTTAGAATTAATCATTAATGAACATAACATAAATGGAGGAAGCCTTATGAAAAGAAAAAACAATTCAGGAATCACATTAATTGCACTAATAATCACGATAGTAGTGCTAATTATTTTAGCAGGAGTAAGCATAAATTTATTATTAGGAGAACATGGAATAATAAAAAGAGTAGGACAAGCGAAAGAAGAATATGAAAATGCACAAATTGCAGAACAAGAAAGTTTAAATGAATTAGAAAAACAATTGGTAGACTATAACAAAGGTTTACCAGATAACACGCCAAATACAGAAGCAGGAACAGAAGTTAAAATTCCATCAGAATGGTATTCTACAACATTAGCTTATGTGTCAACAGAAGATGGAAGTGTAGTAAAAAAGGCAGTAAAAGTAGCAAGTGTAACAGCGATAGCAACAGGAAATGGAGAAACAGTGCCAGTACCTAATGGATTTTACTACGTAGGAGGAACAATAAATAGTGGTGTAGTAATATCAGACAATCTAGCAGATAAAAATAAATATGTTAATTATACACCGACAGAGGAAATAAAAGAAGGTATACCATCAGGAGTAGCATATAATGAGGATGGAACAATAAACACTGAAAACTCAGAATTAAAAGGAAACCAATTCGTGTGGATACCAGTGTCGGCTAGTGAATATGTAAAAAAAGACTGGGGAAAAGCAAATGCAACTTGGGAAAGACAAACAAATACAGCAGAATTGCCACAAATTCAAAAATATGGCGGTTTTTATATAGGAAGATATGAAGCAGGAACAAGTGAAATAACGCTATCAACAGGCATCAATTTTGCAGGTCAAAATACAGCAACGAGTTGGGCAAATGAAAGTTTTTCCATACGAGATGGATTAAATCATACAGTAACAGGAAAGATAACAACAAAAGCAGGAGAAATACCATATTATCATACGGATTATGAAACAGCATTAAAATTAAGCAATAGTATGTATCAAACAGATTATGTTCAAAGTGGACTTGCTACAGGAACAATGTGGGATGCAATGATGAAATTTGTTGCAGGTAATGATAATACAGTTGTAACTTCAAGTACATGGGGAAATTATGCTAATGCAAATATAACATATACAGAAGGAAAAGGAAGATATGCTACGGTAAATTCAAGTAATGGAACAATGACATCGGCATTTACAAGAGGTAATGGAAACTATAATTATGGAATAACAACAACAGCAATAACAGAAGATGTAAAAAAGAAAAACTTATATGACGTAGCAGGAAATTTATGGGAGTGGATACAGGAGGCAGCTTTTCCAAACAATACACTTGAATCATACATGATGCGTGGGGGGAGCTTCCGCGACAGCTCTTCTGACTACCCTGCGTGTTCTCGTGGTTACAATCCTGCGACTTACACTAGCACGCGGACAACGGATTTCGCCCTGCACTTTATATAAAGTAGCACTCAACGCTAGTAGCGATAACTTATAGTGAGATGGAACTATAGAATTAATGAGAAATTAGATAAGTACCAAAGAAATATACTGATTAAGAGGTAAAAATGGAAACAAAGAGAAAACTAATATTGATACCAAAAACGAAAAATTATATAAGGATATGAAGAAAAAAGGAGTCTGCCAATAGGACGTTATGTAAAAATGACCCATAAAAAAGGTCATTTTTTTTATAAAAAAATTATCGAAAAAGATAGAAAAAAATAGAAATTCGTGATATAGTGTAAAAATAGAAATGGAAAGGAGAAAGGAAAATGAAAAAAACATTAAAAACAGTATTATTAATAGCTTTTTTAAGTTTATCACTATTTGTATTAACAGGGTGTGCAAATGTAAATTATGAAATTAAATTAGAAAGAGATGGAAGTGGAGATATATCGTATATTATGGGATATGATAAAGCTTTTTTAAGTAGTATGCAAGTGTCGGTTGATGATATAAAAGAAGATGATTCTTTTGATGAGGCAAAACGAGAAGCAACCGATGAGGGATATACAATTGAAGAGTACGAAGATGAAAATACTTATGGATTTAGAGCATATAAACATGCAAATAATATTCAAAATGAATTTAAAATTGATGAGAGTACAGATGCAGATGATGGAATTAAATATGAGAAAACATTATTTAAAACAAAGTATTCACAAAATTTAGCATTAAATTTATCTGATATGATAGGAGAAGAAGAAGATGCACTTACAAAAGCGGTGCTAGCACAAATTAAAGTAAGTTATAAAATTGTATTACCATTTAAAGTAGGAGAAAATAATGCAACAACAGTTTCGGAAGATGGCAAAACATTAGAATGGACATTAAAAGTAGGAGAAGCAAACGAAGTTAAATTTGTAGCAGAGGAAGATAGAAGCGTTTATGCAATTATAGGAATTGGGGTAGTTGTAGTAATTCTTGTTTTTGGTGGCATTGTGATAATAGGTAGTAAGAAAAAAGGGAAAAAGCAAGAGCTAAAAGCAAAGAAGCCAACTGAAACAAAAAAAGAAGTGACAAAAGAAGAAAAAACAGTTGAAGTTAAAAAAGAAGAAGCAAAAGAAGAAAAACCAGTTGAATCTAAAAAAGAGGTAGCAAAAGAAGAGAAATCAGTTGAATCTAAAAAAGAAGTGGCAAAAGAAGAAAAACCAGCTGAAACAAAAAAAGAAGTAGCAAAAGAAGAGAAATCAGTTGAATCTAAAAAAGAAGTGGCAAAAGAAGAAAAACCAGCTGAAACAAAAAAAGAAGT
>CANAZY010000010.1 GCA_947365805.1 uncultured Clostridium sp. | reverse complement strand
TCACCGACCAAACAGGAGTAGAAGAAGAGCTATTTACTTCCACTATTATATCTATGCAAAATGAAACAAAACTACAAGGAAAAGAACAAACAACATTACTACAGAAACTATCAAACTTAGCAAGTACAGGAGAAGATAGCATATCCTATCAAAAAATAATAAACAAACTAAACAAAAGACAACTAGAAGAAATTGGTACACGGAAGAAGCCAAGATAGACCAATTAATGTAATTTCGAAAAGACTTAATGAAATTACAGAAGAAAAAGAATACTTAAACCAATTCGTAGAAAAAAAATACGATATGGAAGAAACAAAACAAAGCTTAGAAGAAGAAATCAAACAACAGCAAATGAATATTGAAGTATTAAAACAACTGAAAAAAATAGAAGAACACAAACAAATTAGGCAAGAAAAAATAAAAATTAGTCAAAACACCATAAAAGAATATCAAAGAAAAATAGAGGAAATGACTTATCCTAAAAAAGATACTTCAAATCAAGAAAAAAATAGTAAATATGACATGATACAACTAATAACACTAATAGTACTAATGTTATTTACGATATTATCAGTTATGGTAATTAAAAATGATATCATAAGTGCCATTAGTATTGTACTTACTACACTTAGCATGATTTATCTAGGTTATACACAATACAAGAAAAAAGTTGCATTTCATAGTAAAAAAGAATTACAAAGTGTGGATAACCAAAAACTAGTAGCACAAATAGAAGTTATGAAAGAAACAATAAAAACACTACAACAAGAACAAGAAGAATTATCCAAACAATCGGAAACAAGATATAAAGAAGAAATCGAAAAAATTCGAAATGCCTATATCGGTATTATTCCAATTAAAACAATAGATGAATTATTATCTAAAAAACAAGCAGATATTGAAATAGAAGTAGCAAACAACAAAATAGGGGAAAATAAGTTAAAAATTCAAAGTATTGGGCTAGATAAAAGTAGTATTTTACCAAAGTTAGAAACTTTAGCAAATTTAGAAGAAGAATATGCAAGATTAGAAGAAGAATATCAAACGTTAATGTTCCAAAATGAGGCAATTGAACTTGCAAAACAGGAATTAGAAAAAGCATATTATCAAATGAAGAAAAAAGTAACACCTAAATTTACCAATCAATTATCCGAAATTATGAAAAAAATATCAAATGGGAAATATACAAACATCAAATTGGATGAAAAAGATGGACTTATTGTAGAAATTGAAAATGGAGACTATATTCCAGCGGATTTCTTAAGTATTGGAACGATTGACCAACTATACTTATCGTTAAGGTTAGGAGCAGGAACCGAAATTTCAGAAGAAACATTACCAATCATTCTAGATGAAGCGTTTGCTTATTATGATAAAGAAAGACTAGAAAACATATTAGAATTTTTACATAAAGAATATTCCAATAGGCAGATTATCATATTAACTTGTACCGATAGAGAAAAAGCAATATTACAAGAAAAAAATATTAACTATTATGAGATTGAATTATAAAAAACGAATCAGAAATGTAGATTTTTTATGCTAAAATTAAAATGAAATAGCAGTTGATATATTCTTAAAAATCGTGTATAATACATAGGAATTTAAAAATAAGGAGAGGCAAATCATATGTTTCAAAAATTAGATGCTGTAGAAAAGCGTTATGATGAATTAACAAATCAAATTAGTGACCCAGAAGTGATTGCAAGAACCAGTGAATGGCAAAAGCTAATGAAAGAACACTCTGATATGACACCAATTGTAGAAAAATATAGGGAATATAAAAAAGTAGAGACAAACTATAAAGAAGCACGAGAAATCTTAGAAAACGAAACTGATAAAGAAATGAAAGATTTAGCAGAAATGGAAATGTTAGAAGCAAAAGAAAAACTTCCAGGACTAGAAGAAGAATTAAAATTTCTTTTAATTCCAAAAGACCCAGATGATGACAAAAATGTTATTTGTGAAATCCGTGGAGGAGCAGGTGGAGAAGAAGCAGCCCTATTTGCTGGAACCCTATTTCGTATGTATACGATGTATGCAGAAAGAAAACATTGGAAATTAGAAATCTTAAATGAAAATGAAACAGGGCTTGGAGGATATAAGGAAGTATCTTTCATGGTAACAGGAAAAGGTGTTTATAGTAGACTAAAATTTGAAAGTGGTGTTCACCGTGTACAAAGAGTACCAGATACCGAATCAAGTGGAAGAATCCATACATCTACTTCAACTGTTGCAGTACTTCCTGTTGTAGAAGATGTTGAAATTGAAATTAATCCATCGGATATTAAAATGGATGTATACCGTGCATCAGGAGCAGGAGGACAACACGTAAACAAAACCTCATCTGCTGTTCGTCTAACACATATACCAACAGGAATTGTAGCAGAATGTCAAACCGAACGTTCTCAATTACAAAACCGCGAATATGCTATGAGATTATTACGTTCTAGATTATACGAAATTGAAAAACAAAAACGTGACTCCGAACTTGCAAACGAAAGAAAAAGCCAAGTAGGAAGTGGAGACCGTTCTGAAAAAATCAGAACCTATAACTATCCACAAGGTCGTATTACAGACCATAGAATAGGTCTTAGCATTTACCAAATGGAAGATTTCTTAAATGGAAATTTAGATGAAATGATTGACTCTTTAATTGCAGCAGACCGTGCAGAACGATTAAAAGGAGAAGAACAATAAAAAACGAATAAAAAAAACTCTTTTATCATAAGCTAATATTAGTTTTTGGTAAAGGAGTTTTTTTATGGAATATTTAATCAAAACAACCATCATTGGATTATTTTTTGGAACATTTGGAACAACCATTGGTGGACTAATTGGAGTAGCTTTTAAGAATGTATCAAATAAATTTTTAGGATTTATTTTATCCTTAGCATCAGGCTTAATGATTTCTATTGTATGTTTCGATTTGATTCCAGAAGGACTAGAAATAGCAGGAATCCCATTAATTGTGTTAGGTATGTTATTTGGAGTTATTGCCATGATTATATGTGATGTATTGGTACAAAAAAAATTTAATACGAATGTACATTATACCAAAAATACAAATACGTTATTAAAAACAGGAATTATTGTAAGCATTGGATTAGCACTACATAATTTCCCAGAAGGATTAGCCATTGGCTCTGGCTTTGGAGCATCCATTAAACTTGGCTATTCTCTTGCAATTGCTATTTTATTACATGATATTCCAGAAGGAGTATCGATGGCAGTTCCAATGAAAAACGGTGGAATGAAAGTATCAAAAGTAATCTTCTATGTTATCTTATCTGGTGTTACTACTGGAGTAGGAGCTTTTTTTGGAGCATTAGTCGGAACCATTTCACAAGAAATTATTGCAATATGCTTATCTTTTGCAGCAGGAGCAATGTTATATATTGTATCTGGAGAGCTAATTCCAGAATCCAACAAACTATATAAAGGAAGAATGAACAGTATTGGAAATATTTTAGGGTTTATGTTAGGAATACTAGCAACAATGGTATAAATTTTCAAATAATAAGTTAAGACATTTACAAAATCTAAATAATGTGCTTTAATAATAGAAGAAATGGAAGAGGAGTGATAGATTTGAGAATATTAAAAGATTTTAAAGTACCAAATTTTAAATTTCCAAAGTTAAAAATGGAAGGAATATCCGAAATAGATGAAGAAATGGTAGAACAACCAAATCAAAAGAAAAAAGAGATTAAGTATGGAGCCAAAGACTATAAAACCATAAAAGAAATTTTTCATAAATCTACAACAGAATTTAAAGATGAAATCTTTATGTTAGAAAAATTTGACCATAAAGAGCCATTTACTGAAATTCCTTATACACAATTTCGAAAGGATGTCATTGGACTTGGAACAGGATTAACCAAATTATTAAACTTAAAAGATAAAAGAGTTGTTATTATTGGAGAGAATACTTACCATTGGTATGTATCTTATATGGCAATGCTATGTGGAGTAGGAATTGCAGTTCCTGTTGATAAAGAACTACCAGCAAATGAAATTGAAAATGTAGTAAAACGTGCCAAAGCAAGTGCTGTTATTTATTCAACCAAGAAAAAAGAAGTCATTAAAAAAATTAAAGACAACTTACCAGAAGTTGAATATTTTATCCAAATGAATGCAGATGAACCGATTTCTGGGCAAGATGTTGGTGTAAACTATATTATTGAACAAGGAAATCGAATTGTAGAATCTGGTGATAACAGTTTCATGGAAATTGAAATTGACCCAGAAGAATTTAAAGTATTAATCTTTACATCAGGAACAACCTCAAAAGCAAAAGGTGTTATGATTAACAACCGAAATTTAGCACAAAACGTAAATGTAGTTGCCGCCTATGTATACTTAAACGAACATGACAGATTTTTCTCTGTTTTACCGCTACATCATACATATGAATCTAGTATTGGATTTTTACTACCAATGTCAGTAGGAGCATCCATAGCTATTTGTGAAGGATTAAAACACATTGTTCCAAACTTAAAAGAAACACATCCAACAGCAATGCTTGCCGTACCACTATTAGTAGAAAATTTATATAAAAAGATTAATGCCAATATTGTAAAAAGCAAAAAAGATAAATTAGTAAAATCCATGATACATCTAACCAATGCTTTAAAAGGTGTTAATATTGATGTAAAACGAAAAGTATTTAAAGAGATATACGATAACTTAGGTGGAAATATTCGAATTATTGTATCAGCAGCAGCGCCAATTGATGCTAAAGTAGGAAAATGGGTACAAGATATTGGAATTCAATTTTTACAAGGATATGGTTTAACCGAAACAGCACCAATTGCAGCATTAACACCAGAATTTGACCCAAGAGTAGGTTCTGCTGGAAAAGCAGTTACCTGTGCAGAGCTTAAAATTCATAATCCAAATGAGAATGGAGAAGGAGAAGTCTTTATTAAAAGTGAAACCTTAATGATTGGTTATTATGAAGATGAAGAAGCAACCAATGAAGTGGTACATGTCATTGATGGTGAAAGATGGTTTAATTCTGGAGATGTTGGATACTTAGACGAAGACGGATTCTTATATATTACAGGAAGAAGTAAAAATGTGATTGTCACACAAAATGGTAAGAATATTTATCCAGAAGAAATTGAACTATTACTTGGAAATGTTGAAGAAATAAAAGAGTGTATGGTATACGGAAAAGAAGAAGAGGGTTCAAAAGAACTTGTGATTTCGGTAAAAGTAATACCAGATTACGAAAAAATAGAAGAAAAACATGGGAAAGATTTAACAGAAGAAGAAATTCATAACATTATCTGGGAAGAAATTAAAAAAGTAAATAAAAAATTAACATCTTATAAAGCAATTAAAAACCTAGAAATCAAAAAAGATGAATTTGAAAAAACAACAACCATGAAAATCAAACGTTTTGCGGAATTGCAAAAAGATAAAAGTAAAAAATAAAAAATGAGGGATGCGATTATATCGCATCCCTCGTAGCTTTTTCAAGCTACCGACATCTCCTACAGCATAAAAGTTCTATTCATGTCGCCAATTATGACTGTGAGATCAAACCAGAGATTATTTCGCCACTTCTCCGCTGCTCTGCTGCACTCATTGCCATTGTGGTGCCAACAGTAGTAGCCGCCATATCACTTTTCATAATTTTTGATAAAAATACATTAGTTCCACTTGAGTCCAAAATAAAACCTCCTTATTCAAAACAAAGTAAACAGTTACAAAAAATAATATGAGGCGGTCCTCGGTTTATTTTCCGTACTACTTTCATAGTACTCCTTTCTGCAAGCCATATAAAATCACTTGCAAAACAAACAAATTAATTGTTACGTGTTATATAATATTACACATTATGTAATGTGTCAAGATAAAAAATGAAAAAATTATGTAAAACATTGTTATTGTTAAGACGATAACTACAAAGACATACAAGAAAGCCCCTTTATTTAAGGGACTTTCTTGTAGATTCATTGAAGATAAAAGTAAATTTAAATCTGAACAGTGACAACAAAGTTCTATAGAATAAAACTTTGTTACAATAAAAAAAGAAGGCTCCAATGGAGCCCTTTTTAGTTTACTTCGCAAAACCGAGTCATAAATCTCATGTTTGCTGCTGTAGCAGAAATTTGAGTAGCCTCTGATGCCTTAACGTTTGTCGACACTGTCTCAGCACCTGCTGAGGTAGTATCTACTGCATTACAATCACAACCAAACCGTTTTTCAATAAAGTCTCTAAACTCGCTCATTTCTTTTTCCTCCTTATGCTTTTTACTAAAACGAGTAATTCTATTACTATTATACTACATTATGTTACCAATTTCAACTCCATAAGGAAAATTTTTCATTTTTATCTCTTGCTGTCAAGCAAGTTTGGGGGCAAGTGGCGGTTTGACTTTCTTGAAAGTATAGTGATATCAACACTTTCAACGCATATAAAAAATATTTATGATGAAGGCGAATTAGATAGAAATTCAACTATAAGGAATTTCCTTACAGTTCAAAATGAGGGCAACAGAAGTATTAAGAGAAATATCGACTATTATAAAAAAGAAATTTCGACAAAATACAGACAGTTGTAACAAAAGAAAAAATGACAAAACTTTAACTAAATGTTAGAACTTTGTCATTTTTGTCGTTTTGGAGGCGCCTATCGGAGTCGGACCGATCATCAGAGTTTTGCAGACTCGTGCCTTACCGCTTGGCTAAGGCGCCATAAATGGAATCTATTTCATTATATGCGAGTATATTTAAAAAAGTACCAAAAGTAAGTAAATTGTAAAAAAATTTGGAGCGAAAGACGGGGCTCGAACCCGCTACCTTCGCCTTGGCAAGGCGACGCTCTACCAGATGAGCTACTTTCGCATAAGTTATCTGTAATCGGCAAAGCCTCAACAGCTAACAAAAGTTTCGCATCAACGAAGACAAATACTATAATAGCAAAAAAGTAGCAAGAAGTCAAGACTACTTTTGTAAAAAATATTGTAGGGAGCAATAGTTATATAAAATAACTACATATTTGAGGTTTCAAAATATTTACTTAATTGTATTCGAAACAATAAAAAATATTCCTAAAAATTAAAAAAGCTTACGCACTCAAAGGAAAAAAATGAATTTAACATAATCTGTTGAAAACATTACAAAAATGTTATATAATTGTAATATATGGCCTTTTTCAAAAGGTGATTATCCAAAAACTAGCTTCCGTAAAGCATTTTTTTTATGCAACAAAGAGGACGAAAAAATTGGAAAAACCTACTATTGACGAATGAAACAGATGAAAGTAAAATATATGATAGTATTATTATAATTTTTATAAGGAAGGTAAGAAATATGAATCTGAAAAAATTAATCGGAATGTTTATGGCTGTTATAATAATCCTTTGCACAATATTAGCAATAGGCGAAGGAACAACCTATGCAGCAAACGCTAACTATGTATTAGGAATTACAAATGTTAGAGAAGCACGGAAATGGAAAAAATGGAGGAGCTTATGGAATTGGCATAAAATCGAATGGTATGCCAGATAAAAAAATATGGAAAATTGTTTCCTATCCAACTACAAGCAGTACCAAAATTGATTATTCCAATGCATTTTATTGTTTAAAAGCAGAGCATGGTTTTATGATGGATCAAGGAAATACCAATGTAACAACTGTTAAAAAAACATATAACCAAAAATTTGATATGAAATCTCAAAAACAAGAAGTGTTAACAAGATTACAAACCATCGATGTTTTTAAAGCAGACCCAACTTCATACAATAAAATAATGTGGGTTTTAGATAATATGTATTTACCAAAACAAAGTACACAAGCCGAAAAAGTAGCATTATTAACGGCTGCAGGTATTATTGATTCGAACTATACCATTGAACATGCAAGAATTACAGATGATGATATAGAAGTAGTTCAACAGATGGTACTTTGGTATTTTACGAACGCAGAAAACAGCAATTATCATAATGAAGCATTACCAGTTTTATCGTTTAACAACTGGTCTGGTAAAGATGAAAAATACGAAACATTTGAAGACTTATATAACACAGAACAAGCCGATAATGGACTATTTCGTCAACAAGAATGTGAGATGTTATACCAATATTTCTTAACAAATGCCAAAACAAAAAGTGACTATGTATCAAAAGATGCAATTTCTCCTTTGGTATTTGATAAAGCAAGAGTAACCATACAAGATGAGGAAGAAACCTACCTTGTTGGACCATTCCGCATTAACCAAAACTCAGATTTACCATATACATTAAATCAGTTAGGATTTACAGATGAAGCAGGAAACACATTTGATTATACATTATTAGATGCAAACAAAAATCAAGTAGAAAATAACAACATACAAAGTTTATTTGGACAAGATTTTTATATCCGTATACCAGAAGCAATAGAAATATCAAGCATTACATTTGATATTGGCATTACATACCAAAAAACAAGTGCTACTTATTATACAACAGATGAAGCAACATACCGTAATGAACAACCTGTTGTATTAGTAGAAAAAGCACCAGCCAATTACGAAGATACCATAACAGTAGCAATACCAACACCAAAACCATTTGATTTAGCTTTAAGAAAATTTATTTCAGAAGTAAATGACGTAAAAGTATCTGTTAGCAGACAA
Organism: uncultured Clostridium sp.; assembly: GCA_947365805.1. Taxonomy (GTDB): domain Bacteria; phylum Bacillota; class Clostridia; order TANB77; family CAG-508; genus RGIG8482. The sequence continues at coordinate 38,392 of CANAZY010000010.1, read as the reverse complement.
CCAGTGGTAGATGTATCTGAATTAAAAGCAGGAACAGCAACAACTGCAACCTATAGACATCCAAAGGCACCACTTGAAGTAAAAGAAAAAGATATTATTACCTATACCATAAGAGTTTACAATGAAGGACAAAAAGATGGATATGCATCAGAAATAACAGACCATTTACCACCAGAACTTGAGTTTTTACCAAAAGATAGTAAAAACATACAATATGGATGGAAATATGATGAAACCGATTCTACCAATAGAACCATCAAAACCGATTACTTATCAAAAGAAAATGGAGAAAGTAATTTATTAAAAGCATATGATGGTGGTGATACACTAGACTATAAAGACATTGAAGTAAGATGTAAGTTAAAAGAAACAGCACCAGAAGGAAAACGAATAGTAAACATTGCAGACATTACAGAATTTACCAATAAAAGTGGTAACCCAATTATTGATAGAGACTCACAAAAAGATAATGTAACATTACCATCTGATACAGAGTTACCAAAGTATAAACAAGAAGAAATTAACCGTGGAGATGAATACATCCCAGGACAGCAAGATGATGATGATTTTGACAATATCTATATTGCACCAAAACCATTTGACTTAAGTTTAAGAAAATTTATAAGTGCTGTTAATGGAAAAGCACCAAGTGTTAGTAGAGAACCAGTGGTGGATGTATCTGGATTAGTAGATAAGAACTCTACAACAGCTATCTACAATCATCCAAAAGTACCACTTGCAGTAGAAATAGGCGATATTGTAACCTATACCATAAGAGTCTATAATGAAGGACAAAAAGATGGATATGTAACAGAAATAACAGACCATTTGCCAGCACAATTAGAATTCTTACCAGAAGATGAAGATAATATTGCAAATGGATGGGTATATGATGAAAATGATACAACATTAAGAACCATTAAAACATCACATTTATCTGGAGAATTAGATAGTGATAACTTACTAAAAGCATTTGATGGAAATACGTTAGATTATAAAGAAGTTCAAGTTAAATGTAAGGTAGTAGCAGACCGTAACTTTGATAAGCGAATTGTCAATATTGCAGATATTACGGGATTTACCGATAAAAATGGAAATACTGTAATCGATAGAGATTCACAAGAAAATAATGTGGCAATACCAAATGATGAAGAATTACCAAAGTATAAAGAAGAAGAAATTAATCGTGGAGATAAATACATTCCAGGACAGCAAGATGATGATGATTTTGATAGTGTAAGAATTACTTATTTTGATTTGAGTTTAAGAAAATTCATTACAGCAGTAAATGGAAAAGTGCCAGAAATTAGTAGAGAGCCAGTTGTAGATGTATCTGGATTAGTGGCAGGAACGGCAACAACTGCTATTTACAATCATCCAAAAGCACCACTTGATGTAAGAGTAGGAGATATTGTAACTTATACGATTCGTGTTTACAACGAAGGGCCAAAAGATGGATATGCATCAGAAATAACAGACCATCTACCAGAACAATTAGAATTCTTACCAGAAGATAAGGAAAATATTGCAAAAGGATGGCATTATGATGAAACGGATGAAACGCATAGAACCATCAAAACAAATTATTTATCAAAAGAAACAAATGAAAAAAATCTAATCAAGGCATTTGATGGCAAAACTCTATCTTATAAAGAAGTTACAGTTAATTGTAAAGTAACAGCAGATGCAAAATATAGCAAACGAATTGTAAACATTGCAGATATTACAGATTTTACAGATGAAAATGGAAATACCATAAAAGATATTGATTCAAAAGAGGATAATGTTATATTACCAAATGATGAAGACTTACCAAATTATAAACAAGAAGAGATTGACCGTGGAGATAAATATATTCCTGGTCAAGAAGATGACGATGATTTTGATAGTGTAAAAATTGTATATTTTGATTTGAGCTTAAGAAAATTTATTACCAAAGTAGACAATTTAGATATTAACAACCGTTATCCACAATTAAGTATGGGAGAAGATGGAAACATTAAATATACCCATACAAAAGAACCAGTATTAGTAGCAAATGGAAATATCGTAACATACACAATTAGAGTTTATAATGAAGGAACCATGGATGGATATGCATCAGAGATTACAGACGATTTACCAGAAGGATTAGTATTTTTACCACAAAACGAAACCAATACAAATTATCGTTGGAAAATGATTGATAAAGATGGAAAAGAAACGACAGATGTAACAAATGCTGTAAAAATAACAACCGATTACTTATCAAAAGAACAAGAAAAACAAGCAGGAGAAAACTTACTAAAAGCATTTGATGCTGATGCTAAACTTAGTGATACCAATCCAGACCATAAAGATGTAAAAATAGCATTTAAAGTAACAGAGCCAAACACATCTGATAGAATATTAATTAATACAGCAGAAATATCAGAAGATACAGATAAAGATGGTAAACCAGTTGACGATGTAGATTCAACTCCTGGAAATAATAAACCAGGAGAGGATGATATTGATATTGATAAAGTAAAAGTAAAATACTTTGACTTAGCACTTAAAAAATGGGTAACACAAGCAATTGTTATTGAAAATGGAAAACAAACAGTTACTGAAACTGGACACACAGGAGAAGAAAATCCAGAACCAGTAGTAAAAGTAGACTTAAAAGCAAAAGATTTGAAAAAAGTAACAGTTAAATTTAAATACAAAATAAAAGTAACCAATGAGGGAGAAATTGAAGGATATGTAAAAGAAATTAAAGATTACATTCCAGATGGATTAAAATTTGATCCAAAAGATAACCCACTATGGAAACAAGTTGGTGAAAAACAAGTAACAACAGACCAAGTAAAAGACCAATTATTAAAACCAGGAGAAAGCACAACTGTTGAAATCTTACTTACTTGGGAAAACAGTGATAAAAACCTAGGGCTAAAAGTAAACTGGGCAGAAATTAGTAAAGACTATAATGAATATGAAGATACACCAGATATCGACTCAACTCCAGATAACAACAAACCAGGAGAAGATGACATTGATAATGCTCCAGTTATCTTAGCAATAAAAACAGGTGAAGCAAGAATGTATATTACTTTAACAGCAATTATATGTATTACTTTAGCAGGTGGAATTTACTTCATTAAGAAATTCGTATTGTAAAATAAAAAATAGCACTTTTTAAAGTGAAGTGAACCCAAATTGTTAGACAAAAAAGTTTAACAAGGAGGGTTCATTTTTTATGAGCAAATATTCACATGAATTAGAATTAGAAGTAGTTAAATATTGGGGAGGTATTAAAGTTTTACTCTAACATACGGTTATTGTAAAATCTTTGTAAAAACATTTACAAGAAAAAAAGCTTATGATATAATTCTTTATGAAAGAAGAGGTGTAAAAACCATATGAATCAAATATTACAAACAGAAAATAAAAAAAGCAGTCCAGTAGAAATCAATAAAATTGTTTTATTCTTTGCAATTGCGATTATCATTTTAGGGGTGATTTTAGTAGGACAAGGTTCATATGCAATGGTTACAAGTGCAAAAGAAGAAGAAAACAAACCACAAATAGAAAATACAATACCAGAAGTAAACATTCAAAGGACAGAAGAAAACATTTTAATTAACATTACACATACAAAATCAATACAAACAGTAACATACCATTGGAATAATGAAGCAGACCAAACAATTGAAACGAATAATAGATTAAGTGTTTCTGAGGAAATTTCATTACCATTTGGAAACAATACGTTATATCTAACCATAATCGATAAAGATGGAAATGAATCCAATTATGTAAAAGAATATGTATTAGATGGAGAAGGAAAGCCTGTTATCGAATTATTAGTAACCAAAGAAAACAAAATACGTATTAAAGTACAAGATACAAAAGGATTAAAATATATCCGTTATACATGGAACAATGGAAACTATGCTACCGTCCAAGCAAATGTGGAAGACTTAAAATTAATTGATGAATTGGTAGAAATTCCTCTAGGACAAAATACATTAAGAGTAGAAGCTGTTAATGTTGATAATATGATTACAACCAAAGAACTTGAAGTAAGAGGAGTAAGAAGACCAAAACTTATTGTAAGACAAGATGGAAATCAATTAGTAATTTATGCAGAAGATGAAGTAGCAATGAAAGTAATTTATTTCACAATAAATGGACAAAAATATCAAATGAATTGTGAAGATAGAAAAGCCGTTGAACATAGACAAGAATTAAAAACAGGAGAGAATAAAGTTGAAGTAACAGCAGAAAATAAAGAAGGTGGAATTACCGAATTAAAAAACGGTGTTTGCATTGTACAATAAAAGTAAGAGAAGGTGAAAAATCCTTCTCTATTACGCTTGATAAAGGAATGAAAAAACATGGAAAATGATGTATATCTAATAAAATTAATTGCGTATTTTATTATCTATTCTTTTTTTGGATGGGTAATGGAATCCGTATTAAAAACATATTTGCAAAAAAAGCCAGTTAACAGTGGATTTTTATATGGACCATTTTGTCCAATTTATGGATTTGGTGCTATTTTTATGTTCCTATTTTTACAAGGATTTAAAGATAGTATTATCTTATTGTTTATCATTGCATTTTTTAGTTTATCCATATGGGAATATATTGTTGGATGGTTATTAGAAAAGATATTTCATACAAAATATTGGGATTATACCAAAAATAAATTCAATATAAAAGGAAGAGTGTGTTTACTAAACTCCTTGTTTTGGGGATTTTTAGGAGTTATCTTCATTCATTATATGCATCCATTTATTGCAGGGCAAATTGATAAAATTCCAGTGAATATTTTAACATTTAATGTCATTATGATTTCAATTGCCATGATAACCGATACAATTGTTAGTGCGGTTAAAGTAACGAATATTAAATCAAAATTAGATAAACTAAAAGAAATAACAGAAAGCTTAAAAGAAAAAATAGAAGAATTAGAGAAAAAACAAGTAAATAAAGAAAGTTTACAAGCTGTTATTGAAGAGCTAAAATATAAACAAACAAAATTAAAAAGAAAATTAATCAAACAAACCAATCATTTGAAAAAAGCATTCCCAACCATAAAATCGGATGCAATTGAAAAAATAAACGAATTTCTAAAAGAGAAAAAAGAAAATATAAGGAAGGGGAAAGATTAAAGGAGAAATATATGGTACAAGAAATTTATATTATTGATGATGACAACAAACTAATCGAAAATATCAAGCAAATGTTTAATAAAGAAGAAGAATATACATTTAAAAGTGTCAAAACAAAAGACATTGATATAGCTTTAAAAAACATTCCTTCTTTAATTATTATTAATGAAGATGGAACTGGTAAAGAAATTCTAGAATTATGCAAACAAATTAGAGACAATGAAGACAATAGCATTACTCCCATTATTGTACTTAGTGAATCGAGACAAAAAGAACATCGTATTTCTATTTTAAAATTTAATGTAGAATACTATATTGTAAAACCAGTTGATCAAGATTACTTATATTATACCATTAAAAATTTAGTAAGACTTATGTATATGAATAGAAGAATTAGTCCATTAACAGGGCTTCCAGGAAATGTACAAATTCAGACAGAAATGAAAAAACGATTACTAAAAAAAGAGCGATTTGCTGTATTGTATTTAGATTTAGATAATTTCAAATCATATAACGACTTATATGGATTTACCAAAGGAGATGAAATGATTAAGTTTACTGCAAGAACGATTTCAAGAAACATTCATAACTGCGAGTTAGAAAGCAGTTTTGTAGGACATATTGGTGGAGACGATTTCATTGCAATCGTATCAGAAACCGATTATGATGCAATCTGTAAAAATATTATTAAAGAATTTGACGAAAAAGTAGTAGAATATTTTACAAAAGAAGATGTACTAAGAGGATATGTAGAAGTAGCAAACCGTAGAGGAATTATGGAACAATTTCCACTTACATCTATTTCAATTGGTGTAGTAGAAGTAGATGAAGATAGATTTAGTAACACTTTAGAAATAGGAGAAGTAGGAGCACAAGTAAAACACATGACAAAAACAATGATGGGAAGTAGCTATATTATTAACAGAAGAAATGAATAAAATAAAGGTTGCAATTTGCAACCTTTATTTTATAAATTCAATATAATTTTTATCTAATTTTAAAATCCTTGCAAGAGAATAAACTTCAATCCCTGTTTGTTCTAATTTATTTCTACCAGGTTGAAACGATTTTTCAATCACAATACCAATTCCCGAAATAGTAGCATTTGCCATTTTCATTAAACGAATAGCACCAGAAGCTGCTTCACCATTGGCAAGAAAATCATCAATTATTAAAACATTATCTTTTGAAGAAATATATTTTTTGGATAATGTTAAAGGATAAGTGATTCCCTTTGTAAAAGAAGTTACTTCTGTAGTATATAAATCATTACTTAAAATTTTAGAAGCAGCTTTTTTTAAAATAATAAGGGGAACACCTAATATTTCTGCACACATAAGAGCGGGAGCAATTCCTGAACTTTCAATTGTAACTACTTTTGTAATGTTTTTATCTTTAAAATGGTTTGCAAAATCTTCTCCTATCCTTTTCATCAAATTAGGGTCAACTTGATGATTTAAAAACGAATCTACTTTTAAAATATCGTTGCTTAACGCAATTCCATCAATTCGAATTCTTTCTTCTAATTCTTTCAAAACGAATAAGCCTCCTTATAAAACTCATTAATTAAAATAATTATATCATAAACAAAGAAAAATTTTCAATAATTCATAAGAAAAAGAAATGAAACATATATATAGATAAAAAAGAAAAAACAAAATAGGAGAAATGTATGATTTTATTAGAAAGAAAAAGAATTATCATTATGATAGTGGCGGTTTTTATTTCAATATTCAGTTATCTATTAGGGTCAAGCCACATGTATGAAACGGTTCAAACAGTAAGTCTTCCAGTTAGTGGAAAAACTGTTATCTTAGATGCAGGACATGGACGGAGAAGATGGAGGAGATAAAATGTTGAAGTTAAGAAAATAAACCCTACAAATGCCACTATATCAAGTAAAATGATTAGTGAGGTAAATTGTTGAAGTTTTAGAGAAACCCCCTTATTTATTTACTAAAAGACACTTTTTACAAGTGTTCTTTTTTTATATGCTTTGGTGTTAACAAGTAGACAAGATAATGAAAGATTTGAAAATAGGGGAGAAATGAGGTGTAAAAATGGTCTTATCAAGTTTACTATCAAGTAGCAAATATATTATCGTCAATAAAGATTTAATAAAGGTTCTAGGATTACATGAATCTATAATTTTAGGAGAACTATGTTCAGAATATACTTATTGGGAAAGTGTAAATCAGTTAGAACAAAAGGAGTATTTCTATTCTACAAGGAATAATATAGAAAAGAATACTGGCATTAATGCTCATTACCAAAGAATTGCTATGAAAAATTTAGAAGAAAAAGGTATAGTAATTTCAAAAAGAATGGGAATTCCATGTAAAAAGTATTATAAAATTGATGAAGACAAAGTTATTGAATATCTGAAAAAAGCAAAGGTGATATCGAATTCTACTGCTGTTCACGATATGGAGGACAAGCAATCTACAGAATGTATATGTAGTAACCTATTAGATGAAGCACAAGATGAAAATGTACTCAACACAAATAATAATAATATAAATAACAATATAAATAATAAAGAAGAACACACACACGCAAAAAATTTAGTTGATGAGAAAAAAGAATATGCTAAGGAAGTTACAATGACGGAAAAAGAGTATCAAGATTTAGTGTACCGATATGGCAAAGAAAAAACAAATTCACTTATAGAACAACTAAGTTTGTATAAGCAAGCTAATGGCAAAACTTATCAAAGTGATTATGCTGCTATCCTTAGATGGGTAACAGTAAAATTACATGAAATTGAACAAGAAGAGACTAAATATAGAGAGTTTAAGAATAAAAATAAAAAACCACTCCCAGAGGAATTCCCTCCGGGTTTTTATGATTCTCTATATTGCAATTAATATTTAGGAGGTTAAAAATGAGAAATATATTAAAAAGATATTATGAACTAGACGAAGAAACTAAAGAGATTCTTCCATTTTTATATATGTATCAAGAACTATTACTATCGGTTGATAATTACGAAAATGTTAATATTAAAGACATAAATGATGAGGAAGTTCTACTAGAAAAAATGATACAATGTTGGTATCTTACTGATTTAGATATTATTGATATAGTTGATAGGATTTTAAATCTTCTTAATAATCAGGTTATATCAATAAGCAACTTAAAAAATTTTAATCAAAATGAACTACAAAGATTAATATATGATGAAGAACTAAATGATTCAAAAGTAATTACAAAATTTAGGTACAAGTTTTTTGACTGTGTATTTTGTAAGAATAAAGGAAAATATCTATTGATTATAGATGACGGTAAGAGCTCTAATGCTTTAGAATTCAATGAAATCAAAGATGTGTTTGTTCCTTTAATTAGAGAACACTTGGTAAATCAATTTTTATACGGGAAACTTAATAGTTATGTTAGTAGAGACGACTAAAAAGATAGAATATTATTTATATAATTACGACTATATTGAAACAAAGATTGATGAAATGAAATCAAATATTTCTAGTTCTGAATATAATCAAAATTATTATAAATGGATAAAAAACAAAAGTAGTTCGTTAGAAGATCAGGTGATACGAAATATAAATATGAAGAGAAAAATTAATAAATTGTGGAAATGGAAACAATTAATTGATGTTGTATTGGAAAGATACAAAAGAACTAATATATTATGCTATAACTATATTTATTTAAAGTATTTTTGTAAGCATAATTCTTTAGTAATAAAAGAAAAATTAGATTTAGGTGTAAAAGAACAAAAAGATATACGTGTTGAAATATTGCAGTATATCTTTTTTATTGCATGTAAAAATCAAATATTAAGAGAGGTGGGATAAAAATGGAATTGACAGAAAGAGAAATAAAAAAAGTTGCTGAAAAAATATTAGGGTATGTCCCCAGTAATATAAAAGAATTACATGATTCATATGAAATTTATGGCGGAATAATAAAGTTGAATATTCCTAAATGTGCAGAACAAGAAGATATAGCTTCAAAATACTATTGCTTTAAATCTTATGATAAAGAAACCTTTTCCTTTTATGAGTATAATGGTCCATCAATTACAGTTACAGTTTCAGTATTAGAAAAGGGAGAACAAATAGTAAAACTTAACAGGAAAGACTTTGAATTTATAGCCTTTGTGAAAAAAGACAAAGAAGCAGACAGAAATTTAGAAATATAAAATTTAGCCTTAAACGGAAAAGATATACATGTTGAAATATTACAGTATATCTTTTTTTGTTGAAATAAAAAGACATGTTGAAGGAGGTGATTTTGAAACCAATTTTAAAAAGAACGGAGGTGAAAGAGATTAAACATATAGTATCGTTTAGTGGAGGCAAAGACAGTACCGCAATGTTATTAAAAATGATAGAAAAAGGTATGCAAATAGACGATATTATTTATTGTGAAATAATGGCGACATCTACTTTGGGGGCTGAATATCCTGAAATGTATGAGTATCTCGATAAGGTTGATAAATACTTACTACAAACAATAGGAAAAAAAATCACAAGAATAAAATCAGATATTAGCTTCGAACAACAATTTTATACTATAAAGAATAAAGGTAAATATAAGGGGAAAATATATGGATTCCCTTGGCTTATTGGTGCATGGTGTAACAGTAGGTTAAAAGTAAATGCATTAGACAAATACTTAAAAAAACAAGGTGATTATATAAGTTATATAGGTATTGCATATGATGAACCGAAACGATTTGAAAGATTGGATAAAAACGAAAGAGCTCCACTGTATGAATGGAAAATGACGGAAAAAGATTGCTTGCAGTATATAAAAGAAAAAGGATTATATAACCCATTATATGATAAATTTAGACGATTAGGATGTTGGTTTTGCGTAAAACAAGGCTTAGATAGTTTGAGAGTTATACGTGAAGATTATCCAGAACTTTGGGAAAAATTATTAGAATGGCAAAAGGATAGTGAAATAAAATTCAATCCTAGATATACAGTACAGGACTTAGAAGAAAGATTTAGTCAAGAAGATTATTTCCTTGAAAATAAAGCAAGCTAATGGCAATTGTTTATATAATTAAAAACTAAAAAGGAGTTGCTTATGAAAATTTATAAAGTAGTATATTTGAGCGTTTATGCTAATACAGGAGATAGCTGTGTAATAATAAAAACGTTTTTAAACCATGATAATGCTTTAAAATACTTAAAGAGAGAAATTGAAACATTAAAAAAAGAATTCAAAGATTCAACAGAGTATTGTATATATGAAGATGATACCTCATATGAAAGACATTTACGTGGAAGAGCAATAGAAGATTGCATCTCGGTATACTTAGAAGATGATGATACTTATGATGAAATAATATTACAAGAAGAGAAAGATGACTATGAAATATAATAAAAGTTTTGTAGCAATATTAACTATTATGTTTATAGTAGTATTTTGTATATTATTTTACATACTATTTAAAGATATTCAAGTAGCAAAAGAAAATGATAAGTCTAATGCAAATTTAATTGAAGAAGCTGTCGAAGAAATTGAACAATCAAACGAAAAGATTATTGATTGGGAATATCTAAAATCCATTAATGAAGATATAATTGCTTGGATAGAAATTGAAGATACTAACATTAATTACCCCGTATTAAAGCATAATGATTTATTTTATCTTAAACATTCATATAATAAGAAATATAACAATAATGGTTCAATATTTACAATAGACGATAAACCTTTTGAGAATAAGGAAACCACCCTTTATGGGCATAATACTAAAAATGGGAGTATGTTCTCTACTTTAAGCAAATACCTAAATGAAGATTTTTTTTATTCTCATCTCAATTTAACAATATATACCCCTACGTGCAATTATAAAGGAACTATTTTTAGTGCATATTCTACTAATATTAAAACTGAAAACAGCAATATTGAATACCTAAATTTTAATGAAAGAGTTAATTATTATAGAAACTCAAGTGTATATTCTACTAATAATGTAACTAATTCCAATAAACTATTAAAATTATCTACATGCTCCTATATAAATGCAAAAACACGACCTACTGAACAAAGGTATTATATAATAGCTGATGTTATCCCCATAAAGTGAGTAAATTGTGGAAAGGGCTGACAAGAAAATAGATTTATGTTATTATAAATATGAGGAGGAATCATGGTAAAGAAGATTTTATCAAAAATTAAACAACTAGAACAAAAGAAACAATTGAAACTTACATCAATTTCAAAATTACAAGGCGAAATTGATGAAATAGATGTAAAATTAAAAAAATTATACTTATGTAAGAAGAATTACGAAAAGCTAGAAGAAAATAGCAAAGAACTTATAGAAAATCTATGAGTTATGTAGGGGGAATATGAGATGGGAAAAGATGTTAGTAGAAAAAAGAAAGCACTAAAAATAATTACAATTCTTATTGTTTTAATACTTATTAGTATGATTGCATGGATTATTTATACTATAGCAAAGAATCCGTTATTAGTAAGTCAAGACAGTTTTATAGTTGAATATGGTAATGAAATTTCTGTTAATCCATCAGATTATCTTAGTGAACAAGTAAAAAAAGAAATTATAACTAAAACGAAAGTGAATGTTAATACTAATAGTAGAGATGAAAAAAATCAATATCCTGTTGGAGAATATGAAGTTATTTTAAATTATATACATCATAAAGCAATAGCAATAGTAATAGTTAAGGATACCACTTGTCCACAAATTAAAATACCACAAAGTCCTATTGAAATAGAAGAAGGTAAATTATCGACAGATGATTTTAAAAACAATTATGAGCATTTATTCACAGTAGAAGACTTATCAGAAACAAACGAATTGAAATTTGATTTAATGAACGTAAATGCAAATGAAGTTGGAGAATACGAAGCAGTAGCAAATTGTGAAGATGAATGGGGAAATAAGGCAGAAGAAAAATTTAAAATTAAAATTATAGAAAAACCAAAAATTGATAATGAAACACTTTCCAAAGAGAGTGAGTCATCAAAAAATACATCTACTTCATCAAGCAAAAAGAAATCATCATCAAAAGAAACTACAAATAATGCATCATCAAACAATTCTTCTACACAAAAAGAAAATACAGGTAGTTCTAAAAGCATAAAAATCCCTGCTAATCCAGATTCACGTGTACAACTTGATGGTGGATATGCAATAGGAGGCTATACGGTAGAATTACCAGAAGGATGGTAGTAATAAACTACTATTCTGTGAAAAAACTAAATAAAAAAATGAAAAGAAGTTATTATACTAACTTCTTTTTTGTTATATAAAAGGAGGAAAGCATGAATAGAATTCATAAAAGATATTCGTTAATTTTAACAATATGTATTATATTCATAACAATTTTTAACTTAGTAAGTCCAGTGTTGGCAACATTAACAACAGATGAACCACAGTATTATGAAGTTACTAACAATGGGAAAATAACATATGGAGGCTCGACTTGCCGGAGATTTTACAGTAGCTGGAAGGCAAGCATTTTGTATGCAGCACCCAAAAACTACTCCATCAACTGGTATGGGGTTAACAACTAATATTTATTATGATGAAAATGTAAGAAAGGCATTGTACTATCGGTTGGGGTGGCCCAGGGCAATGGGAAGGTTTTGAAAGTAGAGAACAAGGAATTGTTGTAACTTCATTAACATTATCCCATTACTATAACGGAGACCATATTCGAACAATTGCACAAAATTTTATTGATTTTCTAAGTACAAAATCTGTGCCAAATTACAAGGTAAGATTTTCTAAAAATAATGTTAGTGCTTATAAAGAGGGAAATATTCAAAGAACAGAGACAATTGAGTTAAGTAGTGGAATGACTACAGGCAGTGTAAATATTAACTTGCCAAGTGAAGTGACTTTTGTAAATGAAACACAAAATACTAGACAAACAGGTGGCAATATAACAATATACGGTCAAACTAGATTTCATTTAGAAGCACCTCTTACGGCTAATTTAGGTACATGGTATACAGGAGAACAATCACAAGGTTTTGCTTACCAACCTATCATTGGTATTACTGGAAATGCTAATTATCAATCGATTGGATATTTAGATATGGTTTACGACCCATCAGAAACTACCTCATTGACAGTAGAATGGCTAAAATTAGGAGATTTTAAACTAACTAAATATGATAATAAAGGTGTCGCAGTTGAAAATGCTTCTTTTAGAATCTCTTATAATTCAGATATGAGCAATCCAATTGGTACTTTTAAAACTAAAACGGATGGTAGCTTTTTAGCAGAGAATTTAAGACCTCGGAACAATTTACTATCAAGAGGTATCAACTCCCGACCATCTTGTATTAGATAATACTATAAAAAACATAACAATTGAAGCAGGGAATACATCAGAGGCAAATTTTACAAATAATTGGAAGCAAGGATATATACAAATTACCAAAAAAGACCAAAAAACTGGTAAGATAATACAAAAAGAAGGAATTGAATTTGAAATTCTAAACAATGGAAATCTTGTTTCAACAATAAAAACTAATAAAAATGGGGTTGCAAAGACAGAACTTACTGATTACGGAAATTATGTAATAAGGGAAAAGACAGCTGCTTCAAATTATGTATTATCGCCTAGTACAGTAAATGTACAAGTTAGAGAAAATAATGGAATTAATGAAGTCGACTTTAAAAATCAACCTGTTTTAGGGCAAATTAATTTAAGCAAATTAGATAGTGAAACAGGAAAAAAAGCACAAGGTGATGCTTCTTTGGCGGGAGCTCAATATGTATTAAAAGCCAATGAAGATATTCTTGATCCGGCAGATGGAAGTATCTTATATAGAAAAGATGAAGTTATTTCAAGAAAGACAGTAGGAACAGGAACTTGGGGAGATATTGGTGCTAAAACTGTGGATAATAATTTTAATATTACATGGTCTAATTTACCAATGGGAAATTTTCGAGTAGAAGAAATCTCTAGTCCAAGAGGTTATTTAGGTGACAATCCTCATATAGTAACATTAACTTCTAACTCTACATCCAAAGAATTAGAGATTCAGAATGTAAATTCAATGGAACAAGTAAAAAAAGGGTATATTCAAGTTGTAAAAAGAGATAAGGATACTGGAAAAATAATAAAACGTGAAGGTGCAAAATTTGAAATTTTATTTAATGGTAATGTTATTGCCACAATAACAACCAATTCGGAAGGGGTGGCAAAGTCTGGATTACTTCCATATGCACATTACGAAATAAGGGAATCACAGGCACCATATAATTATATTATAACAACTGAAATACAAGGCATAGATGTTCATGAAAATGAAAAAGTATATGAACTTAACATTTATAATAAACGAGTAGTAGGACAAGTAAATATAAGTAAAATAGATACAATAACTGGAAAAAATGCACAAGGAGAAGCAACTCTTGAGAAAGCTACTTATGGTTTATATGCTAGAAATCCAATTCTTGACCCAGCAGATGGAAGTGTACTTTATGATAAAAATCAAAAAGTTGGCGAATTAATTACCGATGAGAAAGCAAATTCAACTTTAGGCATGTTATATTTACGGAAATTACTATCTAAAGGAATCAAACCCAAGTAATGGATATACATTAGATGAAAAGGAATATGATTTTGATTTAACGTATGAAAATCAAAATATAGAAATTATCACAAAAGATGTAACCGTAGAAGAAAGAGTAATATCACAAGCATTTGAAATTATAAAAGTATCAAGTGATGAAGCAGGTGAAGCAGATACACTAAAAGGTGCAGAATTTACAATTAAATCTCAAAAAGATATAGACCAATATGGCTCATGGGAAGAAGCGCCTATTGCTAAAAATGCTAATGGAGAAGAATCGGCTATATTAATAACCGACGAACGAGGATATGCCAAAAGTGATAGAATCCCTTACGGTACATATGTGGTAAGGGAGACAAGGATACCGGATAATAAGTACAAAGTACCAGATTTTAAAGTAACTATTTCCGAAGATAGTGAAGAACCTCAAACATGGCGAATTTTTAATGATACCTCTTTCAAAGCAGTTTTATCAATAATTAAGAAAGATGCAGAAACACAAAAAACAGTACAGATTAGTGGTGCAAAATTTAAGATAAAAAATATTGAAACAAATGAATATTTCGGATATTGGGATTGGTCTCCATTACCTCACTATGTCGATTCTTGGCAAACAACCGAAGATGGTACTGTTATGCTTCGGAAAATCGCTACCTGTAGGAAAATACGAATTAGAGGAAATTTCAAGTCCATATGGCTATTTAATAGCAAATACACCGCTACAATTTGAAATTGCATCTAATGTTGCATATAAAACCTTACCAGATGGAAATACACCGGTCATAACGGTTGTACAAAATGATATTTCTGTCAAAGGAAAAATATCTGTAGAAAAGCGTGGAGAAGTATTAGTTGATTATGATGGTAAATTTGTATACGAAGAAAAAGGTTTACCTAATGCTACATATCAAGTTTATGCAAAAGAAGATATATTCGATCCTTGCCATGATGGAACAATTATTTACGAAAAAGACAGTGTAGTAGATACAATAGTCACTACAGAGGAGCGGAAAAGGGGTATCGAAGGAAGTTCCTTTGGGTAGGTATTATGTAAAGGAAATGTTGGCACCAGAATCTTTTGTGTTAAGTAATGAAACAAAAGAGGTTTTATTAGAATATAAAGACCAAAACACTGAAATAGTATTTGATAATACCTCTTTCACAAATAATAGACAAAAAGTTAATCTAAATGTAATCAAGAAAGATGCTAACGAAGATATTAAATTATCTGGAGCTAAATTTGGAATTTATGCAAGTGAAGATATTTTAAACTATCGTAATGAGGTTATTGTTAATGCTGGAACATTAATTGAAATAGCAGAAAGCGATGAAAATGGAAATGCTCATTTTTCATCAGACCTTCCATTAAATCGATTTGAAATAAAAGAGGAAACATCTCCAAAAGGATATGCAACTTCTAATGAAATTATAGAAGTCAATGCAACCTATCAAGGGCAGGACATTCCTACAATAGACCTTTCATATGAATTTAAAAATGAAATTATTAAAATGGAAGTGTCAAAGCAAGATATTACGGACGGTTCTGAAATTGCTGGAGCGCACTTAATTGTTTTCGAAAAAGGCAATGAAGATAAAATCATTGATAATTGGATTTCCGGACAAGATGGAAAAAATGAAGATGGCACTCTTAAACCTCATACGATAGAAGGGCTTGAGGCTGGTAAAATATTTACATTGAGAGAAGTGATTAGTCCACGTGGTTTTGCAATAGCACAGGATATTGATTTCATAGTAGAAGATACGAGTGAGATACAAAAAATTAAAATGGAAGATGAACTTGTTCTTGGTAGATTGCACTGGAATAAAGTAGGAGAAATCTTCATGTCAGTTGCAAAAATAAATACAGAATATGGTGAACTTTCTGTACCTGCATGGCAAAAATCCAATTTACTAGAATCGGAAATCACGATTTATGCAAATGAAGAAATTCGAATTGGAAATACAGTATACTATACAAAAGATGAAAAAATAGAAACTTTAAAAAGTGATTTAAACACGGTAATAAGCACAGAACTTCCAGTAGGAAAATACTATTATTTGGAGACTAGTGTGCCATATGGATACTTAGTAGATACTAATAAACACTATTTTGAAATTGCTGACAATCAATCAACAGAAGTGCAAGTTGTTGAATCTACATTAAAAAATAATAGACCAAATATAAATATTGATTTAACAAAAGTATTAGAAGAGCAAGAAATCTTTATAAATGAAGAAGCATATAAAGATGTTGTTTTTGGTATTTTTGCAAGAGATGACATCTATGATTATTGGGGAAATATTGCAATTACCAAAGATTCTATGGTTACCTTATCTGGAATTACTAAAGAGGGAAAATTGATTAATATTCCAGATTTACCAGAAGGCAAATATTTTATTAAGGAATTGTCAACAAATGCTCAATATTTGTTAGATAATAATGTGGAATATGATTTCGAAGTTCGCTATCATGGAGAAAATGTATCTACATATACTATTCAAATTAATGAAAATGGTATTATTGACAATAAATTAGCTAGAGGTTCTATTAAAATTGTGAAATATGATGCATTTGATAAAGATAAAAAATTAGAGAATGTCGAATTTGCCATTTCTAAGCAAGCAAATATGGAAGAAATAATCACAATTGCCAAAACCGATAAAGAATCAAGTGTTGTATTTGAGCAACTCGAATTAGGAACTTACTATATCCAAGAATATACGCAAGTATCAGGATATACAATCAATAATCGTATTTATAAAGCAGAAATAAAAGTAGATGGCGATTTACTAGAAATCAATGTAGAAAATAAACCAACCCAAATGGAATTCTCAAAAGTCGATGAGACAGGAACAAATGAATTGCCCGGGGCAACAATTCAGATTATTGATTCTGAAACAAATGAAGTTATAGAAGAATGGGTATCAACTACTGAACCTCATAAAATAGAATATCTCGAAGAAGGAAAAAGCTATATAATGAGAGAAATTACATGTCCTTATGGATATACCCAAGCAGAAGAAATCAGTTTTATTGCAGGAGATGGGAAGAAAATTACAATGCAAGACATGCCTATTGTACCACTTCCAGTAATTCAAACTGGTAATGAAATGAATTATAATATGTTGTACACATTACTTGCTATTTCCTTAGTAGGTAGCATAACAGGTATCGTAATTCTAAAAAGAAAGAATAAAAAAGGACAAAATAAAGAGTAGGATATATATTTCCTACTCTTTCCCATAAAAGGAGGGAAAAATATACAGTCTAATATTATATATAATTTTGAAGAATTAACAATGTTATTAACTGAAAAAAACCAACAGGGTGCATATTATTTGATTTTTGATGATATATACTTTGAAGAACTAAAAAAAGATACCATTATTACAAGAGAAATAGTTACTGTTGCTAAAAAAATACAAAAATCTTTTAATGTATTAAAATATATTACATTCAATGTAAAAGATAAATATTCTACACAACAAATTTATGAATTAGTACAGCTTTTGAGAAAAGATGCATCTATTATTGCTACTATTTTTAATCCAACAATAAAAGAAGTATTTTTATTGTTTATCAGTAATAAAGATGATTCATTATTAGAATACCATATAAAAACCTTTCTTGACTTGGAAGTGATAGATATATGAGTAATATGTATGATGAGATACTAAATAATTCTAATATCCAAACCATATTAGAATATTATGGATTGAAAGTAGTCAAGAATAAATGTATTTGTCCTTTCCATAAAGATAATCACCCTTCTATGAATATTCATCCCAATAGAGGAATTGTAAAATGCTTTTCTTGTAGTGTTGGAGGAAATGCCATTTCTTTTATACAAAAGTATGAAAATGAAATAAACCATAATCCCATTGGAGTGAGAGAAGCTATGCAAAAGGCTATTGAAATTCAAGGATTAAATATTGTTATTCCAGAAAAAAATAATAAACCATTAACGGAAGAACAAAAGGAACAATTAAGATTAAATAATATACTAAAAGATGCAATTACTATTTGTGAAAATAATCTTAACACTAGTACTAATGAAACAATAAAATGCTTAAATTATTTAAAAAGTAGAAACTTATCTACAGAAGTTATAAAAGATTTTCACATAGGTTTTAATTATAGTATTAATAGTATAACATCTCAATTATTAAAAAAGTATAAAGTAGAAGATTTGATAAAAGTTGGAATTACCAAGAAATATGAAGGAAAATATATAGATGTATTTAGTGATAGAATAATGATACCTATTCTCGACCAGTATGGAAAAGCTATAGGTTTTGGTGGAAGGATAATAGATAATTCCTCAAAGGCTAAATACATTAATACAATGAATACAGAGCTATTTAACAAAAGCAACTTATTATTTAATTATCATAAAGCAAAATCTTACGCTAGGAATGATGAACTGATAATTGTTGAAGGGTACATGGATGTAATATCTGCAAAACAAATGAAAATAGATAATGTTGTAGGAACAATGGGAACAGCATTAACTAAGGAACATATTGATTTAATTAAAAAATTGAAATGTGAAATTACGCTTTGTTTAGATAATGATGGACCTGGCAAAGATGCGATGATTAGAATTATTCCAGAATTGCTAAAAGAAAATTTGAAAGTAAGTGTACTTGATATAAGTAAATTGGGAAACTATAAAGACTTTGGGGATTTGCAAATAGCAAATCTAACAAGAGAAAATATCTATCAAACTAAAATATCAGCATTTACTTTTTTGCTAAAGTACAAATATGTTAAAGATAACATATTGACTGTGGAAAACATATATGAGATATATCACAGAATATGGAAAGATGGTCTGTTAAAAGACACAAAAGATACTTTGATTTTTAAGGAATTTATTATGAATAATACAAATTATAAAAGTGAAGAAATTGAAAAAATTATCAATCCTACAGAGGTTAATTTAGAAAATAGAGTTGATAGATATAAAGATATAATTTTTTATCATTATATTTTAGGAACATTAAAAGAGTATGCTATTAAGCATCAAAATTACGTTCTATTAAAATATGTAGAGTCAAATAATCTTACTATGGGTGTAATCAAGGAGAGTTTAAACAATGAGCAATACCTAAAAGATGACGAAGTGACATTTAATATAAATGCTTACGTTAAAGAATTTATATTAAAAAGCGATGATTATATTAGTTTTAAAAAAGATAAAGCCTTTATATTGAATGACTTATTAAATAATGCACAATCATTTGATTCAAAAGGAAATATTATAGATATTAAATTAACGATAGAACAAAAAGAACAAATAATCAAACAATATAATGAAAGTTTTGATGATACAATAAAAGAATATATTGAAAACAATCCCGATGAGTTTGAGGAAATATTTATTTCTAACAATAGTAATCAATTTAAAAATTTATTTCCTAAGTCATATAAACAAGAATTTAAAGAACAAGCAATTTCGAGGTATGTTAATGAAGGTGCAATGGAAGCAATTCGATATGCTTTAGCTTATACTGACGACATGAAAAATATAATGACTAGGAAATATGTTAATAATGGTAAATACAAGACTTTATTAGTCTTTAATAACAATAAAAATATATTAGGTTTAAGTGCTAAAAACATAAAAGAACCTTTAAAAGAAGAACAAAATGAGCTTAAAGAAGATATACTAGAGCAGAAAATTGAAATAAAAGATGTACAAAAAATAAAAAAGAGTAGTCCTATGTCAATATTTATTAGCTTATCTGGGAAAGAAAAAGAAACATATAAAGGAATGTATCTTCCTATAAATGAGGAAACACAAGTATTTATTCCAAAACAATTGTATAGAAAAGATGATAAAAAAATAGAAATCTTAAATTCTCAAGTCAATGAAGCTAACATGAGTGAATATAAAGTAGATAATAAAGAACATAAGAAGGAATATATTAATCGATTAACATTGAATGAGTTCTATCAAAAATATTTTAATATTTATGAAGTACAAATGGAAAAAGAGGTGATAACTTAATGCAAGCAAATAACAAATCAGATGTAGCACAAGTTTATGAAGGGGCTACTCGAGCAGCTACAAAAGTAACCAAAATCGGAATAAAAGATAGTTGGAAATATATATTAATGCCTTTAAGCATACTTTCGTATCATTATTTTTTTGAAGGAATTAAAGCAGTACAAAAAGATGGCTCTACAAAGGAGTTGGAAAAAATAACAAATCTATCTTATGATGAAACCATTAAAACAATGGAAAAATGTCAAAAAGATGGAGTTAGAGTGGTTGCAAGCGAAAGAGATTTAGAAACAAAAGATAGTGAATTCGATAAAAAGAAGTCATTATTTCAACAAAAGAGAATTACTAGATATTCTCGTAGAATCAAGCAGTTAAGTAATTTTATGGCTAAATATCCTAAAGCCTCAAAATTTCTACAGTTAGATAAATTTATTAAAAAGTATAAAGATATACAAGAAAATCAAATTAAGGACCATAAGAATCAACTTTATAACATCTATTTTAATAAATCTAAAGCACCGTATATGGGAGATAGAATCGCTGATTTAATTGAATATCGAACAGGTATCTCAAAAGAGTTATTCGATGAAAATACTTATGCTGCTATTACAGAATTTCAAAATGATTCTATGAAAGAAAACAAGAAAGACGGCATATCATTAAATACACAACAGCTAAAAGATTTTTCTGATAAGTTCAAATTGCATGAAATTGGAAGTGTCGAAACGCAAGACTTTAAACAGGATTATTGTATTCATGAAATGCCTTTTTCTTCTTTTATGAGTATGAAAGATGACCTAGAAGTTACAGATATCAAATATGGAATAGAAATAACAACTAATGAAGAAAACAAAAAAATTGCTAATATATATTTTGAGAATAAGAACTTAGAAAGATATAGCGAGTTAGGTTTTAATGATATAGGTCAAATTCGTGTTTATGGAAATAATAACAAAAACTTGCAATGGAATATACAATCACAAGATGAACTAGTATCTTTTAAAACGAAAGTAGGAAATGAAGAAAAACAGACATATTCAACGTTGTCTGGAAAAAACTACATTATGAAAAGGCAACAAAATGAGTGCTTATGGACTGTTTTTAAAGCGGACTTAAAGGAGTTGGCAGAAAAAGAAAAAAAAAGAGATGTTGTTAGTGAAGAATTAGAAAATTTGAACATATTCGAACAACTCGAAAAAGAAGTTAGTAATACCTCTGGCATTGTAGAACACAGTAACGAAATTAAGGTCGATTTTGGACAAGAAATTGAAAAAGAAAGAAGTGATTAATATATCCAATATACAAAAGGCTTATTTTAGTTTTGATGGAGGAAAAGAATTTTACGAAGGGTATCATAATCCAAATAAACTTTGGAATGGGTGGGCTATGCCTTGTTTTGAAAAAGGGATAGCAGACATTATAAAAAAAAGACAGAACCAACGTAAAGATCATATATACTATAGGGAGTTAGATGACTACTATGTCAATATACATCTATTGAACCATAAAGAAGACATTTTTGAGACTATTATCTTAGACACACCAGATGGTAAAAAGAAATTATATCAAATTGGTGCTGGTTACTGGAAATGGAACTATTATAGTTTAGAAGAAGCTATAAGCCTCAATAAAGATGCTGATATAATATCATTAGACAAAAACTTATCCATTATAAAAAAGGCTTATTTTAATATCGATGGGCAAAATGAGTATTATGAGGGGTATCATAATCCAAAGAAACTTTGGAATGGATGGGCTATGCCTTATTTCGAAAAAAAAATAGTTGACGCTATGATAGAAAATTTTAAGCAATACGAAGGCGATATGAAATACGATGAAAAGAATGACTACTATGTATATACATACCCAGATGGTGAAAAAGACATTTTCGATTCTTATACTTTAGATACAACATACGGGAGAAAAAAGCTGTATGCAATTGGTTCAGCATGCTGGATTTGGGATTCCTATCGTTTGGAAGAAATTAAGAAATGGCTAGACCCTGAAATAGTATCTTTGAATGAAGATAAAGATATTGTAAAAATAAAGTATGATAACATTGATATAGAATATTAAAGTAACGGATATAAAATTATGTATTGGGAGGTGATTAATATATCAAATATAGAAAAGGCTTATTTTAGCATTGATAGAGAAAATGAATATTATGAAGGATATCATAATCCAAAGAAACTTTGGAATGGATGGGCTATGCCTTGTTTTGAAAAAAAAATAGTCGATATCATGAAAGAAAAACATAATCAGCGTGGGGATAATATGGAATATGATAAAGAGAATGACCGATATATATACACTTACTTTGATGGTGGAACAGACATCTTTGAGTCTATTAGATTAGATACACCAGATGGTAAAAAGAAATTATATCAAATCGGTGCTGGTTATTGGGTGTGGGATTATTATAGTTTAGAAGAAGCAAAAAAACTTTATAAAGATGCTAAAATAATATCTTTAAATAAAGAATCATCGATTATAAAAAAGGCTTATTTTAATATTGACGGGCAAAGAGAGTATTATGAGGGCTACCATAATCCAAAGGAACTTTGGAATGGATGGGCTATGCCCTATTTTGAAAAGAAAATTGCTAATGTTATAAAAGAAAATATGACTAAATATGGTGCTAAGATGGAATATGATGAGGAAAATGACTACTATACAAATATATTCCCAGATGAGGATGAAGAAACTGAAGATAAACAAATTTTTCATAGTATTACTTTAGATACATTAGATGGCGAAAAGAAATTATATCAAATTGGTTCAGCTTATTGGATTTGGACAGAATATACTTTAGAAAAAATAAAGGGAAATGACAGTGAAATAATATCTCTGAATAAAGATAGTGATGTAGTAAAAACAAAATATGATAGTCTTGATATGGAATATTAAAGTAGGTGATAATATGTTAGTAAAGAAAAACAAAAAGACTTCTAAAGTATTTATAGTTATAGTATTTATCATAATTTTTTACTATATGCTAAGAGTAATGACATTAGTGAGTAGCAATAATAATAGTTGGAATTTAGAATTTTTTACTATTGCTCTTAATGAATTATATAAAATTACCACTCCCTTAGAGATTACAAAAACTAATCTCTTAACTTCTTTTGGAGTGTCTTTTTTTATACTTATGGTTTATGAAACATATCATATGCAAAGCAAAAAGAATATTCAAGAGAACACTTATGGATCTGCAGAATGGGGAAATTCAAAAGATATTGAGAATAAAAAAGATAAAGTATTTGAAAATAATATGATACTAACTCAAACAGAACTAATATCTAAAAATATGAAAATAAGTAAAATGAATAGACATGTTATTTTGATTGGTAGACCGGGAACTGGGAAATCTCGTTATTATTTTAAGCCAAATATATTAAGTGCAAATGGAAGCATTATTGTAACAGACCCTAAGGGAGAGCTTCTTAGAGATTGCGGATATTCATTAAAGAAAAAGGGATATACTATAAAGGTTTTAAATCTGGATGAAAAATCTAATTCTAACCATTACAATCCTTTTATATATGTAAAAGAAACTAAAACATTTGATGAAGTATTAGAAGATAAAAGGCAACAAGTACAAGAAGATGATGTTATGACTTTGATAAATACCTTGATGGCTAATACCAAAAGTGAAAACATAGAAAGTACAAGCGGTGACCCTTTTTGGGAAAAAGCAGAAATGATTTTTTTACAGTCTTTATTTTACTATACAATAAGGCATTATCAAAAAAGACATCAAAATTTTACAACTATATTGAAATTAATTCGTTTAAGTAATCCAGATGCAAGTGGTGTATCTCCCTTAGATAAATTATTTGATAACTGGGCTCAAGATGAGCCCGATGCAGTTGGAGTAAAACAATATAAACACTTTAAAGTAGCAGCATCCGCTCCTAAAATGATGAGTACAATAATTATGGTTGCAACAGCAAGACTTGCAGCCTTTAATATTAGAGAAGTTGCAAATCTAACTGACACAGACGATATGGAGCTAGATAGAATCGGTATGCCAATTGATAATCATTCACCACTATTAAAAGAAATCAATGTAGCTACAGGTAAGAAAATTAAGAATGGGAAAATTGCTTATTTCATAATAACAAAACCAAGTGATTCGACTTTTAATTTTCTAGCAAGTATCTTTTATACGCAAGTTTTTGCGATGATTGATGAAAATGCTAAAAAATGTGGTGGTAGTTTAGCAACTCCACTGGAAATTTACATGGATGAGTGGGCTCAATTGCGGAGAAATTCCTAGATTTGTTGAAGAATTGGCATACCTTAGAGGATTAAATGTAGGAATAACAATTCGGACTACAGTCGCTTAGTCAATTAAAAAAAAGATATAAAGATAATTGGGAATCTGTTTTAGATTGTTGCGATACTACTCTATTTTTAGGTAGTAATTCAAAGGAAACATTAGAATATATGGTTGCTCTTCTTCGGAAAAAAGACCTGGTATAAAAAATCAACTGGAAGAACTTTTTCAAGACAAGGTTCTAGTAGCACAAATTGGGATATTGTGGGAAGAGAACTAGCAACATTAGATGAGTTATCCAAAATGCCTAAGGGGCATTGTATATTATTTATATCAACAGTAGGGGCATTTTACTCAAAGCTGTATAACCTAAATAAGCATCCAAATTATTTGGATTTATATGAATCATGGTCTAATAATCAAGAGAAATTATATAATCACAAAAGAGAATTAGAATACGAAGAAAACGGTGATTATAGATTATTACATGATATAGGATTAATATTTGCTAAGCCTATTGAAAAATTAAAAATAGAAAAAGTAAATAAAGACGATATCAAAGACCTTACAAAATATGGAGTTATTCAACTCGAAGATTTAAAAATTAATAATTAAATATAGAAAAGAAATAACCCTCAAATGTTAAGTAGGATAGGGTTATTTCTTTTTTGTTAGGAGGAATTATGAAAAATTTTATACAAAAATTAAATAATAGCAAAAATAAATTTAAAAAGAAAATAACTATTTTGAATACTACTATACTATCATTTATTATACTTACACATAGTAAAGTTCTTGCTACAAGTAATACAGATTCAATTGATGGCTTTATAACTTTTGCATGTGATTGGCTAACCAAAATTCGGTGGAGTAGTAGCATTAGTTGGTGGGGTAATGTTTGCTTTAGGATGGCAGCGTGAAGACGCAGAAGGTAAATCTCGAGGACTAATGACTTTGATGGCAGGCTTTATGCTTGTCGCTATTGCTCAATCCAAAAGTCTATTTGGATTATAAAAGGAGGAGTTTTTAATTGGATGAAATTATTAGAATTCTATATAGTTTCAAATTCAATGTTTTTGGGATAGAGTTAGATAGTGGAAATCTAATAGGTTCAGTACAAAAATTAACCGACTTTTCTAACGTTCAAAATATCAACATTTGGAATATTGGAAAAACGGTTAATGATTGTATTGTTCCAGTTGCACTTAGTATACTAATTCTTTTCTTTATGATTAATTTAATAAAAAAATCTATGGAAGTAGAAAGAATAAGCTGGGAAAGGGTTACAATGTCGTTTGTTTCTTTTCTTTTACTAAAATATTTTATTATAAATGGCTATACTTTTCTTTCTACTATTATGAACATTGTTAATGACATATTTAATGCTGTTACAAATGCTTTAAGCAACAGTAACTCTTATATTAGCATTGCTGATACATTGATAAAAGCTGTGCCGAGTCGGATTCGTAGACAGCATAATGACTTACCGGATTGTACTTAATACTTTTTATCCCCTTCATGACAACGATTGTGCAAATTTTAACACAAATTTTCTTAAGAGTAGTAAAATTGATATTTTGTTTTGCATTTGCTCCTATACCTATAGCATTATCTGTTGACGATGACGGAAGGAATAAAGCAATACAATATTTCTTGTTTGCAGCCTCTATAGGATTAGAAGCAGTTATAATTTATCTGGCAACCAATATTTATGCAGTAGGGTTATCTGGATTGAGCAATACAATTGCTTCAACAAATGCAATATCTACCATAGTAGCAATGCTATTTTTAAATGGTATGTATTTAGCGGTAATTCAATACGGAAGTCAATTTGCAGAAAAACTGATAGGAGGACATTAGGAATGGATAGTATAGAAATTACGGTGTTTGATGAAATTAATGATTATAAAGAAAAGATATATTTTTTTAATTTTAGACAATGGTTATTTGCAATATTGATTATAGCTTTGGTTGTTCCTACTTATATACTTTTAAAAGATAA
Source organism: uncultured Clostridium sp. (assembly GCA_947365805.1). Lineage (GTDB taxonomy): Bacteria > Bacillota > Clostridia > TANB77 > CAG-508 > RGIG8482. Next base: position 11,419 of record CANAZY010000010.1, on the reverse strand, counting down.
AATTGGCAAAGAAATAACAAGTTATATTGTAATTGCAATTGCAAGTATTTTAGGGTTCATTGGATTTGTAAAGATTCATGAACTACCTGCAGAAAAAATTTTACCTTATTGGTTTAGGCACTATTTCTTTTTTGCCAAGCCGATTCATTATATAACAGATGAAGAATTCAAACTTCAACATCAAAAGAAGAGCAAAAAAACAAATAAATCTAAAGTAGAAAAAACTAAAACAAACAAGCCAGAAATCAAGAAATTGAAGAAAAAGAAGAAACAAGAAAAAAAGAAACGAATAGATGAAACTATGGAAAATAAGGAAATTAATAATACTGAAAGCGAGTTATCTCAAAAACTTTCAAAATTATCAAAAGAGCAACAAGATGCTCTTTTAAAATTACTTGAAAGGTGATGGATATGAAACTAACCAAATGGGAAAGAACTTTTTTAAATTATTATCTCACCCATTATAATGCAAAGTGGATGAGAGTTTTTAATAATAAAAGCATACTTTTAGAAACAAGAGTGGATTTGTATAGCATTTACAAAAGAATGTTAAAGAATCAGCCCATTACTGGGCAAACAACATATATAAATATGTTTAGACAATTAGAAGAAGGAAAATGGTATTTTATCCCCGACCTTCTAAATGATTATAATAAAAAGGAGGAAAATATAATTGCTTAAATTTCAAAAGAGCAAAAATAGAACCCAAACTGAAAAAGAATCAATGTTAAGCAAGTTCTTTAAAAAGTATAGAACTAATAAAGTTGCTAGACCGCAAACAACACCTCAAATTATGCATATGTTTTTTAAGTCATTTAATGAAAACAATTCTATTATGCAATTAGATGATAATCATTACTCTGTTTGTTTCGAATATCAAGATATATCCTTTTCGAAAGCAAATTATGAAGAACAAGAAAATATATTTTTAAAATGGGTGGAGTATCTCCACTCTTTTAATTATCATGACCATATACAAGTAGTGTGTTCTGGAACGCCAGTTAAAACACAAGATTACAAGAAAAAATATGTATATAGTTCAGAAAAGTTAAATGAGAACAAAATGAAAATTGCAAGAGAATTTAACACCTTAATTGAAACTTGCTTAGGTGATAAAGATGAAATACTTTGTGAAACAAGGCAAATTGTTATTACCACAAAAGCCGGAAATATAAAGGAAGCACAAGATGTCTTTATGCAATATCAATTACAAACAGAAGAGAAATTTAAAGAGTTAAAATCTAAAATTAGAAGAGTTAGTATTAATGAAAGACTAACATCTTTATATAATATATTTCATACAAAATTGTTAGAAGATGATGGAATAGCTGATATTATACAATACGCAAAAGACCATAATCTAAGTGTATATGATGTTTTAGGAAGTAAAGAAGACATATCATTAAGAGAAAAAAACTACATTTCAATTGACAACAAAAAATTCATTAGGGTTATGTATGTGAGTGATTTGCCAAAGTCAATAACTCCTAGATTTTACAATCGTATTACAACAATGGAAAATGCAAATATCATAACAACTTTAAATATTACACCAACTGATCCTGGAAAAACAATTCGAAAAGTTAATAAAAAGATTGCTGGAATGAAAACCGAAAGATTAGAAAAGATTAAGAAAGCTAACAAGAATAATTATTCATATGAAGCAGTAAAAGATGAAAAGCTAGAAGATGCAATTAGAGATGCACAAGAATTGAGAGATGCTTTACAAAAGAAAAAACAGAAACTATTTACAAACAATATTGTCATATGTATTCAGGCAAATACTTTAGAAGAATTAGAAAAAACCACAAAAACAATTAAGAGTATAGGAAATGAACATTTAATTACAATCTATAATTTAGACTGGCAACAATTAGAAGGAATCCAAAATTGTTTGCCTTTTGGCTGGAATTCATTACAAGTCCAAAGGTCATTAACATCAGAGGCTACCGCTGCTAATGTACCATTTAATACGAAAGATTTAATGCATGAAAAATCTATTTTTTATGGAATAAATCTAGTATCTAAAAATCCAATATTTTGTGATAGAAAAAGGTTGTTAAACGGGAATGGATGTGTTTTGGCGACAAGTGGAGCGGGTAAATCATTCTCCATAAAAATAATTATAGAGCAGGTCTTACTTAGATATCCGCAAGATGAAGTAATTGTAATAGACCCTCAAGGAGAATACAGACCGCTAATACAAGCATTTGACGGACAGACATTAGATATAAGCACTTCTACGAACACCTACATAAATCCGTTTGATTCATCATTACAATATGAACAATCGGAAGAAGAATTAAATAGCAAAATAGAATTTTCTTTAGCTTTTATTGAATCTATTGTATCTAGTAATGGTCTGACTGGAGAACAAAAAACTCTTGTTGATAGATGTACTAAAAACATATATGAAGAATATCAATTACATCATTTTGACCCCAAATATGAACCAGATTTCATAAAATTTTATGAAGAATTGCTAAGACAACCAGAAGATGAAGCAAAAAATTTAGCTTTAGTAATTGAACGATATGTACTTCGGGGGAATGGATATATTTGCAAAGAAAACTAACATTGAAATAAAAAATCGTTTTATTTCATTTGACATTTCGGAACTTCCTCGTTCTATCCAAACAACTGGATATTTGGTTGTTTTGGAACATATTATGAATCGTTTAAAAAGAAATAAAAATCTTGGTAAGCATACTTGGATTTTTATCGATGAGTTCCATATTCTATTAGCAAATCAATATTCGGCTGACTATATTGCAAAAATTTATAAAACTGGTAGAAAAGAAAATGCTATACCAACTATTATTACACAAAATATTGCTGATGTTATTAAAAATGAACAGGGATGTAAAATATTGTCTAATTCTGAATTTGCAATGATACTAAAACAAAAAACATTGGATTTACCTGTAATATGTAAAATATTTGATATTTCAGATGAAGAATCAAAATATGTAATTGATTCTCCTGCTCGGACAAGGTGTTATAGTATATGGTGAAGATAAAGTAGCCTTTAGAAATCAAATTTCTAAGGAATCATATATATATCAGTTAAACCAAACGTCAAATATGCACCTTAACGTAGCTTAATTAGGAGAATATTTGCCTATGTTAGATAAAAATAATGTAAATAAAGAAGTAGCAAATTCTTTAAATAAGTATGTTGAATATGGAAATAAGGGCTCTAACGCTATTCTTGATGGTGTTAATCAAATCAATAAGTGGTATGAAGAACAATTAGATAAAATGTCCGAAGGAGAATTTCTATCCAGTAGGTTAACAACTAATGTAGATGTCAGTAGCCAAGATTTAGAAACTACTGAAAATGAAGAAATAAGTGTAAGTAAAATTAGAACAAAAGTAGATAGTTATAATGAGTTACAAACAAAGAATAAAAATAACTGTAATACCATAAAAAAGACTAACAAAATAAATACACAAGCAAGTAATGTGGAAATAGATGAGGATAAAGAGGTTATGAGAAGTGGTAAAGAATCAGAAGAAAATCAAGAAATTTTTAAAAGTAAAACTTCTCATAAAACATCTAAAATCTCTACAGTTATAAAAGCTGCAAAGACAATTAATAATACTACTAACAAAGTCATAAAAACTGGAAAATCAATCAATACAGGGTTAAATGAAGGAGAATTCAAAAGCTTTGAAAACAATTCTAGAAAAATAATGACAAGGTCTGTAAGAAAGGCATCAAATAAAGTTTCTAGTAAAGCTACCAATATGATAGCAAAAAGAACACAAAAAATGAATAGACAAGGGATTTCACAAAAGTCTTCTAATGCTTTCCCAAAAGTAGTAAAGGTCATAACTAGACTAATTGTTGATACAATAAAACTTACATTATTAATGTTACCATCTATCGTACCAATTATCATTATTATAATAATTGTAGCGTGTTTATGCAGTTTTTTTGGACTTAGCATGAGTGAGAGCACAAGAATAAAATATGAACAATATATGATTAATACACAAAATGAATATGATAAGACTACAGTTGACTTTTATAATCAAGGAAACATAGTAGAAAATGCAATTGAAGGAAAAGGAATGATTAATTGGAGAGCCCCACTATCAATTATTCAAATGCTAAATGGTGATTTAATATTTGATGATACAGAGAAAGAATTACTAAATTCTTTTAAAAATGCCGGATTATTTGAAAAGATAACAGATATTAGTTATACATATGAAAAAGATGTTGAAGTTACAGACAAAGATGGAAATACTACTATGCAAAAGCAAAATATTACAGAAACTAAAAAGGTAGTTACTAATCCCTCATTAGAGGATTTCATAAATTGGTGTAATAATAATTTTAATGTTATTAACAGATATAAAAATAAGAAAAAGCTAAAATATGATTCAAAACAAACAAGGTTTACAGACAATGAGATAGAACAAATAAAACTACTATATAATTCCAACTCATTTTTTGATTTATTTAGCGATAATTTTAGGAACGCTTATGCTTATACCTATGTCAATATTAGAGATGAACAATTACAAGCAATCTATAATGAGTTCTTAAAAAATGCGGGTAAAAGATATTTAATGGACCATAGCAATTTAAAATATGACGAGTGCATGGAATATTACGATTGTTCTTCTTGGGTTATACACTGTTTTGCCCATTGTGGAATCAAGACAATTCCAAATACAGGGGCACAGGGAATTTATAATAATTATTGTTATCCTATTTCAATAAAGGATAGAAAAGCTGGCGACCTAATATTTTTAAAGGATACGTATAACACTGGTCAATTAGGTTCTATATCTCATGTGGGTATTTATATGGGAGAATTGACTATTAATGGTGAAACAAATGAATGGGTTATTGATACTCGGAGGCAATCCATCAGGAGTGCGAATTAGAAAATATAATAATGGTTGGTGGAATGGGGCTAATTTTTATGGATTTGGTAGATTGAAATGATATTAGGAGGGATTTCTATAGAAAATACAATTCAAATGAGTTTGTTTCAATATTTTTTAGACGAGGAACAATTTTCTATACAAGAGGCAACTGATCTAGTAAAAAATATAAAAAATATGGATGTAAATAATGAATCTATTAGAGCCCGTATTTACGAAGGAGTTGATAGAGGCATCTTTACAAAAGTAACTAGGGGAGTTTATAAAGTAACAAGACAAATAGAGGGAAAAGAAAATACTTGCTTACTTATAAATGGCGATGGAAGGGACTTGTCTATGATAAAAGACCATTCTGTAGATGGAATTATTACAGACCATCCATACGATTTGCAAAAGGCATTAACTGGTGGAAATAGAAAATTTGCTACATTTGAACTTTTTAGATATGAGAGCAAAGATTTTAAAGAGAAACAAAGAGTCCTAAAAGAAAATGCATTTTTAGTTGAATTCATACCAGAAGAATCTGAAGTTAATTATGAATATCTTTATGAAATAAAAAAAATGGCTAGAGAAAGTGGACTAAAGTATTTTGCAAAAGTGTCATGGGTAAAAGGCAACTTTGTTTCTAATACTGGAAGAAAAGCCAAAAATTCAGAAGATGTTATGATATTTTCTAACGGAGAACCTAGAAATCTAAAATTAGATGCAAAGAAAAATTTAGCTGTTGCTAAAGAAAATAATTTAGATGTAAAAGGAAAATCATCTTATGAAATTAGAGATATGTTACAAGAGAATAATTTAGATGTTCATTATATGAAGGGAACTAATGGTATGTTACCTACAGTATTTAATCATCAACCTAAAAATGTAAAAGATAAAATTATGGAGGCAGAAAAACCAGTGGAATTAATAGAAGAAATTATCGAATACATCTCAAAGCCATATGAAACATTGTTAGACCAGTTTGCAGGAAGCGGGAATTTTGTAATTGCTTGCTATAATAAAAACAGAAATAGTATAGCAATTGAAAAAGATAATACTATGTTCGAAAAAATGAAAAATAATATTGAAGAAAATATAGATGTTAAATTTGAAGAAATAGAATATGAGTGTTAATTGTTAAAAGGAATATATTGTGATATAATCATTTGTTGAGATAACATGAATTAAATAAATTTAAGCATTTGCTAAAAAGTAGCTTTTTTTTTATTGAAGACGAAAAAATGAGTGAATTAGCAATTAAAGAACTAAAGAGAAATAAGGATAAGTAACAGAAGAAAAGTTAGGGTAGAATAACTTTTAGATGTATGCTATAATTATTCTATAAATTCGTGAAGGAGAATTAATAGATGAGACGCTCAAATTATGAAATATTAAAAAAAGAAACTCAAAATTTGGCTTTAGTATGGAAAAGGGTTCATGGAATTGCTCCTAAAGAAGTAGCAGATAAAATGGATAAAGCTATGCTAGAATGGATGGTAGAATTAACGAATTGCCTAGCATTATGGATTGATAAAGGGGAAACTATGTCTGTTGGAGAACTTATTTTAGCGAGAGTAAATCTTGGAGCGTTAGTAGAAGCATGGCTTAGATTCTTTTATTATGTTTTTTGTGTTGATTATTGGAAGAAACCAAAAACAAAAAAAAGCGGAAGTGCTATTAAGATTGAAAAACTGGAGTTTGAAGACTTAAAAACCTTTAGCATTGGGATATTGTGGGATGATGTCAAGAACAAAGAATATCTTTGGGTTGATAAAATTCAGTCTATGAGAAATTCAATTCACATACTTCAATATCGAGATATTGGAAATGCTGAAGATTTCCTAAAGGATATAGAAGAATATTACAATTTTGTACACCATATCTTAGAGTGTTTGCCATCAGTTGAAGAAGAGTTAGACTCTTATCCAGAAGGATATGAAAGTAATGTTTATTTTGATTAGATAAAATTACATGTATAGAGAGATGATTAGTTCAAATTATCTGTCTTTTACTATATAATCGTAACAAGAATTAGTAATTTATGCGAGGGAGTAAAATAATGAGAGCAATAGAAATTTTTAGAAAAAATGGTTATAGACAAAGATGCAATACTAGAGATATTATGATATATGATTTGAAAGAAAAAATATAATGCAATGCCAGATACTATTTTATTTAGCAAAGGGATTGAAATAGTAGAAAGGGTGGAGTTTATTACTGATAATCCAAAAGAGTATATAACTGTAGGTACATTTTCTTTTGACTTAACTAATGAAATATTACTAGCAATAAATAAGCAAATAGAAGAAATAGAAGAAAAGTTAGGTAAAAAATGGAAGTAAAGTTACATGTAGGGCAGATAATTGTTGAAATTATTTGTCTTTTATTATATAATACTAATAGAAGATAGTAATTTAATTAAGATAAGAAAAGAGGGGATGTTATGAAAAAACAAGAAATGAAAAAGATAGCACAAGAAGCCTTTAATGCGTATTTAGAAATAGAGGAAAATAAAGAGGAAATATTTATTAAAGAAGACACATTTGTTGATATCCTAGAATGTGAAGATGAAAATGGACTTCCAAATAAGAAGCTAATAAATCAATTATATGCAATACTGTTTGAAATATTTAGAGAAAATGGATATGATATATATACAACTGGAGAAAGTTATATTTATGAAGGGATACTTAAAACGGTAAGTGGAAATAACACAATCATAGCTGTTAATAGAGAAAGTGCTAAAATTTCTAATCAATTATAAAAGGAAGAACATGTGTGATTAAAATTTAATAATTTTTTTGAGATATTAAGAAATTAATATCTCTTTTTTTATACAAAGGAGGGATTATAATACTAGAATTTAAAAGTTTTTATAAACAAGCTACAGGAAATGAACTAAGTAAATGCAAATATCCCATAAGATTAGACACATATCGGATGTGGTTGTAGTCATAACTGTAGTTATTGCTATGCAAAGTCATTGTTAGATTTTAGAAATTTATGGAATCCGCTAAATCCTAGAGTAGCGAATATTGATAAAGTAAAGAAACAAATTAATAAAATAGAACCTGGTACAGTTGTTAGGCTAGGCGGAATGACTGACTGTTTCCAAGCCTTTGAAAATGCCTATAGAGTAACATATAAAACTATACAATTATTGAATAAAAGAAAAATTCATTATCTAATTGTAACGAAATCAGATATGGTTGCAAGTGATAAGTATTTGGAAATATTAGATAAAGAACTGGCTCATATTCAAATATCGATTACTTCTACAGATGATAAAACTGCTTTTAACTATGAAAAAGCACCTAGTACCTCTAGGAGAATCGCTGCAATAGAAAAATTAAATGCTTTAGGTTATGATGTTCAACTAAGACTATCACCATTTATTCCAGAATTAATTGATTTTGATATCCTTAACTCTGTAAAGTGTGATAGAATTTTAGTGGAATTTCTAAGAGTAAATGCGTTTATAAAACGATGGTTCAAAGAAATTGACTTTTCAAAATATACATTAAAACAAAGTAATTATTTACATTTACCATTAGATGAGAAAATAAGTCAAATACGTAAAATTAAAAACTTTGAAGAATTAACTGTTTGTGAAGACGTAACCGAACATTACTATTATTGGAGAGATAATGTAAATCCTAATCAAAATGATTGTTGTAATTTAAGATATGCACAACAAGAAGCTAGAAAAGTTGCTTAATTAGATGTGAATGAAAAATATAAAAAGTTTAAGACAAGATGATTTAATAATATATGATATTAAAAAAAATTAAATATGGGAGGAAATAGAGAAAATGAGATATAAGGGAGAAATCAAAGATTTTCATAAATTTGTTATTAGTGACCCACAGTTTTCAAAAGATGTTCGTTGTAGATATGAAAAAGATCTTAATACTAATGAAGATTGGATAGTACAACTTCTAATAAAAGAAGTTGACGAACCGGTAAAAGAAGATGGAATAGAATATAACGAAAAAGGTTTAGATTTCTCGATTTTGATAAAAAGAAAAAATTCTATTAGTAATCTATTGGATATAGGACAATATACCTACGAAATAGGTGCAAAACTCAAAAAAACTATAATCGGTACAGATTCAGCACAAATTTGTATTGGAGTAAATGAAAAAGCAGAAGAAATAAGTGATTTCGCAAAAAGATTTAATGATTCTAAAAATGTTAAATCAAAGAATTTCGAACATCATTCTTCATTTGCCATCCATACTCTAGGGGATGGTAAGTTTGGAACTGTAGCAGAATGTTCAAAAAGAGGAACTACAGACTTCATACTTATAGAGGGATACTTTGAGGAAGGTTCAGAGGTGGAAACTATAGATGAACTAAAAGATTATTTAGTCAAGCAGCTAAATATAGAAAATTTAGAACTTTGCAACGATATTATAGAATTTGATAAAGATTTTATTGAGTATGAAGGGTTTTATTAAATTGAAAGAACCACATCAGAAGAGGAATTATAGAAAGGAGAACTAATGCAAGACATATATAGAATAGAAAAGCAAAAGACAATTCCTATTAATCGAAAGGAAATTTATTTTCCTAAAAATGATGGAAATATCATATTTAATGAAGAAATAACTTTATTAGGTGATGATTTAGATGGAATATATGATAATAACAGGCTTAGACTAATTATTCATAAAGATAAAGATTTAGTTCATATTTTTATAGCTTCTTATGAACAAGATTCAGGATTAGGCTATTGGTCTTTTAGCCTATCATTAGAGGAATATGCTAAATTTACTAATATGAATGATTTAATTAAACAAATATTTATAGAAGGAATCTATGTAGATAGAGGGGTTAGTATGGCAACTGGAATTAAAGAAAAAGAGGCAACTGACCTTTTAAAAAAACAGGATGAATACGGTTTGGATATTTAAGGAGGTTCTAGCTTATGAACGAATCAAGCAAACTTCGAGAAATGCTAATGCAGTTTTTTGTATACGTTGAAAACCAAGATATTCCTAATATTAGTGATACAATGGATAAGTTTAGAGAAATTTTTAAAGATAAGTATTTTTCACGAGAGGAGAATGTTAACACAGCGTATTATCAACAAAAAAGTAAATCTTACTATATTAAAAATAGCAATGGCATTGTGTTAAGTATATTTAGTGGCGATGGTGATAGATTTGCAAGGAATGTTTCTCATAAAGGAATTGATGTGTCAATTGCATCAATATTGTCAAAAGATTCGGAAGTTAGTGATGGTATATTTATTTTTGATGAAAGTAAATATTGTAATCCCCTATTATCTTCAAAAGTTGATAATTTTCTTGATTTAGATATCTCGGTAGAAAAATTAAAAAAAACTGACGATGAATTTATTTATAAAACATTATCAGAGGATATTAGTAAAAGTAATGATATGGTTTTATATAGATATAAGCAATTAAAAAATAAAGCAGAGTTAGAAAATAGAAGCTTATATAGCGACTATATGGTTTCACCCTATGGTGGTTTAGATATAGATGTTATTCCTGTCGATGAATTATTGTATGAATATTTACGAGATTTTAAGGATGATGAATATTTTATGGATAGAGCTATGGCTCTTTTTTATTGTGATTTTCCAAATTATTTTAAAAAGAAAATCGAGGAATGTAGTCATGCTTTGCATATTATAAAACATCAAAAGGAATATGAAAGATTATGCAATTTACAAGAAGAAATATATCAAAGTGAATGGAATTCTTCTGTTAATATTTCAGAAATCAGTAAAACAAAGTCTGATGTACAAATAAGAATTTCGGATTTATTAGATGAACGAAAGGATTTATCTAGCAAAAAATATAATTTATTTGAATTAATGATTGGTAAGAAAAAGAATGATAAAGTCAGAATAGATAAACTTACACAAGATATAGAACATGCAAATTTAGAATTAGCAAACATTGAAAAAGATATTTCAGATTATATGGAAAATTCAAATTATTACAATAATTTAAGAAATGACTATAAGATACTTAAGCATAAACTAAAAAAACCTTTTAAAAATTTTTCTATAAAAGATGACTTTTTTGATTTATATATCAATGGAGAATTTGGAGAACTAGTAAGTTTAAGAAAATTGGCATATATGAAAGATAATTATACTAACAAATTAAATGAGTTATTAGAAAATAAAGAGAAAGCACAAAAAAATTATGGATATGTAAAAGAGAGTCTATTGTCTAAAGACAATATTGAAGACAATGATTATGAATATAAATTCTAAAATAATAAGGAGGTAGATAGGTTTGAGAATCACTGGGAAAATTAAAAATTTTAATAAAACAAAAATAAATTATGATAATGTTGATTATGATATATAGGGGGAATTTATGGAAATACAAGATTTTGGTGAAAAAATAGGTGGTGCTAAGAAAGATTTATGGAAAGAAAGAGGACTTTCTATAGAGGACATGGTAGATATGAATGATGCGGAAAAAAGCAAGTTAATAACCAAAGACAGATCGGAAGAGCACACGTCTGAACTCCAGTCACTCTCGCGCATCTC
>CANAZY010000009.1 GCA_947365805.1 uncultured Clostridium sp. | reverse complement strand
TACATCAAAAAGAAATTCTGTCCTACCAGCTTGATAAAAAAATCACCTCTTACAAAATTCAATTTAAAATGTATCATCTTTTAGTATCTTAAAAGAGCAAATTGAACTCTACTTTTAAGTATAATTCGATTTGCTCTTCTTACTTTTATTATGCTTGCACAGGATAATAAAAAGTCACACCACATTGTTGTCCACTTCCACTGGATTGATATACCAAAACGGTTCCGTCTTTTTCTATTTTCATGAATACACAATTTGCTCCATTTGCTGTTGTTCCAAAATTCCATATTTCTTCTTCTGGTTTGTACTCTTCTTTTAAAACTCCTATTGTTGTCCATACTCCTGATGGAATAAGATTTCCATTGGTAACTAGTGTATAAAAAAGCGTTGAATGATATTTTTGTACTACTATTTCATTTGTTTCATTCATATAATTATTATTTGTTTCAAACATATCTTTTACTGTTAATGTAGCAACTTCAATTTCATTGCTTGTATCTGCTACAGGATACGTAAAAGTTGCACCACATTGTTGTCCACTTCCACTAGTTTGATAAACTAAAACACTTCCATCTAATAATACTTGCATAAGAACATTATTTTTAACTCCCCCATTTGCTCCGATAGAAATAGCATGTTTTAACTGGTCTATACTCCTGCTTTAAAACTCCTATTGTTGTCCACACTCCTGATGGAATTAAATCTCCACTTGTAATTAGAGTATAAAAAAGTGTCTGATGATATTTTTGTACTGCTATTTCATCTGTTTGATTTATATAGCTACTACCAGTTTCAAACATGTCCTGAACTGCTAATGTAGTAACTTCTACTGTATTGTTTGTATTTACTACAGGATATATAAAAGTTGCACTACATTGTGTATTTGTCCCACTGGCTTGATAAACTGAAACACTTCCATCTGATAATACTTGCATAAGAACATTATTTTTAACATTACCAGTAGTTCCATAAAAATAGCACATTTGAGCTGGTCTATATTCTTCTTTTAAGATACCTATTGTTGTCCATACCCCTGATGGAATTAATTGCCCTGATGTGTTACCATTGCCTGTCATTAATGTATAAAAAAGAATATCTCCACTTTTTTGTACAATTATAGAATTAGATTCTTTTATATAACTACTATAGCTTTCAAACATCTCTTTAATTGTTAATGTTCTAACTTCATTTTTATGTTTTATGTTCTCCCAATGATATTGGTCTAATGTATTTAGCATTTCTTGTTCATATTGTGTAGCATTAATATAATTTTTTCCCGCTGTTCTTGCTAGATTAAAAATTCCTCTTTCTCCTATGGTTAATTGTATCGTAATTCCTACTAATATGAGCAATACAATAATGGTTACAATTAAAGCAACTAACGTAATACCTCTATTATTACCATTTCTCATTTTTTGTCTCCTTTTTTCTTTTATTATGCACAAATTTACTATATCATATGAATTTTGTTTTGTACACTATTTATGTACTTATTTTGTTACTTTTGTACTAGAATGTTTTATATACTGATAGACAATTTTTAAACTTTTATTGAAACGATTGAATCATAATTTGTATCTTATTGATGGAAAGGAATGAAAAAATAGATGAACAAACTAAAGATTATTGGAAAAACAAGTACCAAAAATAGCATTACTCGTACCATCCGAATGAGCGGAGATTGCTATGATAAAATTAGTGTAATTGCAGAAAAAGAAAAAATTTCTTTTAATAATGTAGTAAATCAGTTATTGGAATTTGGTTTGCAAAATATAAGATAATAGTAAAGGAGAGCAAGTTTTGCTCCCCATTACTTATTTTTCTATGATGATTTTTTACCCCGTCCCTAAAATCATCTTTTTATAGGATAATTTCGATTTCGTTGATTTTTCCATTGTCGATTAGTTTAATTTGTTTTTCTGGTATTTCTTGTCCATTTAGAAGGAATGTTTGTACTTGTGTGGTTTTTGCATTTGGATTTTTTACTTTGATGTTATAGATACTGCTTTTGTATTCGTATCGTATGGTGTATTCTTTCCAGTTTGATGCAATGGCTGGTTTTATTGATAGCATTCCTCCTATTATTTTTAATCCTAAGATATATTCGATTCCTGCTTTATATAACCAGCTTGATGAACCTGTATACCATGTCCATCCTCCTCGGCCAACTAAGTTTCCTACTCCATAAACATCTGCTGCTACAACATATGGTTCTACTTTATAACGTGTCGCTTGTTCTTTGGTTCTGGCATGTTCGATTGGGTTAATCATTCTAAAATATTCGGTTGCTTTGTCTCCAAAGCCTAGCATTGCTTGTGCGATAATGGCCCATATAGCTCCATGTGTGTATTGTCCTCCATTTTCCCTTACTCCTGGAAGGTATGCTTTTATATATCCTGGTTCTAGTTCACTTTTATCAAAGGCTGGGTCTAATAGTTTGATAATGCCATTTTGTTTATCGACTAAATAGTTTTCTAGACTTTCCATTGAGATATATTTTTTGTCATTGTCTCCTGCTCCAGAAATAATAGACCAACTTTGTGCAATACTATCGATTTTACATTCTTCGTTTCCAATGCTTCCTAAAATATTGCCATCATCCATATAGGCTCTTCTATACCATCTACCATCCCATCCTTCTGAATTTAATGCTCTTTTTAATTCTCCTTGTAGTTTTTGGTATTTGTGTATTTTTTCTTCATCGCCTCTTAGGCTACAAATTGGGATGAATCGGTTTAATACCTCATACAAGAAAAATCCAAGCCAAATGCTTTCTCCTTTTCCTTTGTTTCCAACTGTACTAAATCCATCGTTCCAATCACCAGAACCTATTTTAGGAATTCCGTGTTCCCCTAAGTTAATTGCTTTTTCAATTGCTCGAATACAATGGGTGTAAATATCTTCTTTTTGGTCTGATGCTAGATGGAGATCATAGCTTTCATCTGTGTGTTCGTCTAGCATGCTACCTGTTACATATGCTACCTCTTCTTCTAGTAGAGTAGCATCTCCTGTAAATCTTACATATTCTGCTGTTACATAAGGAAGCCATAATAAGTCATCTGAAAATTTGGTTCGAATTCCTCTTTTTGTTTCTTCATGCCACCAATGTTCTACATCTCCTTCGATGAATTGATGGGCAGCATGTTTTAATACTTGTTCTTTCATAAATTCAGGATTAATATACTTGATTCCCATGGTATCTTGTAGTTGGTCACGAAATCCATAAGCTCCACCAGATTGATAAAATCCAGATTTTGCCCACAAACGACTTACGATTGTTTGGTAGGCAAGCCAGCCATTTAACAAGATATTCATGGATTCTACTGGTGTTTTTACTTGTATTTTTCGTAATAACCTTGCCCAATATTCTTTTGTATTTTCTAATTCTTGTTTGGCATTTTCGACAATGGTATAACGATATGCTGTTTCTTGCATTTTTTCTTGATTTTCTTCAGATCCAAAAATTAGTACGATTTCTTTATCTTCAAATGCTTTTAATTCTAATTCCATCTCGATTGCGATACAAGGTGAATTGCCAATTGTATTTTCATTGTTTAATTTCGTAAAACTTATCATTTCTGGTAAACGGATACTTCCTTTACCAATAAAGCGTTTTTTATTTCCTGTATAGGATTTCATATTTAAACTAGAAGATACATATAAAGAGGATTTTTCTAAGTCTTGCATATATTCATTTTTTGCATAAATCATGTTTTTATCTTGGTCAAATTCCAAACGAATATAGCCATCGCTTTTTAGGCTATCTTCTCCTAAAACTGGTTTTAAATAATACACTAATTTTAGGTTTCTTTTTTCTGGCAGAATATTTTTAAATCGAAGTATGGATACTTTGACATTGTCGTGTATTGGGATAAATGTTTCTTGTTCTTGTAACAACCCTAATCTCATATTGGTAAACTTACTGTATCCAAATCCATAGGTAATATAATATTCTTCATCATCTTGGTTTAGATTTGGACAAAGTGTCCAAGTTTGATTGTATTTTTTATCTTTTACATAAATGATTTCAGAAGGGAAATCGCATATTGGATTATTATTCCACTCCGTTAAACGATTTAGTCTACTATTTTGGTACCAGGTATACCCTGAATTATTGGTCGTTACCACACTTCCAAAATTAGGATTAGCAAGTACATGACTCCATACTACTGCTGGTTTTGTGTCTTTTGTGATTTTAATGACATATTCTTTTCCATCTTCTTTAAATCCACCATATTCATTATAATATTTTAGTTCTTCCATATGGATTAAATTGTTTTTCTTTTCCAAATTTGGTGGAAGAATTGGCTCTGTTTTTTCCATTTCTTGTTTTGAAATCGTATCTAAATAATCTTCTTCTAGGTCTTTTAAAATGGTTTTTAAATTTCCTTTATGAGTATCTATTATAAAGTTTGCTCGAAATTCTAGAATTCCTATGTCTTCTATTTCATTTGCATTTAAGATAAAAATTCCTGCTCTTTGGTTTAACAAATACATTAAATGGCGGTTTAAAATTTCGGTTTCTATCATTTCTTTAACATAACGTTCATATACATTTTCTTCTTCGTTTAAGATAACTAAATCAATATCGATATTTTTTACTTTAAAATATTCAAAAGCTTTTAACACTTCTTCCATGACATACGAATCATTTACATCTTTTATTTTAACAAGTAATATCGGAAAATCGCCTGAAATCCCATATTGCCATAAGTCTTTGGTATAATAGGTTTTTGGTATATCTTTCCCATATAATTTTTTTAGTGGATTTTGAACAATTAGGTAAGATAATAATTTTTGATAAACTTCGATATCTTTTCCTTTGATATTTAAATATCTTGCTTCTTCTTCTACTCTAACTTTTGATAACTGGAAGGCTCTTTGTACATTTTCGTGGCTTATATATTTTTTCAAGTTTTCTTCTACTATTTCTTTTTGTTCTGACATGGTAATGATTAAATTCATGGTTACTGTTTCATTTGGTTTAATACAAATGGTTCTTTTTAATGCTACAATTGGGTCAACACTTAAGCCAAGATTTTTGGAAAATGGAAGAGAGTTTTCTATCATCTTGGGAACGCCTAGTAATCCCCCGCCTGTTAATCGTTCTTTATCGATTTCATATTCCAATTCTCCAATGGTTTCGTGATTTGTGTTTAGGTTTACTCCTAAAAATACTTCTTGTGTGTTTCCTCTTTTATTTCGCTTAATTAAAATAGAATTGGTTTCTTCGCTATATTCATATTTCAAGAATAAATTATTAAATGCTCTATGGGAATAATCCTGTTCTTTGCTAGAGAGAACTGGTTCAAAAACACTTGATATTTCTAATGTTTCTTCCATATTCCCTATATTTTCTATGGTAATACTTCTAATTTCTACTGGTTCATCTGGAGCTGTTATGATTTTACAGGTTGTTATCATGTTTTCTAACTTTTTGACGAATTTGTCTTGGTCTGGCAAAAAGCAAACTTCCTGTTTATCTGGTTTTACTAAATCGGTTTTATTTAGTGTACTCCAAATTCGCTTGGTTCGAATGTTTTTTACATAAAATGCAATTCCTTCTGGTTCGTCATTTGTTGATTTATATCGGTTTACCAATAAATTATTATATTTACTAAATCCTTCTCCTTGTTCATTAATGCAAATGGTATAATTTTCATTGGAAATCGTATTAAAATTATTTAAGTTTTCATTTAATTTGGTATAAACTCTTTCGGTATAATTTTCGTAATCAATATTTTTCAGTTTTTCAATTTTTTCTTTTTTCTCTTTGGTAATAATGACGTCTTCTGGCATGCGTTCTTGTAACAATATATCCACCGCCTTTATTTCTGGATTTTCCATAAAGCGTTCTTGTAAAATGTTATTGTTCATTAAGTTATTAATGGAAAGTAAAATAAGCCCTTGATGATGTGCCATATAGGTTTTTACCACTTCATATTGTTGTCCATTTCTTAATCTCGTTGGTGTATAATCAATGGATTCGTAAAATCCAAATTTGCCAATCATATTATTCTTTTCTAATTGTTTTAAATTCGCTAGTACTTCAAGTGGTTCATCTTGTAAGCTTAATATACTTCCATAAGAACTGACCACCATTTCGTCTGCAAGCCCTCGTTTTAAGCCAAGCCATGGAATTCCAAAAGCTTTATATTGGTAATTGGAATTTAGGTCTTTTAAATTAAACGCAGATTCTGAAATTCCCCATGGAATGCCGAGTCTTAACGCATATTCTTTTTGGCTCATTAGCATAAATTTGCAAGACTCATCTAATAAACTTCCTTCGTATTTCCTAATATTGATATTTGGCATTAAATATTCAAATGCCGTTCCCGACCAAGATACCAAGCCTTTGTACCCATGATTTACGGTTAATGTTCTACTTAAATTTTGCCAATGCTTAGATGGAATATCATGTTTGGCAATAGCAACCAAACTTGCTTGTCTTGCCTCTGATGCTAATAAATCATAATAAGAATCTGTTAATTTGTTTTCTTCTATATGAAACCCAATGGAAAAAAGTCGTTTTTCATGGTCATATAAATAACGAAAATCCGTATTAGTAATTAGTTTATCTACAGATTGTATTAAGTTTTCAACTTGCAACAAGTCTATTTTTTCTTTTTGATGGACACATATATTTTGTAAAAAGTCTTTTAATACATATAAATAGCCAACGAAGTTTCCACTATCAACAGTAGAAATGTATCTTGGTAATAGTGGCTCTAAGGTAGAAGTATTGTACCAATTATATAAGTGGCCATGCCAAGTAACAAGTTTTAAAATGGTGTTTACGGTATTTTCTATCATGGTAATTGCTTTTTCTAATGTGATATAGCCTAAATCATATGCTGATACAATAGCAAGTAACCCTAAACCAATATTGGTAGAAGATGTTCTTTGTACTATTTTCGGAGTTCGTTCTTCTTGGTAATTATCTGGTGGTAAATAATTGTTTTTTTCATTCATATAGGTTTCAAAATAATCCCATGTTTTTTTACCAATTTCTACGAAATACTGGGCTTGGTCTTTTGTTAAGGTTGTTATTTTGGCTTTTGGTATTTTTTCTTTACTAATAATCCATGCAACCGTTGGTGCAACAAGCCATAATAAAGATAATCCTCCTATAAAGAATTTTCCTATTTGTGTAGGAATAAATGTAGCAAAGATTCCTCCCACAATAAAAGCTACGATATTAACCCACATAAATTGGTAATAAGAAAATAAGTCTGTTTTACCATTTTTTTCTGCTTCTTCTGCAGTTGTCCATTCCAATAGATTTTGTTTTGTTACTGTCATTCGGTAAATTGTTTTGATAATCGCATTTGCTGATATATATGCTTTATGGGGTAAAAAGCTTACTTTTAAAATTCCTCTTAATAAACTTGCTTTTAAATTTGACATGGTACCTGCAAAATTACGATGGTTATGGTTTCCGCTTTCTCTTTTTACAGCAAAACTAATGATATCTAAGATTGTTGGAAGTAGTATAGCAACCAATAATAGTGTTATGACAGGCCATATCTTTATTGGTATTGCTACTTTTAAGATGAGTAATATGGTAAGACCAATCATAATCATAATTTCTACTAAGCTTCTTCTTAAATTATCCAGTATTTTAAATTTCGATAGCAATCCTAATGGATTTTGTTTTTTGGTTCCATCTTTTTTTATAATTGTTTTTTTGAGCCACGGAATAATTTGCCAATCGCCACGAATCCATCGATGTAGCCTTAACATATATGCATTATACTTATAGGGATAGCCATCTAATAATAAAATATCGGAAGAAAGTGCACATCTTAAATAACACCCTTCTAATAGGTCGTGGCTTAATACTGTGTTTTCTGGAATTTCGTCTTTTAGAATTTGATGAAATACATCTAAATCATAAATTCCTTTTCCTGTAAAGATACCTTCCCCAAAGTTATCTTGGTAGGTATCGGAAATGGCATTGGTATAGGAATCGACTCCTCCTGCTCCTGCAAAAATTTTGGTAAATACACTTTTTCCTACGGATACTAAATCAATTCCAATTCTTGGCTGGATTAGAGCATGGCCAGATACAACAACATCGTTTTTTTCTCCTAATTGTGGTATGTTTAAAATATGAGAGGCTGCTCCAATTAATTCTAACCCAGAATTTAAGACAAGATTAGTGTCAGCATCTAGTGTAATAATGTAGCGAATTTTTGGAATTTTATTTTCTTCTTCTTCCATGGTATTTGCATAAAAGTGATTGGTCCCTTCGCATAAAAATTCGTTCAATTCACAAATCATTCCTCTTTTTCGTTCCCAACCTAAATAACATTTTTCTTTATCATTCCATATTCTTTTTCGATAAAGAAATTGAAATCTTCCCATTCCTTCTAATGGATATTTTTCATTTAATCGTTTTGTCTCTTGTCTTCCTGCTTCTATAATTTCTTGGTCATATGGTTCTTCTTGTTTACTAGAAGAAGTGGCATCTCCAAGCAAGGTGAAATATATATTGTCGGATTGATTGGCTAAATAAAATACTTCTAGTTTTTTCATTAAGTCTTGTACTTTTTCTTTTTCTGAAACAATGGTAGGAATAATCACCATTGTGGCACATTCTTCTGGTACTCCATAGGTGTAATCTATTTTTGGTATTAATTTGGGTTTTACAAACTTACTTAAAATAAATTGCAACATTTCTGTGCTTATTTGTGATGCAGGAATCAAACAAATAAGTCCTATTAGCACTGAAATCCCCCAATTGGTTTGGTTTGCAAAATAAACCATTGTGATAATAGAAAGAACAATAGACATGCTAGCAATGGCTAAAATATACATGTTAGCACTATTTTTTATCATATGTGGTTTTTTATTGGTTTGTAGTAATTGATATAGTTCTTTTTCTCCTTGGTCAATTAAATAATATCCAATATGAGCTTTTTTAGAAGTTTTCTTTTCTTGCTTTTTTGCTAATTCTAGGGCTTTTTTAGTAATATAGATTTCTGAAATTTTAGTTCTTTTCGAGATTTCCTTAATTTTATTACGATAATATGCTTTTGTTTTATAATCCATTTTTTCATAAACATTTGCTGGATCTTTTTTTAATACTTCTTCAACCCCATTGATGCTTTCAAATATTTCTAAAAAATTGATTCTTCCTATTTCTTTCATACTGCGAATACAGTTTCCAATGGTTACTTTTCGAACAGCAATATCAAAGTGTTCTTTTTTAATCACTTCTGTAACAGAGGTGCCCATTTTCATAACTTCGGTTTCTAATGCTTCTAAATAGCGATATGTCATTTTTCCATATCGTTTTAGGCGGTAGGACATATATTCGATAAACGGATATTTCATTTCGCCGTACTTCTATTATTTTGTGGCTATCATTTGGTCTTTTTCCAAAACGTAATTCCTCTTTTGGTTTTAGTTCTACCAATCGTTCGATGATATTTTCTACTTTATATTTTTGCATTTGTACCGAATAAATTTTTTCGCATACATTTCGAATGGTTTCAATGATAGCAATTTGAAGAAAGATACCAATATTCCATATTTCTTCCATGTTTAGCGTCTTTTTTCGTTGATAAGCGGAAAGTAGGTTTTGTAAATTATGATGATCAATTTTTCCTTCTGTATAGGCTACAATTTCACTTGCTAATACATAAATTCTTGCAAACCCTTGGTATGGTCCTGTTGCAAGGGCCACAAAGTTTTTATATTTTTTTAGATTTAAGTCTTTTCCAATGGTTTTTACAGTTTCTTCTATCATATAATAATTATCTAATAACCATTCTCCTGCTGGATGTATGTTAATTCCCATTTTTAAATGGGAATTTAATAATTCATAAGTTTTCGTAATCATTTTAAAGTTTTCTTCTAAACGTGGTATTGGATACGTTTTTTTATTGGATTTATTTTGCAAAATATGGTCAGAAGCTATTTTTTCTAAATAGTTTTCTAATTGATATTCGTCTAATAAGGCTCCTTTAATATTTAATATTTTTTCTAATTTCAAAAAACTCCACTCCTTGATATGTATTTTTTGAAATTAGTGTTTCCTCTTTTTTTAAATTTATGCAAAAAGAATTACGTCTTCGCCACGCGGGTCAATGAGGGCATCGAACTCTACATTTTAAAATAAGCTTCAAACCTTAATTTGAAACTTATTTTATGATTTTTTCAATTAGTTTGTTTAAACATTCATCAATTTCTGAAGCACAAAATCGATAGATTACAATTGTATATCCCCACGGATCTTTAATGTCAATTCCTTTTTCAGTAAGTTTTGTGTATTCTTTTAAAGTAAAAATTTTATCTGTTAAATTAGGATATGTGTTGATTAATGTTTGTTTATGAGAATTTGTCATACATAATATTAAATCCATTTCTTGTATGTTTGATTGCATTGTAGGTATTGCCCTGTGTTTTTTTAAATCAACATCATATTCCTCCATAACTTCTATTGCTTCATCGGTTGGAATATCTCCTTTCATCGCAAATATTCCAGAAGAATATACTTGAATATCATTTCTTTTTCTTTCTTGTAACTTCTTTTTCATTAACCAATGTGCCATAGCACTTCTACAAATATTTCCTGTACAAATAAACATGATTTTCATTTTTTTCCTTCTTCCTTTAGTGTTTTTTCATTACCAATAGTATACCATAAAAAAGTTTTTTTAAGTAAAATTTTACTCCTAATTCTATTTTTCCATTTATTTCTTTTTAAGATTGCTCTATTTTCCTTTTTATGATATTTTATTTAAGTTTTTAAAAGAGGAGGATAAGTGATGGAAAAGTTAGGAACTGTAACGATTGTTGTTTATAAAAATGAGCAAAATCAATATTCATTTACGATTAATGAGGACACGATTGATTTATCTTGTGTAAAAGATGTGATTGAAGATACGTTAAAATACTATTAAATTCAAGACATTTTATTACTTGGCTTTAATAAAAATATTCACCTTCTTGTTTTTTTATCATAAAATAACTTAGGTGATTTTATGGCAATTGTTTCTACAAATGTTTCTTATAGCTCTTCTATTTTAGAAGATAATTTACAAGATTTATTAAAAATATATTCTTTTTTAACATCCGATATTATTGGATATAGTGTCCTTGGAAAACCTTTATATGCTATCACAATAGGAAATGGTGCAAAAAAAGTTTTTTATAGCGCTAGCTATCACGCAAACGAGTGGATTACAACTCCTGTATTAATGAAATTTATTGAAGATGTTGCTAATGCGTATGTTTCCAATACAAATTTACTTGGATATTCTATTCGAGATTTATTAAGTAAGGTTACGATTCATTTATGTCCTATGGTTAATCCAGATGGTGTCGATTTAGTAACAGGAGCTTTACCAAAAAATTCTCCTGCTTATCGTAACGTAGAAAAGATTGCTTATTCGTTTGCAACAATTCCCTTTCCAGATGGATGGAAAGCTAATATTAATGGTGTGGATTTAAAAATCTACCAACCAATTTGCAAAGTCTTGTAAATAAGACTTTGCTTGTTTTTTATTTACCCTTTGTACTCTCCACCATTTATATGCATTACTTGACCTGTAACATAGGATGAATCATCACTTGCTAAGTATATAAATAGTGGTGCTATTTCATAAGGATGCCCAGCTCTTCCCATTGGTGCGTCTGAACCCAGTGTTGGTATTTTTTCTGCTTCCCAACATGCTGGTTGTAGTGGAGTCCAAAATACACCAGGCGAAACTGCATTTACTCTTATATTTTTATCTGCTAAATTCGTTGCAAGTGACCTTGTAAATCCTACAATTGCTCCTTTACTTGTTACATAGTCTATTAGTTCTGGTTCTCCTTTAAATGTGGTTATTGATGTTACATTTATAATACTTGCACCTGGTTTCATATGTTTTAAAGCTCTTTTGGTTAAATAAAACATAGAATATATATTGGTTTTCATTGTTAAATCAAATTGTTCATCTGTTATATCTAATAAACTTTTTTGTTGATATTGTACTCCTGCATTGTTTACTAATATATCAATTTTGCCAAATGTTTTTATAGTTTCTTCCACAATTTTATCGCAGAAATTAGTGTCTTTTATATCTCCTGCAAGTAATAAACATCTACCACCCATTCTTTCAATGAATTCTTTTGTTTCTTCTGCATCTTTATGTTCATCATAATAGACAATAACAACTGTTGCTCCTTCTTTTACAAATCCAACTGCTGTGGCTCTTCCAATTCCCGAGTCTCCTCCTGTTATGATTGCAACTTTATTATATAATTTTCCAGCTGGCCTGTAATATGGATTATTAAATATAGGTCTTGGTGTCATTAAGTATTCCATTCCTGGCTGTTTATCTTGATGTTGTGGTGGAAACTCTATCCTATAGTCTTTACATATTCTACCATAACCTTGATTGTCTATGTATTTTAGCCCATAATCATCCTGTCCATTATTGTTTGAAGTATAATAATCATAATTCATCTTTCTTCACCTCTACTATCTATATTCTAAATAGCAATTGGGTGTGCATGTTTAAAATTTCTCTAACTTATCTTTAAAGATTTCTCACTAATTAATTCTTCAATTTTGATAAATTCTTCTAGATTCTCATTAATAGAATTTAGTTTTGAAAAGTTAAAATAGATATACACATTTTTGTCTTTGTCAATTTCAATTTTATTGATTAATCTATATAAATATATTTTATCTATTTGCTCCAATTTCAAAAAGTTTTCTATTAATTCATCTAATTGTTTTTCTTCTGTTGTTTTGTTTTTACTGCTTATTTTTTCTTCTGATCCAATTAGTCTTTGCTCTAATTCTTCTTTTTGTTTTGTTAAATTCGTTCTATCAAATATAAGTTTTTGCGATACCCTAATGTAATCTTCTTCAAGAATGATGCCTTGCAATTTATCCATATACATCTTATCTAAGTTGTTATTTATATCTAATATAGTTTTATCAATTTGTTCTATTTTTCTCTTATATCCTTCTCTTATATCAAGTATTTTGTTTTGATATTTTTCATAAATAGAATAAAAAATTTCTTTATCAGCATATATTTTGCATATCTTTTTAACAACATAAATAATATGCTTTTCAAACTTTTCATAATTGATACTTAATGGATAACAACCTCTTTTTTTATAGTCTGCACATATTATATATGGATGTGATTGTGTGTTTCTTCTTGAATTTTTCTTAAGCACAATTTGCAGTTTTCTTTTGCAATGATAACAGTAAAGTAATCCCCTTAATAAGTAATCATATTTGAGTTTTGTATTTGTTCCTCTTTTTTCAAGAATACATTGTACTTTTTCAAAGGTGTCTTTGTCGATAATAGATTCATGTGTATTGTCAACTCTTATTTGATTTTCCTTTTCAACAGTTCTTATTTTATGTACTTTGTATGAAACAACGGATTTCTTATTTTGGACTGTATTTCCAATATACACTTCGTTTTTTAACATATTGCATAAGGTAACCTCATTCCAGTCATAGTTTGTTTTATTCTCATCTTGTATAATATCAGTTTTTCTATAACCAGTAGGAGATAAGTATTTGTTGGAATTTAAGTAATTTACTATTTCTACACTTCCATGTCCATTTGCATACATATCAAATATCTTTTCTACAATGTCTTTAACCTTCTCATCTATAACCAACTTATTTTTTATACTAGGATGCCTTTTATATCCGATACGCTGGAGTACTACATAGATACTCTCCATTCTTTTGTTTTTCCTTATAGACACTTCTAATTTTCTTTGATATGTCTTTAGCATAGTAGTCATTCATAATTGCTTTAAAAGGCGTTATATCATTATTTGTGCTATCAATATAGGTGTCTATGCCATCTGTTATCGCAACATACCTTATGTTGTTTTGAGGAAAGTAATTTTCTATATAATGTCCTGTTTTAATATAGTCTCTTCCAAGTCTTGATAGGTCTTTTGTTATAACCATATTAATTGTTCCGTTTTCAATATCTTGTAGCATTTTATTAAATCCGGGTCTATCAAATGTAGTCCCAGAAATACCATCATCAACATATTCTTTAACTAAAATTAAATTATTCTCCTTTACATATCTTTGCAAAATATTTCTTTGATTACCGATACTTTCGCTTTCTTGTTTGTCGCCATCTTCTCTAGATAGTCTTATATATATTCCGTACTTTGAAGTTTTGACTATTTAAGTTTAGCATTTAACCTCCTATCCGTAATCATCTACAAGTATATTGTAACGTGCTCTATTTTAATTTGCAACTATTATTTCATTTTCGTAAAGGTTACCTTTTATCCGTTTTTAATTTTTCAATATAATCTTTAAAAATTAGCCCTACTGTTTCTTTCACATCTTGTTTTTCTTCTGTAAAAATACAATATGTATTAAATTCTAATTTATCTACTTTTATAGTTTGCTTATCTTTCTTCACATTGGCATTACCTCCTATACTTTTTGTTAAAGTATTCTAATACAGAATATTAGAGAAAATGACTTGGTATGACACTTATAGTAAGTATATTAGTAAATATTCATATCTTAAAAAAGCACAAAAAAAGAACACCCAATAATGTTTTCACACTATTAGATGTTTCTATTTATACAAAATTTATTAATATTTTTATTTCCAGAATGTCTTGTAGCATAAGGATTTGCTACATTTTTGGTTTACTTTTTATACAACAACTTTTGAACGTAACAATCTATATGTAATACCAAAGTCATATTACATTTACAGCCATATTTTATAATTCTTTATTTTATTTGTCAAGACCTATTTGGAAATTTTTTACATTCTAAAATTAAGTTTATTGCATCTGAGAATCCGTATTTTGTAAAACTTTTCATTTTCATAAGCTCCTATGATGTTAATTTTATCTATGTAACTATCTAGGCTATTTCTAACTTCTTCTAATTTTTCTGAATTATTTGATAAATCGCTTATTATCGCAAATAATTTATAATAACTATCATTATTTCTTGTTAGTTTTTTTATCTTTTGCCTATCCATTTCTGTTAATGCACATAAATTTTCTTCTCTACTTTCAAATAAATTTTCTAATACTCCTTTTTCATTTTCGCACATATTTACTACCTCCATATTCATAATTTACTGGTAGTATAACGTGCTCAAAGTAATTTGTCAGCCCCTTTTTTGTTAAAATTTTCATCATATAATCAATTTTGCTAATATTTTCTTTACCTAAAAAGAAAAATAGAGTTATGCTCGATGAACACAACTCCGCAAAAGTTTTAAACTTTTTCTTTATAATATATATTATATGCTACTATTATACCAATTGTCAATAATTTTATTCAAAAAATTGAAATTTGCTTGTATTAAATTATTCTTACTATAATAGTCAATGTGATGTTCAATTCTACTTTTTAAATCTCGCAACTTTTCTGTTTGATGTTTTAAAACTCCATCACTTGTAGTAATTTTCTTGTTTAGATATAAAAGAGTAATTATTTGCTGTATTCTAGAATTACTCATTCTTTTATTTCTAGTTTCTTTTGATATTCCTATATTAGCAATTTCATTTAATATTCTATAATTTGTTTTATAATTTGATGTTCCCGCTTTTAAATCATTTAAAATGCAATTATTATGAGCACATGCATTTCTGAGTTCTCTAACATTTTTTAATAAATATGCTTCATCTATCATTGTTTTGTCTTGTAATTCATTAGCGACAAACATATAAAACTTTATAAATCTACCAAATGAAATGATTTCTACAAATACCCAAATTGGATATTCCCCTTTATATTTTGCAACTAAATCTCCACAATAAGTTCCTTTTATATTTTTATTTAATTCGTTTTCTAAAAAATCATATTCATTCTTATTTTTTAAGCTTATTATGTATTTTTCTACAAGTGAATATCCATCTTTAGTATTCTTTTCTACTTCTGATAATAATTTTACTTTTGCATAATGTTCTAAATCAAGCACTATGCTTAACATTGTTTTTCTTAATCTCATGTCTATGATTGATAAGTCTTCTAACATCTTAAAATCAAGATTTATGTATTTTCCTTTATTGTTACCTTGTTCATACTTACTAAAATTTTTTCTATATGATACTAATTTAAAATAATTATTATTTTCTTCTAAATATTTTCTAGCATCTTGTATAGAAGTCAATTCAAACTTGACTCCCTTTGACTCTAAATGTTTTATTAATTCTTCTGCATTTAACATTGGCTTTAATTCTTTGTACATTGTCTATTCCTCTTTACATATTTAATTTCTACAATTATTATAAATCATTTTTACTAATATTTCCATATAATATATGAAGAAAAAAATATAATATATTAGACTTTTTGAGTCATTTTGTACCGTTGCAATATCTCATTTGCTTCACTTTCGCTTTTATAATAGATCATTTTTTTCAGAATTTCTTTCTTTTCATCAAATGGTACTTTATCATTTTCAAAATATCTTTTAGCTATTTGCATAAATTCTTCTGAATTTAAAGCTTTTTTATTAAATAAATTGTCCATGCTAACATTGAAATAATCACTAATAATAATCGCATCACATAAACTCATTTCTCTTCTTCCTGTCTCCCAACTAGATACTTTAGATCTACTTATATTTAAATCTTCTGCCATCTTTTCTTGTGATACATGCTTCAAAATCCTTTGTACTTTTAAATCAATTCCTAGTCTATCATTCATTTAATTCCTCCTATAGATTTCAATTTATTATTTCTCATAGTTTATCTCAAATTCTTCTAATACTGGAATAGCACCATATCTTCCAGTTAAATAATCTTTATTATAAGTCGCATCGTTTCTAACTTTTTTACTTGTTTTATTTTTACTATCCTCATCATCTTCTAATATATAATCTGATAAAGCATAAATTTCTGATACTCCATCTCTATTTTTCTCAGTAAACCATATTTCATCTCTTCTAAATGTATCTTTATTTAAGTTTACTGTATCATGTGTAGAATAAATTAGCTGTCCATTACCAATATTTGTTTCACTATTATGAAATAGATTAATAATATATCTTGTTAGTAATGGATGCAATTTTGCATCTAGTTCATCAATAAACAGTACCATTCCATTTTTTAGTGCATCCATAAAAAAATCAAATAAGTGGAACATTTTTCTAGTACCATTTGATTCCAAATCTAGTGGTAATGCTTTTAATTTGTTATCTTCTCCTCTATGGATTAATTCTACCTTTACTACTCTATTGTTGTTCTGTACTTCTTCTATTGAATCTGGTATTGTTTTAATTCCTTCTATTCCAGAATCAAAGGTTTTTATAAATCTTAATAATTCTTTTTTGTATTTTTCATCACTTAGTATTTTCAATAAAATTCTATTATTAATGAAATCTTCAAATCTTGGATTTCCTAAATCTAAGTAATTGGCATTTACAAACCATTCATAAACATTATTAAAATCTTCGTTATCTTTATCTATCTTGCTATATATGTTTAAGAATAAAGTTCTTTCATCTATATTTGCTAGTCCAGATATTTTATTATTTGATTTCATAGTAACATTATTTTTTTCTCTTTCAAAAATCGGATAAAATTTATTTACTTTTTTTATATATAACCATTCTGAAACTATACTATTTTTCAATACTTCAAATCCATATTTATATATTTTATCGTTTTTTGCTAATATTTCAACCTCTAAACTAATTGGCCCATTATTTATCATAAAACTATATATGTTTTCTTCATCTATTGGAGAATTCTTCTTAGAATCATCACTTACTAGTATTCTTTTTTTCATATAATCAAAGGCTTGCAATACATTTGTCTTTCCACTTGCATTAGCACCATATATAGCAGCTACCTTTAAGAGTTCAATATTTTCTGTTTTTGCAATGTTGTATTCATGTTCTTTTAATGCTGTAGCTTCCATATCTAGTAAATTTTCATCTTTAAATGATTTAAAATTTTTAAAACTAAATCTAATTAACATTTTAATTCCTCTCCTCTCATACTATATTATATGCTAATTTTTATAAAATATCAATTTTTTGAGATTTTTTCTCAAAATTTATGTTTTTTATTCCGAATATAAAAAGGAAACTGCTTAATGGTGATAAAATTGCATTGTAATAAGAATGGTTTAAAAGAACAGTCAAAAATACACAAATCCATAAAACTATCTCATTTAGTTAAATAACAGGTTTGTAAACACTGGAAAAGGCAGACTAATGTCCGCCTTTTCCAGTATAGCTATTAAAACTTACTCGCTTTCCTTAAAAAACTCGCTCTCATTTTCTTTGTTAATTATTTCCAAGAACTCTCCTGTGTAACAGCTTCTTAGCCAATATCTGTTCTTCTGCTCTTCAATTTCCAGACCGTTATGAAGAACAAAGTTCTCTAGCTTATCGCATACTACTGCTACACGCTTGGTACAAGGATCCTTTGTTGGAGCGCTCACAAACCGAGCGCCTAAATGCTCGTTTTTCCGTATGAAATCTGAAATTTGCTCGTAAAAATCAATCCTAGCCATATTAATTCCTCCTAATTTTAATGTATGGAATGTTGTTACTAAATGAAACTTTCTAGTTTCATCAATGAGTATTGTACCATATTTCACATAATTTTGCAAATTATTAAATCTTGTAATCTAGGATATAAAAATAAATACAATCATTAAAAGAACTAGATTATGTATTGAATAAAAAAGTATTTCATTTTTTTCTTGAATATTTTATAAATTTCATAATACATACTATCTTTTATTTTTATTAATTCGTTGCCATACATCTAAATCTAATTTTTTTGCAATTAAATCACGCATTTTATATTGTGCTTTCATAATATCATACATTCTTGCTCTTAAATTTGCTATTTGTATATAATCTGCCTGTGTTAAAAATTTGCATAAATGTCTAACTCCTTTTGCAATCTCTTTTATTTCTTTTGTGTTTTCCGAAAATGCACTTAAAATTTCATCTTGTCCTTTTAAATCTACTTGTGTTACTTTTTCATAAATTGCAGCATCTCTTATATAATTTGACAAGTATCTGTATCCATACATTTCTGCTTTTACTTGTATTAAAGTTTTTTCTTCTTCTGAAACTCTTACTTTTAACATTTCTGTTCTATCTTTTGAATTAAATTTCATAATATCACACTCCTTAAAATTGAACTCATATAAATATCAAATTAGCGAAGCGAAATTTGATATTATAGAGCAAAGCATTTTGCTCCGAATGATGTAGGTATTTTTAACCAAATATCATTCGCCAGCATGGTCCTGTGGACCACATATTGCTGTTTAGGAGAAAATCTCCTAATACCTTTTTTAGCCCGCTGGGAGAAAAAATATATTCAAAATTTTATATCTTTTCATAGAATTCCTTATCCTTTCTTTTTTTAATTTGCATATAAGCTATTCAAAAATTCTTCTGAATAATGTCTTTGTTCTGTGAAATTTGTATAGCCCCTTCTATTAGTTTTAATATTATTTTTTATACTATTATCTTCCACTTTTTGATGTATAGCCTGTCCATTTTTTGATTGATACTGGTATCCATTATTTAATGGATAGGGGACATCATTTATATAAATTTCTCTTTTAATAATTTGCTTATTTTCATTTCTAATTAGTTCAACTTTTATAAAATTCCTATCCTTTAAATCTGAAATCCAACTTGAAATTGTTTTGGGATTTACACCTAACTTTTCTGCTAGATACTTATTAGTTGCAAAACAGTATCCTTCTTTACAAGCAAGTGATGTTATAATTGCATATAGTAATTTTTCATTTGCTTTTAGTTCTTTATTGTATAAAATTGTTGCTGGAATTACTGAATAATATCCAACATTATCTTCTTTTCCTTTCATTTTAACCACTCATTTCTAGCAGTAAAAATCTAAAAATAATTGGGCACAGTGGGGTCATGTCTCACTGGTATTCCCTCAAACGGTGCCCCTACATTTGTTAAAGCAATTTCTTCGAAGATCGGGCGATTACTATTCGCCCCTACATTTTTGCAATAAAAAAACAGAATATTTTCTTAATATAGAAATATCCTGTAATATAGATGATTACTGCATTTTATTGAATTTTGTTTGTGGTTGGTATATTTTTAATACCACAGGTGTAGATTTAAATTTACAGTTTCCTGCACGGATGGGAAAAGGCAAAAGAGATTAAATATGCACAAGGTTTTACAACACCTTCTCCTCGTGACTTTGTTGGGTTTGGGCCTTTAACGGAACCTGAAGCATTAGCGGTTTACGATTATACCCTCTCGTATCCTTTCAAATTAGTTCTTGCTTATCATACACAAGGAGAAGAGATTTATTGGCGATTTCAAAACTATTTACCTGCTGGTTCTTATTATATTGGTGAACAATTTGCAAATGTTAGTGGATATGCATTAGCAGATACGCCTTACAATTCTAGCTTTGCAGGATTTAAGGATTGGTTTATTCAGAATTATAATTTACCTGGATACACCATTGAAGCAGGACTACGGCGAAAACCCTCTTCCTATTTCACAGTTCGATAAGATTTATGAAGACAATCTTGGTATTTTGATATTGGGAGCTGTGTTAAGTTAAAATAAAGTTGAAGTATTTATGATACTTCAACTTTATTTTCGGTTTTTTTATTTAATTTTTCTTTTTGTGTCTTTTTTAATTTTCTCCAATTAAATGTCTCTACCTAAGTAAAGACATTCATTTTTCTATTTTATAATATCATATAATTTATGTGTTGGTAACCCTACTGCTGTTGTATAATTACCTTCTATTTTTTCTACAAAAACACAGAACTCTTCTTGTATTGCATATGCTCCTGCCTTATCCATTGCATGTCCAGTATTTATCCATTGCTCTAATTCTTCGTCTAATATATTTTTTAAATATACTATTACTTCATCATATGTTATATACTCTTTATATTGTCCATTTTTTTGTGTAAGAACACTTAATCCTGTTATAATTTTATGAGTTTTATCGCCTTGTATTAGTTCTTTTATCATTTCTTTTGCGTTTTCTTTATTTTGTGGCTTTCCATATATTTTATTATTTTTAACAGCAATTGTGTCTGAACCAATAATAACTCTATTTCCTTGCGTTTTATCAAAAACATTTTTTGCTTTTATATAAGATAACCTTTGTACTTGCTCTTCAGGGGTTAATCCTTGTTGTATTGTTTCATCTATATTACTCACAATTATTTCAAATTTCGGTACAACTAATTTCAACAGTTCCTTTCTTCTTGGCGAACCTGAAGCCAATATAACTCTCATTTTTTATTCACACCTTCTTTATTGAATAACATTTTTCATTTAATTTTTGATAAATTGGTTTCATTTGTTTTTCATTTGTAATGTCTACTGATTTATCAATATCAATCCATTTTACGCCACTATTTTCATCTTCTTTTATTTTTAATTCCTCTTTTTCATCTGCTTCTAATAAAAAGCAACAATCTAAATGCAAATGAGATGGCACAAATTTTCCTCTTTTTTTATGGCTATCGACGGTTAGTATTTGAATTCCATAAATTCCGTCACTAATTACTTTTAAATTTTGTAATCCCGTTTCTTCTGTTGCTTCTTTTAATGCTACATATAATAAATTACTATCTCCATCACAATGTCCACCTGTCCATGCCCAAGCTTGGTAAATATTATGATATGCCATTAATACCTTTGTTCTTTCTTTATTTACAATCCAGTTCGATGCTGTAAAATGGCACATTTTATTTTCTCTTGTTAAAACATCTTCAAACGTGTCAATATATTGAAGCATCATTTCTTTATCATTTTCTTCTTGTTCATTATATGGTACATAACTTTCGATTTGTTCTCTTAGTTTCATTTTCTTTCCTTCTTCTCTTTTACTAAAATTTTTTTATTTGATTTAATAAATCTTCTTTTTCATTTTCTTCTACGTATCCTTCTATTTTCCCTACTAATTGTTTATCTCTAAAAAATAGTAATGAAGGCAATTTTTTTACATTATATTTTTCTAATAATGCATCATCTTTTACTTCGATTTTTCTATATCTTGTTTCTTTATCAAATGTATCTGCAATTTTTTTAACAGGAATACTTTTTAATAAGCACATAATTGAATCTTCATTATATAATTCTACTATAAATGGTCTTGTTGCTCCTAATAGTTTTTCTTCTATTTCCTCTTCAGAACCTATCATTGCTGCATCAATTGGCATTGCACCATATCTTTCTACTAATAAATCATTTATTGTTCTAGGGTCATCTTCAAATTCTTTTTCTATTTTTTCATATTCCTCTTTTGTTTTAGCAACTTTAATTGCTGAAACCATGCAAGATTTTTCACATAATCCACAGCTAATACATTTACTATTGTCTATTTCCAATGTATGCTTTTCATCATTCCAACTAAATACGCCCTTAGGACATACACTCATTCCATTACATGCTTTATCATTATCGCATATTTTAAAATTAATTAATACTGCCATATCATCTTTCCTCTCTTTCCTTTATAACTTCTATTTTGCCATTTTTATTTTTCCCTTTTCGTTGCTTTCCTTTTATTAATGTTTGTTCTTCTCCTAATTCTTTTAAATATTGTAATATATATTTGTCGTTTGATTTTCTTATTTTTACTATTAATGGCGGTAAATCTTCATCAAGAACTTCATCCCATTTAAAGCAGATATTGTCTTCGCCTTCTTCAACAATATCTGCCATTTTCTTAAAAAATTCTATACATTCTTTTGAGAATTCTATGTTTTTAGAATATTCTTTTATGTTATTAGCCCTTGTTCTAAAGTCATTCATTAATGCATCTGCTGGGCAATTATCTTTACCATATTCTACGTTTATTATATTGGTTTTATTACTCATTTATTTTCTCCGATCATTTTAGACTTTTTTCTTAACATACTTATAATATTTTTTAGTCTTTGTACAAAAATTTCTATTTCTTCTTGTGTATTATCTTTTGATAAACTTATTCTAATTGGACTATAGTTATCTAAGTCTGCGTTACATGCTGTTAATACATATGATGGCTCTGCTATTTCTGAATTACATGCTGAACCTGTAGATACATATATGTTAAAAGATTCTAGCATTAATAGGACTTCTTCTCCATTTACTCCTTTAAAAGCAATATTGGATGTGTTTGGGAGTCTATTTTCTAAGTCTCCATATATTATTACATCTTCTATGTTGTTCTTCATTTCTGTTTCTAATTTATCTCTTAAGTCTTTTATTTTTTCATTTATTTTATAATCGTCTTCTAAAATGTTTTGGACAGCTCTACCCAAACCAATTATATATGGTACATTTTCTGTACCACCACGTCTATTTTTTTCTTGATGTCCAAATATTAATTGGTTAAATTTTATTTCTTTGTTTACATATAAAACTCCAATTCCTTTAGGTGCATGGATTTTATGTCCAGATAGCGATAATGTATCGATGTTCATTTTCTTAACATCTATTTTTATTTTTCCTACTGCTTGAACAGCATCGCAATGGAATAGAATATTGTTTTCTTTGGCAATTTTTCCTATTTCTTTTGTTGGATAAATATTACCAATTTCATTATTTGCCATCATTACACAAATTAGTAGAGTATCTTTTCTAATTGATTTCTTTAATTCTTCTATATTTATTCTACCTTTTTCATCAACTGATAAATAAGTTATTTCATATCCTTTTGTTTCTAGGCTTTTCATGGTTTCCATTATAGATGCATGTTCTACTTTTGTGGTAATAATATGTTTTTTATTTGGATTATTATTAACTGCATTCATAATGGCTGTTACATTACTTTCACTGGCACAACTTGTAAATATAATTTCGTCTTCATCTGCATTTAATAATTTAGCAATATTTTTCCTCGCTTCTGTTATTTCATCTTTTATTTCTTTTCCAAAACTATAAATGCTACTAGGATTTCCGTATTCTTCACCAAAGTAAGGTAACATTGCATCTACAACATTTTCATCACATTTTGTTGTTGCATTGTTATCAAAATAAATTTTTGAAATCATATTTATACCTCCAATACTTAGCAACTATTAGTATTATAACATATTATTTAGCACTTTTCCATATATGTTTCATGACTATTGACGACCTGAATACAGCTTTGAATCATATTTGCATTATGTAAAAAATAAACATATATGCATACTATGCAATACTAAGTGTTTGTAGTGCTTTATCATACAAACTACTTAAATAATTTTAGGAGGTTAGAGCTATGAAAACTTAGTGAGATTTTGTTTTTAGTAAATTGAAAATTGAATATTGTGGTAACTATAATGATTTTGTTTTTAACGAAGGGAGAGACAACTTATGAAACTTAACAAAATTAATCTTAGCCAAAACACACTTATCACCATCGGCGCAATTCTTGCAGTCATTATTATGGTTATTGTGGGAATTACCTCTGTAAGCGCAAATGCTATTGCATATGAGGAGAAAGTAACAGAGGCGAAGTCGGCAATCAGCGTGCAGGAAAAGAGCAAATTTGTTTCCGGAACTTGTTGAGTGCGTTAAAGCATATGACCGGCATGAATATGAAACTCTTTTAGGAGTTATTAATGCTCGTGCAGGACAGAATGTTCCTATTACCGATGACGGGCCTATGAGCCTATTTGACGAAAGGTAAAAAAGCTATGGGGAATATCGAAATTAAAAAAAGCGAGATTATTTTTAGTATTATTATTATCGCTGTGATGATGATTTTAGGCTTTTCTATAAGTGAAAAAATTCGGCAGAATTTATTAGAACAGTATATGGAATATGATACCGCTGTTAAGATTGATTCTGAGGAACTATTTCTGCATGGTATGAGTACTAATATTGGTAATGCTTTCGTATATGGCAATTTAAAGGCACTTGACCCCGTTAGTCTTCCTGAAATTGATGGTGAATATTCTTATATAAGAAAAGAAGAGCAGGAATATAGGAAGCATTATCGTTGGGTAAAATACAAAGATAAGGATGGTAAAGAGAAAAAAAGAAAAGAGGAATATTGGACCTGGGATACTATGAGAACATATAAAGAAAAATCAACGAGGATTTCATTTTTGAATGTTGAATTTGAATATGAACAAATTCCATTTCCATCCAACCACTATTTAGATACTATTTACCATGGATATTATCACCGAAATGTTTATTATGTTACGGATACAGCCTTTACTGGAACAATATTCACTTATTTAAAAGACGATACTATTAGCAAAACTTCATTTTATGAAAATCGAACCATTAGCGAAACAGTAGATTATTTAGAATCAGGAATCGAACTTGTCCTTTTTTGGATAGGATGGATTATTCTCACAGCTATAGCTGTAGTTGGATTCTATTATGCAGAAAATAAATGGTTAAATTAAGCACTACCAAAACAAGCCAAGGAATTTTATTTTTACTAAATCCTTGGCTCGTTTTGTTTTTTGGTTTTTATGATTGTGCATCTTCTTCATGTCTTAATTTATAGAATGACTTTTCTATTTATTGTTATTTCACTTACTTCTATCATTTTAGGTATATCTAGTATAGATAATATAACATTATATCGAATTACACGACAATTATATTTTTTTAATAAACACCTTATAATTACTGACAAATTTCTACATAAGTGTTATAATAATGCTAGTTTTATATTAGGGAGGAAAAATATGAAAAATATTGATGTTTCAATTATTATGGGAAGCGATTCTGATTTATCAATTATGCAAGATGCTGCTAAGTTTTTAGATACTGTTGGAATTTCTTATGAAATGAAAATTCTATCTGTTCACAGAACACCTGAAAAAGCTATGGAATATGCGAAAGAATTAAACGAAAATGGAGTAAAAGTTATTATTGCTGGTGCAGGTGGTGCTGCTCACTTACCTGGTGTTTTTGCAGCTATGGTTCCAACGGTTCCTGTTATTGGTATTCCAATTCATACCAAAACATTATCTGGAGTAGATTCTTTATATTCAATTGTACAAATGCCTTCACGGAATTCCAGTTGCAACTGTTGCAATTAATGGAGCAAAAAATGCAGGTATTCTTGCTGCTTCTATGATTGCAATTGGAGATAACAAAGTAAAAGAGAAATTAGCTGATTTTAAGAATTCATTAAAAGATGCTGTTACTAAAAAAGATGAAAAATTACAAGATTTAGGTTATGCAGATTATTTAAAACAAATGTAAGAACCCCGTAGGGGCGACCATTGGTCATCCAAAATGATGCGGTGTCTAGGGACATGCAATGCACGCCCCTACAATATAAATGTAGGGGTCGATGCCCTCATCGACCCGTGTATGGAGGGTTATAAATAATATTAATTTTAATAAGAAAAGAGGTTTTTTAATGAAAAAAATTAGTAGTGGTAAAGTTCGTGAGATTTATGAAGTGGATGATGATAAACTATTATTAGTGGTATCTGACCGTATTTCTGCTTTTGACTATATCTTACCTGCTATGATACCAAACAAAGGAAAAGTATTAAATCAAATATCTGCTTTTTGGTTTGATTTTGTAAAAGATATCATTCCAAACCATGTGATTTCGATTGATACAAAAGATTTTCCTGCTGAATTTCAAACGCCAGAGTTTGAAGGAAGAAGTATGTTAGTGAAAAAACTAAAAATGCTTCCTGTTGAATGTATTGTAAGAGGTTATATTACAGGTTCTGGATGGAAAAGTTATAAAGAAAATGGTACTGTTTGTGGTATTACATTACCAGAAGGATTACAAGAATCTGAAAAATTACCTGAGCCAATTTTTACTCCATCTACAAAAGCTGAAATTGGTGACCATGATGAAAATATTTCGTTTGAACGAGTATGCGAAATGTTAGGAGTAGAGCTTGCAACAAAACTACGTGATAAAACAATTGAAGTATATTCAAAATGTGCTGAATATGCAGCTTCTCGTGGTGTTATTATTGCTGATACTAAATTTGAGTTTGGTTTAGATGAAAATGGTGAACTTGTTTTAGGAGATGAAGTTTTAACTCCAGATTCTAGCCGTTTCTGGCCTGCAAAGGATTATGTAGTAGGTAGGTCTCAAAAGAGCTTTGATAAACAATATATGCGTGATTGGATTAAGTCTTCTGGTTATGATCCAGAAACAAAAGCTCCAATACCACAAGAGGTAATTGATACGACTGTTGCAAAATATGTAGAAGCATATGAATTAATTACAGGAAAGAAATTTGAATAATGGAGGAATTTTAAATGAGAGCATTAATTAGTGTTTCAGATAAAACTGGAATTGTTGAATTTGCCAAGTCTTTAGAAGACCTTGGAATTGAAATTATTTCAACTGGTGGTACTTATAAAATATTAAAAGAAAATGGTTTGTCTGTTATGGAAATTTCTGAATTAACAGAGTTTCCTGAATGTTTAGACGGAAGAGTAAAAACACTTCATCCTAAGGTTCATGCTGGAATTTTGGCAATGCGTTCAAAACCTAGCCATATGCAACAACTAGCTGATTTAGGAATTGATACAATTGATATGGTTGTTGTTAATTTATATCCTTTTAAACAAACGATTTTAAAAGACAATGTAACTCGTGAAGATGCAGTTGAAAACATTGATATTGGTGGACCTACTATGCTTCGTAGTGCAGCTAAGAATTATCAAGATGTAAGTGTTGTTACAGACCCTGCTGATTACGAAAGAGTATTAGCTGAATTAAAAGAAAATGGAAAAGTTTCAGTCGATACAAACTTTTATCTAATGCAAAAAGTATTTGAGCATACCGCAAATTATGATACAATGATTTTCCATTATTTACGTAGTGAAAGAAAAGATACTTCCTACCCAGAAGAACTTTCTTTAACTTTTGAAAAAGTACAAGAAATGAGATATGGTGAAAACCCTCATCAAACAGGTGCTTTGTATAAAGAAGTTGGAAAATGTGAAGGTTCTTTAACTACTGCAAAACAATTAAACGGAAAAGAACTATCTTTTAATAATATTAATGATACGAATGGTGCGTTAGAGTTGTTAAAAGAATTCGATGAGCCAACCGTTGTTGCTTGTAAACATGGTAACCCTTGTGGTGTTGGAAGTAGCGAAAATATTTATGATGCTTGGGAAAAAGCTTATTCTGCTGATAAAACATCTATCTTTGGAGGGATTGTTGTACTAAACCGTAAACTTACCAAAGAAATTGCAGAAGAAATGGCTAAGATTTTCTTGGAGGTAATTGTTGCTCCTTCTTATGAAGAAGAAGCCTTGAATATTCTTTGCCAAAAGAAAAATATAAGAGTATTAGAATTACCAAGTATTTCAGTAAAACAACCAGAAACGGCATATGATATTAAGAAAATCAATGGTGGTATTATTATTCAATCGATTGATTCGAAATTATTAAACGAAGGGGATTCTTATCAAGTCATTACCAAAAGAGCTCCAACAAAAGAAGAGCTTGAGGATATGTTATTTACTTGGAAGATTGTAAAACATACAAAATCGAATGCGATTGTTATTGGAAAGAATAAACAATCTGTTGGAATTGGACCTGGACAAGTAAATCGTATTTGGTCTACGAAGCAATGTTTTGAGCATGCTGTAGAACTAATTGGAGAAGATGCTTCCCATGGTGCTGTTCTTGCATCAGACGCTTTCTTCCCATTTGATGATTGTGTAGAAGCTGCACATACTGCAGGAATTACAGCAATTATTCAACCAGGTGGTTCAATTAACGATCAATTATCAATTGATAAATGTAATGAATATGATATGGCAATGCTATTTACTGGCATGAGACATTTTAAACATTAAAATTTAATTTTAGGGACAGGGAAAAAATGGCCTTTTTTGAATAAAGGATGATTTTTTACCCCGTCCCTAAAATCATCTTTAATAGAAAAAGTGGAAATATTGTTTAAAACAACTTTTCCACTTTTGTTGAAGGATTTACTCTGGTTTAACTGTGCTGATAAGGTCAAAGTACATTTCCGATGATCTTTCTGCAAAATCATAAATAAAAATGACAACAAATTCTATATTGGGAACCACTTTTCCTAGTAAGCTAATTAAAATTCCCAAGGCATTCGCAATCATTCCAATTGCACATACAACTGGCATAAATGATACAGCAATTAAAATAGTAATAAACCACCGTAAGATTTTAATCATTTTGTTTCCTCCTTCATATGCTCGATATAACTTTATTATATCTTATTTTGATTGATTTTTCAATCTTTTTATACTTTTACTTCTACTGTAAGACCATTTGCTAAGTCTTTGTATTTTGTAAGAACTGGGTCTACTCTTGCTTTGATAAAGTCTTCTACTTGTTTTGGTGCTCTTCCACATAGGTGGTCTGGATTTAAGATGTGTAAGATTTCATTTTTGGTTAGTCCAAAGGTTTCGTCTTTTGCAATTCGATCGACTAAGTCGTTTGGTCTTCCAAATTCTTTTACTTCACGTCCTGCTTCCATTGAGTATACACGGATTTTTTCGTGTAATTCCTGACGGTCTCCACCTTTTAATACAGCATTCATTAGAATTTCTTCTGTTCCCATGAATGGTAATTCTTGCATCATATTGGTCTTGATAACATTTTCATATACAACAATTCCAGAGGAAATGTTGGCATATAGAATTAAGATAGCATCTACTGCTAAAAAGCTCTCTGGTACACAGATTCTTTTATTTGCTGAGTCATCTAATGTTCTTTCTAACCATTGAGTTGCAGCTGTAATAGCAGGGTCATTTGCTAGTACCATAACATGTCTTGCAAGAGAGTTGATTCTTTCACTTCTCATTGGGTTTCTCTTATATGCCATTGCAGAGGAACCGATTTGTCCTTTTTCAAATGGTTCTTCTAATTCTTTTTCGTGTTGTAATAATCTCATATCATTTGCAAATTTAGATGCACTTTCTGCAATTGCGGCTAACACATTTAAAACTCTTGCATCTAATTTTCTAGTATAGGTTTGTCCGGAAACATCATATACTTTATCAAATCCCATTTTTTCTGCAATTTTACCGTCAATCTGATTTACTTTTTCTTCATCTTTAAATAATTTCATAAAGCTTTCTTGTGTTCCTGTAGTTCCTTTGCAACCAAGTAGTTTCATATTACTTTGTACAAATTCTAGTTCTTCTAAATCTTCTAGTAAATCTTGTAACCATAGGGTTGCTCTTTTTCCAACGGTTGTTAATTGTGCTGGTTGGAAATGAGTGTATCCAAGACAAGTAACACCTCTTTTATCAAATGCAAATTTTCTTAAATTTTGAATGACTAAAATTAGTTTTTGCTTAATTACCTCTAATGCTTCATGCATTAAGATAACATCTGTATTATCGGTTACATAGCAAGAGGTTGCACCTAAGTGTATAATTGGTTTTGCTTCTGGGCATTTTGTTCCAAATTCATACACATGTGCCATAACGTCATGTCTACATTCTGCTTCTCTTTTTGCAACAATATCATAATCAATATTATCTACATTTTCTTCCATTTGTTTAATTTGTTTATCTGTAATATCAATTCCTAATTCTTGCTCTGTTTTTGCAAGTGCAATCCATAATTTTCTCCATGTAGAATATTTTTTATCGCTTGACCATAGATAATTCATTTCGCTACTTGCATATCTTCCTGAAAGTGGGGTTTTATATATACTATTTTCCATTTCTTTTCTCCTTTATGTTTTCTTTTTGACATTTTTATTTGACTTTTTGTATGTATCGTGCTATTATGTCTTTGTTGTTGGATATCACCATTTTTCTTTGTTGTATAAACTAGCAGTTGCTAGTTTGCAACTGTTAATATGATGCATCATGGGAGGTGATAAAATGGTTTATACATATTTCGGTTTAGGATTTCTAGTTCTTTGTATTTGTATTGGTATTGCTTTGATAATTGGTTTTGCCAGTATCGTAAATTATCAGGTACATCTTACAAAGAAAAAACTAGAGGTCTCTCCACAGCACATGAATGAGACCTCCAACAACCATGAGCAGGGCTAAGCCCTTGCTCTTTTATTATATCTACATTGTATCACTCATATTACAATTTGTCAAATATTATTTATAATATTCTACTCCTGATTCAAATAGTTTTTGGTTTTTGTTTCCTGGTATGTTTGTTAGGATATCTGTTCTGTAGCTTCTTTCTGAGTGTCCCATTTTTCCTAAAATTCTTCCGTCTGGACTTGTGATTCCTTCTACTGCATAGGTAGAACCGTTTGGATTATGACGAATATCATAAGTTGGATTTCCATTTAAGTCAACGTATTGGGTTGCAATTTGTCCATTTTTGATTAATTCTTTCATGACTTCTTCGGATGCTACGAATTTTCCTTCTCCATGGGAGATTGGAATA
The DNA here is from genome assembly GCA_947365805.1 of uncultured Clostridium sp. Lineage (GTDB taxonomy): Bacteria > Bacillota > Clostridia > TANB77 > CAG-508 > RGIG8482. The sequence continues at coordinate 21,284 of CANAZY010000009.1, read as the reverse complement.
ATGAATTCGTCTCCAACTGAAACCTTACTAAACCATGGTGATAGTTTTGATACAACTTTTGTGTTTACCATTTTTGATTGGTGTCTTGCAATATCGTTGAATGTTAAAGTTGGCATTGTATCATCCATATCCATAATTTTTCCATATGGTAATAATCCTAATTTAATAAGTGCTTGGAATCCATTACAAATTCCTAACATTAATCCATCTTGCTCATTTAAATGCTTATGGATAGCATCCATTAATTTTGGATTTCTTAGTACTGCGGCAATGAATTTTCCAGAACCATCTGGTTCATCTCCTGCACTAAATCCACCTGGTAACATGATAATTTGAGCATTGTTAATTTCTTTTTCAAATACATCAATGGATTCGATTAAGGTTTCTGGTTTTAAGTTTCTAAATACCGCTGTATTTACTACGGCTCCTGCATCTTCAAATGCTTTTGTTAAATCGTATTCGCAGTTGGTTCCTGGGAATACTGGGATAAATACTCTTGGTTTTGCAATTTGGATGTTTGCTTTTTGATTTCCTATCTTTTCACTTGAAACTGGTTTAATATCTCTATCTTTTTTATCTACTGATGTATTGGTTGGGAATACTTTTTCTAGTGGTTTTTCCCATAGGGTAATTAATTCTTCTAGTGATAATAGTTCATTTTCAGAAATTCTAATTTCTGGTTGTTCTATGGTACATCCTAATGTCTCTAATTTTTCTTCATTTACCTCTTCTGATACTTCAAGAATGAAACTTCCATACATTGGCTTAAATAAGTCTTCTTTGCTTGTAAATTTAAATCCAATTTTGTTTCCTATTGCAGATTTTGTAATGGTATCTGCAATTCCTCCATGACGAATGGTACTACATGATAATACTTTTCCTTTTTCAATTAAATGATGAATGATTTCATAGTTTTCTTTTAAGTCTTCAAAATCTGGAAGTGAGTTTTCATCTATTTTTGTTTTTAGTATCATGACTCTTGAATCTGCTTTTTTAAATTCGTTTGAGATAACTCCATTTACTTTGATGGTTCCGACACAGAATGATGTTAGTGTTGGTGGAACATCTAGTTCATTGTAAGAGCCAGACATCGAGTCTTTTCCTCCAATTGCAGCAATTCCTAATTTTTCTTGTACTAAGTATGCTCCAAGTAATGCTGCTAATGGTTTTCCCCAACGAGATGGTTCATTTCTTAATTTTTCAAAGTACTCTTGGAAGGTTAACCATGCTTTTTTGTACTCTCCTCCCATTGCTACATATTTCGTAACAGATTCGATAACTGCATAAACTGCTCCATGGAATGGGCTCCAACTGGTAAGATATGGGTTATATCCATACGTCATAACCGTTCCTGTATCACTATATCCTTCTAAGGTTGGAATTCTTGCTGCCATTCCTTCTGCTGGTGTTAATTGGTATTTTCCTCCAAATGGCATTGTAATGGTTCCTGCTCCAATGGTAGAATCGAAACGTTCTACTAGTCCTTTTTGTGAACAGCAATTTAAATCACTTACTGTTTGCTTCCAAGCTTCTACTTTGTTTTCTGGTGTTTTTTCATCAAAATAGTTATTACTATCATCTGGTTTTGTAATAGATGCATTTGCTTTTTTTACATCTCCATTGGTATCTAAGAATTCACGGCTAATATCAACAATGCATTTTCCTCTCCAGTACATTTTTACTCTTGGCTCTTCTACAACATCTGCTACCAAGCTTGTTTCAATATTTTCTAAAGATGCAAGCCTTTCAAATTCTTCTACATCATTTGCACGTACAACAACTGCCATTCTTTCTTGTGATTCTGAAATAGCAAGTTCTGTTCCATCTAGTCCTTCATATTTTTTAGGTACTTTATCTAGATTAATGACTAATCCATCTGCTAATTCTCCAACAGCAACTGATACTCCTCCTGCTCCAAAGTCATTACAACGTTTAATTAATTTTGTTGCTTCTGGATTTCGAAATAGTCTTTGAATTTTTCTTTCTTCTGGTGCATTTCCTTTTTGTACTTCTGCTCCACAAGTAGTTAGTGATTCACTGGTATGTGCTTTTGAAGAACCAGTTGCTCCTCCACATCCATCTCTTCCTGTTCTTCCACCAAGTAAGATAACTTTGTCTCCTGGTTCTGGACGTAATCTTATTACATTTTTCGCTGGTGCTGCTCCTACTAATGCTCCAATTTCTAAACGTTTTGCAACATACCCTGGATGGTAGATTTCTGCTACTTGTCCTGTTGCAAGTCCAATTTGATTTCCATAGGAACTATATCCTCTTGCTGCTTCATTTGTTAATTTTCTTTGTGGTAATTTATTTGGCATGGTTTCTTTAATACTTACTCTTGGGTCTCCACATCCTGTTACACGCATTGCTTGGTATACATATACACGTCCTGATAATGGGTCGCGAATGGCTCCTCCAAGACAGGTTGCAGCTCCTCCAAATGGTTCAATTTCAGTTGGATGGTTATGAGTTTCATTTTTAAACATGATTAGGTATTCTTCTGGTTTTCCATCTACTTGTATGGTTGCTTTTATGCTACATGCATTGATTTCTTCGGATTCATCTAAATCTTTTAATAATCCTTTTTTCTTTAACTCTTTTGCAGCAATGGTTGCAACATCCATCAAGCAAATGTCTTTTTTACGGTCTTCATATACATATTTTCTTGATGCAATATAATCTTCATAAATGTTTTGTAATAAATCCCATTTGATATCGATAACTTCTAATTTGGTAAGAAATGTTGTATGACGGCAGTGGTCTGACCAATAGGTATCAATCATTTTCATTTCAGTCATGGTAGGATTTCTTTTTTCAGTATCTCTAAAGTATTCTTGACAGAATTTTAGGTCAGCAAGGTCCATTGCAAATCCATATTTTTCGTAAAATTTTTGAGAGTCTTCATCTGTCATAGATGTAAATCCTTCGATTATTTTTACATCTTCTGGCTCTGGCATATTGTCTTCTAATGTTTCTAGTTTTTCAAGACTTGCTTCCCTCGAATCGACACGATTGATTAAATAGCTTTTAATTTTTGTTACATCTTCATCTGAAACATTGCCTTTTAATATATATACTTTTGCTGATTTTGCAATTGGTCTTTTTTCTCCACTAATAATTTGTAGACATTCTTCTAGTGAATTTGCTCTTTGATCAAATTGACCAGGTAAAAACTGGGTTGCAAATACTTTGTCTTCTTTCTTAAATTCATAAGTTTCATCAAAGCAAATATCTACTTGTGGTTCTGAAAATACCGTTTTCTTTGCTTTTTCGTATGTAGTATCGTCAATCCCTGATACATCATAACGATTTAGCAAAATGATATCTGTTAAATCTTTTATTTGTAAGTTTTCTTGTAAATCATGTAAAATGTTTTTTGCTTCAATATCAAATCCATCTTTTTTTTGTACATAAACTCTTCTTACCATTTGGTTAAAACCTCCTAATTTTTTGAATTTCATTATAGTAAAATTATATTACACAACCACAAATTTATCAAGATTTTTCTATAGAAACTGACAAAGAAAAACAGATGGATTTGACAAAATGTCTTATCCATCTGTTTTTTCTTGCTTCTTTTTCCTCAGATTACTTTTTCAGTTTTCCTACCATTTTTTTCCACAATGCCTGCTTCTTCTCCCACGTAGCATCCGGATTCACATAGATGTGTATAGTATGGCATATGTCTTTAATTGTTTCAGTACCATCTTCATACACTTCTACCAAAAGCGCCTGGTCATCCCATTCTGCTTTAATGATAACCATATGAGGATTATCCGTATAAATCCCCTCTTTTGTAATCGAATCCGCATAATCGCTGGCACACCCCTTTTGAACCATCTTTTCTTTTATCTGCTCTTTGGTAAATTCCTGGTTCAAAATGATTAATTGTTCGTTGTTCTGAAAAACAACCTTTGTATAAAGTCTGTTCATAGTCTCCTCCTTTGGCATAATGCCGATGCATTTTTATTGAAACTTTTACTTTTTATATTGTACTATATTTACATAATATTGTCAATTTTTGTGTGTTTTTAATAAAGTCCAACATTATTTAACATTTGGACCTTATGTCTGTTATTTTTTAGTTCTTATTATTAATTTGATTTGATAGTTCTAAAATTTCTCTTTCTACTTGATTTATTTCTTTTCTATATTCTTCTTTTTTTTCTGTTTTTTCCTCTGAATTTACTTTAGAACCAGAAACACTAGAAATATTGGAGACATTATTATGTTCCACTAATCCTATTTTAAAGCGTTTACTAAATATAATGGTTCCTATCAATAAGATAACTATTAATGTAAATATTGCAATTCCTATTTTTTTCATAGTTCACCTCTCATCAAATATATTTATATAAGTATGTTAACATATAAAAGTAATTTCTGCAATACTATTATTTACGACTATGTATTTAATATGTGATAAGATCACCTTGAAAGTTTGTAAACGAATATTTCACCCTAACTGTATAAAAATAGAAAATATAGTAATAATAGGAAGGTGGAATATTTAATGTTAAAACAAAAAGATCTAAAAAGAGCTACATTAATTGAAGCATGCATTAAAGGAGATTGTACTGTAAAACAAGTTGCTATTGCTTTGGGTCTTTCTGAACGTCGTGTAAAACAAATAAAAAAGGAGGTAAAAGAAAACGGCGTTAAATCCATTCAACATGGAAATAGAGGTAGAAAGCCTAAAAATACGATACCAAATGAGATAAAACAAAAAATATTAGAACTTAGAAGCTCTTATGAATATGAAATATCTAATTTCAAACACTTTCAAGAATTACTTAAAGAACGTGAAAACATTGATATATCATACTCTGCTCTATACAACATTTTACGAAATGCTGGAATAAAAAGTCCTAAGAAACATCGTAAAACAAAGTTACATCACAGAAGAAAAAGAAAGGAATGTGAAGGAATGATGCTACAAGCAGATGGTACACCTTTTGATTGGTTTGGAAACGGACAGCAATATTCTCTTCATGGGTTTATCGATGATGCTACTGGAAAAATTACTGGATTATATATGTGTAAAAATGAATGTTTACTTGGATATTTAGAAGTGCTAAGGCAAACCTTAGTAAATTATGGAATACCTATTTCTTTATATCCAGATAAATATAGTGTGTTTTTTCCACCAAAAAAAGTTAACGACCACATAACGTTAGAAGAACAGTTAAATGGTCGTGAAAAAGGTATTACTCAATTTGGTAGAATTGTAGAGGAACTTGGTATTGAAATGTTTGCTGCATCTTCTCCTCAAGCAAAAGGAAGAATAGAAAGACTATGGGAAACACTTCAAAGTAGATTAGTTACTGAATTTAGAATCAATAATATCAAAACTATTGATGAAGTTAACAAGTTTTTACTTCAATATATAGAAAAGTACAATTCTAAATTTGCTGTAGAAGCAAGTAGTAACAAAAATGTATTTTTAAAACTACCAAAAAGATACAATCTTGACGAATTACTATGTGTTAGATTTGAACGAACAATTGATAATGCTGGAGTATTTTCCATAAACAACAGTAAATTTCAGATTATGGATAAATACTTACCACCCAAAACAAAAATTCAAATATATCTAAGTAGAAAGATTGGGATGAGAGTAAAATCTAACAATAAAATTTATGATGTACAGCCTTTAGAATTGATTTCTAAAGACACTATAGATAATACTTCATTAGATTATCATCAATGGCTACCTAATGTAGTAATTGACTTAATAAATGAGTTTTACCTAAAAGATGCAAAAGCATCCTAATTAAATCTATCGCCTAATGATAGTATTTACAAAAAATATAATTTTAAACAAAAATTAAATCTTGAGCCTGCCCCGCGGCGAGCGGAACAAGTTCAAGACTATACATAGGTGAAATATTTGCTAATAAAATAAAGTTATTTTTTAGTGAAATTTTCAAAAATCATTGACATACTATTATTTACGACTATAAGAAAATGGGCAGGAATCCCACCCATTTTCATTAATTTAGAGGAAAAGTACCTTAATTATAGTTATACTACTTTAATATCGCTGTCAAAGATATATTTTATTCAATCTTATAATCGCCCAAAAAAACACCAAATGTATAATCATAATTGAACAAAACTTCCACTTTTACAGTATAATTTCCCGCATTCCAAAAATTATTTGTGGTTCGGTTAGCATATATCGGCACCCATTGTACCTCATCTTCAGTCCATGTCTTATCTGCACGAGCCGATCCCACTTGCACGCCATTTGAGTATAATGTTACTCTTATAGGTCCCTTTGTCATAACAGTAAAATACAGATACCCATTCTTATTGAGCGTTATGGGCATGTTCAGTGTTGTCGCTGAACTACCATTCTTATATCCAGTCAAGTTAATAAGCATATCACTCGCTGGCATAACCTCAGAGTTACCTTCATTCACCGTGTTTTCTACTACAACTGTAGGCTCTTCTGTTTCAGCTGCAAACGCAACTGTTGAAAAAGAAAGCATCATTGTCATAGCAATAATCAAAGAAATTAACCGTTTACACCTTTTTTTCATACACAATACCTCCATAAAATAATGCAAGCACTCTTCCCCTCTATTACAAAAATATTAGCATATCACTAATATTAGTGTAACTTAATACTATAAGTATTAATATTTTTATATTACATGATATTATGGTATATTTGAAAAAAAGAATACAAAAGTAGAAAATAATTACTAATAATCTAATAAATCCTATTTATAAACTATTTTTTATATATTTATATTTATTTCTTTATTACCTTTTGTAACTTCTCCTATAACATATGCTGTTTCTCCTGCTTCTTTTAAGATTTGTAATGCAGTTTCTACTTCTTCTTTTGAAACAATAACTGCCATTCCAATTCCCATATTGAAGGTGTTATACATGTCTCTTAGCGGAATGTTTCCTTCTTTTTGAATTAGTTTGAATATTGCTGGTACTTCGTAAGAATCTTTATTGATAGATAGTGCTACTTTTTCGTTTAACATTCTTGGCATGTTTTCGTAGAAGCCTCCACCAGTAATATGCGAAATTCCTTTTACTTTTACTTGTTCTAGTAATGATAAAATTGGTTTTACATAGATTTTGGTTGGTGTAAGTAGTGCCTCTCCTAATGTAGTTCCTAATTCTTCTTTGTATTCTTTTAAGTTTTCTTCGTTTACATTAAATACTTTTCGAACAAGTGAAAATCCGTTGGAATGAACACCAGATGAAGTAAGTCCAATTACAACATCTCCTACTTCAATGGTCTCTGGATTTATCATTTTTTTCTTATCTACAATTCCTACACTAAATCCTGCTAAGTCATATTCATTTTCTGAATATAGTCCTGGCATTTCCGCGGTTTCTCCTCCAACTAGTGCGCATCCTGCCATTTTACATCCATTTGCTACTCCACTAACAATCGTTGCTACCATTTCTGGTATGTTTTTCCATAGTGACATGTAGTCTAAGAAGAATAATGGTTTTGCTCCACAACAAATGATGTCATTGACACACATTGCTACACAGTCTTGTCCAATGGTATCGTGTTTATCCATTAAAAATGCTAGTTTTAATTTGGTTCCAACACCATCCGTTCCAGATACTAAAATTGGTTCTTCCATTTGTTTGGTGTCAATTGAAAATAACCCTCCAAATCCTCCAAGGTCTGATATGACTCCACTGGTATATGTTTCTCTTACTGATTGTTTCATTAGTTCTACGGATTTATATCCTGCTGTTACATCGACCCCTGCTTCTTTATAACTTTGACTATAACTTTTTTCCATACTTATTCCTCTCCTTTATATTTATCTTACAATGGTTTGTTTTTCATCTGCTCCGATTCCAATATATTTTACTTTTACTTTTGTATATTCTTCAATAAATTCTATATATTTTCTTGCATTTTCTGGTAAGCCTTCATATGTCGTTATTCCATCTCGTAATTCCCATCCATCAAATTCTTTGTAAATTGGTATACAATTTTCTCGGTCAATTGGAATATATTCGATTTTTTTGCCTTTATATTCATACCCTATACATACTTTGATTTTTCCCAATTTTCCAATAGTATCCATATGATTTACGCATAGGTTTGTTAGTCCACAAATAAAGCATGCATTCTTAATCATAACTAAATCAAGCCATCCACATCTTCTTGGTCTCCCTGTTGTTGTTCCAAATTCGTGTCCTAATTCTCTTATTGTATCTCCTGTTTCATTTTCTTGTTCTGTAGTAAATGGTCCTTCTCCTACTCTTGAACAATATGCTTTCATAACACCAATAACTTCATCTACTTTTGTTGGACCGATTCCTGCTCCAGATGCTGTTCCAGAAGCATTGCAATTTGATGATGTAACATATGGATAGTCTCCATGGTCTAGGTCTAAGTATAGAGCTTGTGCTCCTTCTACGATAATATTTTCATTTTTCTCATCTGCTTCCATTAGAATAAATTGTGTATCACATATATATGGTTTTAGTTTTTCAGCACAATTAATACATAATTGATATTCTTGTTCTATATCGATTTCTGGCTCTCCATATTGCTTAAACATAGTGTTCGCAAGTAATACCGATTCTTGTATTTTCTTTTTTAAAGTAGATGGGTCGCATAAATCAAACATACGGATTCCTGTTCTGTTACATTTTTCGGAATAGCATGGTCCAATTCCTCTTTTCGTTGTCCCTATTTTTTTCGCTTTTAATTTTTCATATAGCCCATCTAACTGTTTGTGGTGTGGTAAGATAACATGGGCTCTCTCACTAATATGAAATCGTTCTTTTGTAATGCTTACTCCTGCTTTTCTCATTTCATCTATTTCAGAAATTAATACTTCTGGGTCTATTACGACTCCTGGTGCAATCACACAATTAACATTTTCTCTTATAATTGCAGATGGTAATAAGTGCATTTTATATTTTTTCCCATTTGCAACTACGGTATGTCCTGCATTATTTCCACCAGTTGCTCGAACTACTATTTTTGCATTTTTTGATTCAAAGTGAGAAGCTCTTCCTTTTCCTTCATCTCCCCATTGAATTCCTACAATTAATTTAATCATTTTCTTTTCCCTTCTTTGGCAAATACCATTGCCTTATTTCGACATTATCGTATCATAACCAAAATAATAATTCAATTATTTTTTATGATTTTATACAAATATCTTTATCGTCTTTTGTCGAAATTTAGCAAAATGTTTTTGTTTACTTTTTTACATTCTTATGCTTTAATATTTTTATACACAGTGTAAATGTGTATCTTTATTTCATGACATTCATTAAAATTTATTTCAAGAATTTCGTTCTTGCTATTTTCCTAAGTGAATGATTATTATAGTTAATTTTATTTTTGTTATTTTTTGATGCATTTTATTTCGTGTAAATTTTTGTTCATGATTTTGCTATTCTGCAAAGTCGGAAAGGATTTTTTATGTCACAAATTTTAAAAGAGGAAATCTCTCTTCTTTCCCCTAAGTTAGATGTTGTTTTTCAGGCTTTATTTGGTGAAGTGGGAAGTGAAGAAATTACTTCTAAGTTTTTAGAAGCTATTTTAAATCAAAAGATTTATACAATTGATTTAAGTAAAAATGTTGTGTTAAGGAGGGATTATCCAAAAGATAAGTTGGGAGTTCTTGATATTATTGCTAAGATTAATGACGGTGAGTATTGTAATATTGAAATGCAAGTTGCTGGGCAGGAAGAAATCATTGAAAGACTACTATATTATTGGGGACGAGTTTATACAAAACAATTAAAGTCTGGACAGTCTTATGATGTTTTGAAAAAAACGATTGTAATTTTGATTGCAAATTTTAATGTAAAAGGATTAGAAACATTGGCATACCATAGTTCTTGGAAGATAATTGAAGAAAAATATCGTAAGACTATATTGACAAACAAAGTAGAATTTCATATAATTGAATTACCAAAAATAGTCGAGGTTTCGAATGAAAATGATAACTTACTAGATTGGCTATTGTTTTTGGATAACCCAAAATGTGAAAGGGTGATGAAGAAGATGGAAGAGAATAAAGAATTAAAACAAGCAAATGAGAAATTAGAGACATTAAGCCAAGATGAAAAAATGCAACGATTAGCGGAACTCCGAGAAAAAGCAATTCTTGAGCATAACACAGCTGTAAATTCTGGTTTTAGACGAGGTATTGAACACGGTAGTTTAAAAGAAAAGAAAAATATTGCGATTGAATTATTAAAAGCTAATCTTGATATACAATTTATTCATGTAGTTACTAAACTACCAATAGAAGAAATTAATCATTTGAAGCAATGCTTACCTGATTATTTATAAAAAAATAGTGTGAAAAATTCACACTATTTTTTAGTTCATTTGAACTGTTCCTACAATTTCGTTTATATCTTGAATGTTATATTTTTTCATATAGTCTTCGATGCCATCTACTACTTTGATTGCAACATCTGGTGCGATAAAGTTTCCAGTTCCAATGGATACTGCACTTGCTCCTGCTAGCATATATTCAATCGCATCACTTGCTGTTACAATTCCACCTAATCCTAAGATTGGAATCGTCACACTTTTGGCTACTTGATATACCATTCTAACTCCTACTGGTTTTACACATGGTCCTGAAAGTCCTCCTGTGTTGTTGGCAAGATGTGGACGCCTGGTATGAATATCAATACTCATTCCAAGTAATGTATTAATTAAAGATACTCCATCTGCTCCTGCATCTTCGGCGCCTTTTGCAGGCATAGTAATGTCTGTTACATTTGGTGTTAGTTTTACAATTAATGGTTTATCTAGCACTTTTCTTACTTGTGAAGTTACTTCTTTTACCCCTTCATAAGTAGTTCCAAAGGCTAAGCATCCTGCTTTTACGTTAGGGCAAGATAAGTTTAATTCTACTCCATCAATATCTAATGTATTTAATACTTTTGCCAGTTCTACATATTCCTCTATCGTGCTTCCACAAGCATTTACAATGATTGCTGTATCAAATTTCTTTAAATATGGTAAGTCATTATTCATAAAATACTCTACTCCAGGGTTTTGTAACCCTATGGCATTCAACATTCCTGCTGGTGTTTCATATACACGTGGTGGTTTATTTCCTGCTCTTGGTTTCAAAGAAGTTCCTTTGGTACAAATTCCTCCTAATCTATTTAAATCAATAAATTCTTCAAATTCTCTTCCATAACCAAATGTTCCTGATGCAACTGTTACTGGGTTTTTCATTTTAATTCCTGCTAAATTAACACTTGTATTCATATTTTTCTCCTTTTCTTAAATTTCTACATCGGTTGCATTAAAGACTGGTCCTGCTTTACATACGTGCCAATATTCTGGTGCATCACTTGGGCTTTTTGCTGTTTTTACAGCACATCCTAAGCATGCTCCTAATCCACATGCCATCTTTTGTTCTAGTGAGATTTCACATGGGATGTTGTTTTCGTTTGCAAAAGCTTGTACTGCTTTTAACATTGGTAATGGTCCACAGGCAAATATTTTATCTGGTGCTTGTTTTTGGCAGTCTTTTTTTAGTTCGTTTATGGCAAATCCAGAAATTCCGTAGCTTCCATCATCTGTTGTAATGGTTAATTCATCTGATACATTTTTAAATTCTTCTTCTAACGTGATTAGTTCCTTGTTTCGAAATCCCATATAAACATGAACATTTGTAGAAGTTTTCTGTTTTAATTCTTTTGCAAGTTCATATAGTGGGAACATTCCAATTCCCCCACCGATGATTGCTACATTTTGATAATCTTTTACTTTAAATGTTCCATATCCAAGTGGTCCAATAATATCTAACTTTTCTCCAACTTTACGTTTGCTAAGTAGCTCGGTTCCTTTTCCTTTTACTTGGAAAATAAACTCTAAAATTCCATTTTCTTTGTCTAGGTTATAGATACTAATTGGTCGTCTTAATAATGGTTCAATTCCATCAACTACTCGAATTTCAATAAAATGTCCTGGTTTTGATGAAGATACAATTTCTTCTGCTTTAATGCTAAATTTGTATAAGTCTTGTTTTAGTTGCTCAATTTTTACAATCTCTGCTTTGCAATTTACTTTCATTTTTTTCTCCTTTTTTATTTATTTTTAATCGCCCCATTTAGTTCATCTCTCATACGAATTGCTTCTGCTCTTGTTGCATTTGCAAATTCTTCTTCGGAAAATTGTTCTTTCCATTGGTCCTTTTTGTAAGCACACATTAAGCTTCTTGAAGCATTAACGATTCCTCCAATTCCATTTTTATCAAACCCTAATGCAATGTCTTCTACTTTTCCACCTTGTGCACCATAACCTGGAATTAAGAAGAAAGTATGTGGTGCTAGTTTCCTTAAGGATTCTAGTTGTTCTGGATATGTTGCTCCTACTACTGATGATACACTACTATATCCATATTCTCCAACTAATTCTTCTCCCCACGTTTCAATTAGGATTGCTACTTCTTCATAAATGGTTCTTCCATTTTCTAGTTTTAAGTCTTGTAGTTCTCCTGAAGATGGGTTTGAAGTTTTATCGATTATAAACATTCCTTTTCCATATTTTTTACAGTCCTCAATAAATGGTTTTACTCCATCGATTCCTAAATATGGGTTAATTGTTACAAAATCTACATCAAATATAGCTTCTTCTTTTTCTAATAATGGTGTTTTTCCAAGGTATGCATTGGAATATCCTGCTGCTGTTGAACCAATATCTCCTCTTTTAATATCAGCAATAACAATCATTCCTTTTTCTTTTGCATATTGACAGGTTTGGTTAAAAGCATTGATTCCTTCTACTCCAAACATTTCATAAAATGCGATTTGTGGTTTTACTGCTGGAATAATGTCATAAGTTGCATCAATTAAAGCTTTGTTAAATTCTACAATTGCTTTACAAGCTCCTTCGATTGTTTTATCGTATTTTGATGTGATACAACTTGGTATCATATCATATCTTGGGTCTAGTCCAATGACCGTTGGATTATCTAATTCTTTGATTTTATCAATTAGTTTGTCCATTGCATTTTTCATGATTTTTTCTCTCCTTTATTTTTCGTATACGATTCTTCCACCTACGATGGTGTACATGACTTTTCCTTTTAATGTTTTACCGATAAATGGTGTGTTTTGGGATTTTGATACAATGCTTTCTTTTTCATATACGTATTCCATGTTCGGATCAAAGATGGTAATGTCTGCGTCATATCCTTCTTTTAGTTGTCCTTTTGTGTCTAATTTTAATAGTTTTGCAGGTGTGTATGATGTTAGGCGAACTAAATCTAAGTAACTTAAGTGTTTTGGTTCGATTAGGTTGGTAATGCTTGCTGCAAGAGCTGTTTCAAATCCAATAATTCCATTTGGTGCCTGGCTTAGTGGTTTTTGTTTTTCTTCTTCGCTATGTGGTGCATGGTCTGTGATGATGGCATCTATGGTTCCATCTTGTAATCCTTTTATGATAGCAAGTCTATCTTCTTCTTCTCTTAGTGGTGGATTCATTTTTGCATTGGTTCCGGATGTTAATACTTCTTTTACTGTAAAGCTGTAGTAGTGTGGGCATGTTTCACAAGTGATTTTTACGCCACGTTTTTTGGCATCACGAATCATCGCTACTGATGTTTTTGTACTTATATGACAGATATGACCTCTTACTTGATTGGTTTCTGATATAACAATTTCACGAGCTGCCATAATTTCTTCTGCTTCTGGTAATACTCCTTCTACTCCTAATTTATCTGCTACTTCTCCTGCATTGATTGCACCTGCTGCTACTGATTTTTCTTCACAATGAGATGCAACAAAACTATCTTGTAAATCAGCATTTATCATGGCTTGTCTCATCATTTTTGCATTTACAACTGGCATTCCATCATCTGAGAAAGCAATTGCTCCTGCTTGTTTCATTTCTTCAAAATCAACTAATTCTTCTCCTTTTTCTCCTTTGGAAACACTTGCATATGGAAGAACATTACATAGATTTACTCGTTTTGCTTCTTCTATAATTTCTTTTAATACTTCTTTATTATCTGGAGTTGGCTTTGTATTTGGCATAGGACAAATTGTTGTAAATCCACCTTTTACTGCACTTTTTGAACCAGTTTCAATGGTTTCTTTGTATTCAAACCCTGGTTGTCTTAAATGACAGTGCATATCAATCATTCCAGGCATTACCATTAATCCTGTACAGTCAATGGTGTTATCTGCTACATCATTAATTTGGTTTGCAATTTTTACAATTTTATTATCTTCTACTAAGATATCCATTTTTTGATTGCATCTTGATGCATAATCAATTATAGTTCCGTTTTTTAGTAAGATTGTCATATGTTACCTCCTATTATTTTTCCTTGACTCATTCTATCATTTCCCATAGGCTTTTGCAATATTTTTAATAAATTTGTTTATACTACTAACTTTATACTACTATTGCTTTTTATAAAATTATATATTATATTTAGTATAGCTGTTGTTTCTAAATAATTTTTTTCTAAATTATTTTCCCAACAAATCATTTTTTATTGACACGTGTTATGGTACGTGCTATAATTTAATATGTAAGGAGAATTCAATTTGAAGAGTTATTCATCAAAAGAAATTATTAAACTTCTTATCAAAGACGGTTGGTATGAGTATCAGTCTGCTACAGGCAGTCATCACTCATTTAAACATCCCTCTAAAAAAGGAAGAGTCGTTGTTCCTCATCCAAGAAAAGACTTTCCAATTGGAACATTAAAAAGCATTGAAAAACAATCTGGTCTTATATTACATTAAAGGAGTTCTTGTTTATGAAAAAAGATTATTATATGTATCCCTCTGTTTTTAGTTATGATGAAGATGGGATATCAATTTCATTTCCAGATTTAGCTGGATGTATTTCTTGTGCTTCTAATGATGAAGAAGCATTATATATGGCAAAAGATGCCCTAGGTTTATATCTTGTTTGTGCTGAAGAAGACAATGAAGTTTTACCAGAGCCTAGCAAATTAAATGAAATTCAATTAAATAAAAATGAAAGAGCTATTCTTGTTGAAGTAAATATGCCTTTATTTCGAATGAGTGTAGAAAACAGTTCTGTAAAAAAGACTTTAACGATTCCTAAATGGCTTAATGATTTTGCCGAAAAAAATAAAGTTAATTTTTCGCAAGTATTACAACAAGCCTTAAAAGAATATTTACGATTAAGTAGATAAGTTCTTATTCTATTTTATCTCCATTTTGCATATGGTTTAGTAATCATTGTTATGGAGGTTTTTTTATGTTTATGAATCGAAAATTTATAGCAAAAGTTGTTTTGCTTATATTTATGATAAGTTTTTTGTTTCCTGTTTTTTCACTTGCAAGTGAAGATGTGTATGTTTGGTCTAGCGATGTAGTTACTTCTTCTGTTAGTGCAAACACTACTGATAATTCTACTTCTCTTAATTTAGAATGTGGTGGTGCTGTTTTGATTGAGCAAAATAGTGGTAAGGTTTTGTATGACCATAATATGCATGAAAAATTAAGACCTGCTAGTGTTACAAAGGTTATGACGATTTTGTTGATTATGGAGGCTTTGGATAATGGTAGAATTACATTAGATACCAAAATTCCTTGTAGCCAAAATGCTACTTCTATGGGTGGGTCTCAAATTTGGTTAGATCCTCGTGAGACACTAAGTGTAAATGAGATGTTAAAGGCAATTTGTGTTGTTTCTGCTAATGATTGTACGGTTGCTATGGCAGAGTATCTAGCAGGTTCGGAAGAAGCTTTTGTCATTCAAATGAATGACAAAGCAAAAGCACTTGGTATGAATGATACTACTTTTAAAAATTGCCATGGAATTGACGAAGATGGTCATGTGACCTCTGCTTATGATATTTCCTTAATGTCTCGTGAATTATTAGTAAATCATCCTACCATTACGAATTATACAACCATTTGGATGGATAGTTTGCGTGATGGAAAATCATCTTTGGTAAATACCAATAAACTAATTCGTAATTATAAAGGTGCTACTGGTTTAAAGACTGGCTCTACTTCTGTTGCTTTATATAATTTATCGGCTTCGGCTACTCGTGATGGTTTGTCCTTAATTGCTGTTGTTTTAAAAGCTCCAAATACTAAAGTTCGTTTTGCAGAAGCCACTAAGTTATTAGATTATGGTTTTAATACTTATTCTTACAGTGAATTTGGTAAAAAAGATGATATTGTAAAATCGGTAACTGTTGGCAAAGGAACACTTAAAGAGGTTAATGCTATTTTAGAACATTCTACAGGCACCTTAGTAAAAAAAGGAGAAGAGAAAAACTTAGTACAGAACGTAAATTTACAAGATACGGTTCAAGCTCCTGTTACAAGAGGTCAAGTTTTAGGAGAAGTTACGTATTCTTTAGATGGAGAAATTGTTGGACGTTCCAATATTATTGCGGAAAAAGATGTTTCTCAAATTACGTTGTGGAGTATGGCAGGATACCTTTTCCAAACTTGGTATCAGCTTATTCGATAACCTCTATTCACACATTATCCACAAAAGTTATCCACATATGTGTATAACTTTGTGGATTTTTATGTTTATGGTTATTGACATTATTCGTGTTTTATTTTATGATAGTAAAAGAATCTTTAAGGAGGTTATGATATGAATAACTTAAAATCACATTTATTTGAAACAAATGCTGTTAAAGTATGTCATGGTGATAAACCTTTCTGGTATACTTCTGGAAAAATTGGTCCTTATTTTATCAATACTCACTTTGTTTATGGTAGTGAAGAAGATGCTGCAAATTTCTTAAGTTTTATTGATGAAAATAAAGATGAAAAATTAAACTTACCAAAAAAATTATTAGATAAAGTATTAAATCAATATGAAAACAATTCCATTTTCCACGATGTTGTTACTGAAATGATAGAATTTATTAAATCTAATATCAATGTAGATGAGATTGATTGTATTTCTGGTGGAGAAAGAAGAGATTGGTATTTTAGTGTTATCGCTTCTTATCTTTTAGAGAAACCACATCTTACTATTTTTAAAGATTTAACCAGTGTAGAAAGCGATTCTCGTTTTGAAAACACAAAAGTTACTACTTCTTTAAATGGAAAAAAAGTATTACATATTGCGGATTTAATGAACCAGGCTTCTAGCTATATTCGTGCATGGATTCCTGCTATTCAAGATTTAGGTGGTGAACTTGTTTGGAGTCTTGTATTAGTTGATAGAATGCAAGGTGGAAAAGAAAGATTAGAAGATTTAGGTATTCGTGCCTTTAGTATTGCACAAATCGATGAAGCTTTATTTGAAATGGCTTTTGAAAAAGGTATGATTGATGAAGCACAATTGCAATTAGTTCGCAACTTTATTGCTGATCCAGATGGAAGTATGGAAAAATTCGTAAAAGAACATCCAGAATTTATCGAAAACGCGTTACATGCTGATGCAAAAACTGCTGGACGTGTTAAGCTTTGTATCGATAGTCATTTTTATGGTTTATAAAAAAATTAATTTAAGGGGGGCCGCATGATGTGCACCCCCTACATTTTTATTTTTTTCCCAATACAATTTTTACAGGGGTAATAATACCTCTTCTTAATACTTGTACTGTTATTTCATCTCCTATATTTTTGGTATAGATATAGCTCCTAAGCTCTGTCATCTTATTTAGAGGTTTTCCATCAATTTTTAGAATAATGTCATTTGGTTTTATTCCTGCAGTTGCTGCTGGTCCATTGGTTTGAATATCGATAACATAAATTCCGTTTTCTATATTGATACTATTATCTAAATAGGGAATAACTTGTTTATCGTAGGCATAAATTCCTAAGGATGGTTCTTCAAATTGGTCTGTTTTTTGATAGCTTTCAATGATTGGTTTTACCATATTAATAGGGCTTGCAAATCCAATTCCTTCGGCTGAAGTAATTTTTATGGAATTAACGCCAATGACTTCTCCGGTTTGCATTAATGAGTGGCCCTCCACTGTTTCCCGGATTGATGGTTGCATCGGTTTGAATTAAATCTTCCATATAGGAGCTTTTTTCGTTTTCTTCAATTTTAATGGTTCGATTGATTGCACTAATAATTCCACTGGTAACCGTTCTTTGAAACTCAAATCCGATAGGGTTTCCAATTGCATATACCCTTCCACCTACTTTAATTTGGTCGGAATCCCCTAGTGTTACGTATCGCAATCCTTTTGCATTAATTTTGATAATGGCTAAATCCAAGTCTGAATCTGACCATACTACATTTGCTGTATAGTTTTTTCCATTTTCTAATGTGACGTAACATTGACTCAGGCTTGCTCCAGATACATGTTCATTGGTTAAAATATAGCCGTTTTCGGATACAATCATACCAGTTCCTAACCCTAGTTTTGTGGTTCCATCTTTTAGAAAAATCGAATTTCCATTGTTTTTTAATTTAGAAATTCCTACAACGCAACTCGAAACTTCTTCAATCATTTCAGAAATTGTTTTATCTTCTTCTTTAACATCTGCTACTGTTTGAGCGGTTCTTTGTGCTGTATAGGTTTCTTGTTGTTTTGGAGTTGCAATATCAATATTTATGTACCAATTAAACAAATAGAACCCTGATATGGTTAAGAAAAACAGGATACTCATAGTTACCACAACAATTCTTGTATTGTCTTTTATTTGGTTTCTTCGTTTCTTTTTCATATTCACACCTTCTTTATTTTTTAAAGTTTTTCCAGTTATTTTAGATTTAATCATTTTCTTATTATTTTTCTAAGTAATTATGAATATAAATAAAAAAGAAAGCATTCATTTACTTTCAATTTGTTTTTTAGACTTATTTATATTGACATATTATTTAAATTAATGTACTATTAAGTCGAATAAAATATAATAAAAGGAGGATGTTTATATGATATCATCAAATTTAAGAGCAAGTGCTCGTGAAGCATTAAAAGGAAAATGGGGAAAAGCTGCACTTCTTACATTATGCTATGGTTTAATTATGTTTGTTGTAAGCTTTGTTCTTAATTTAATTCCTGTTATTGGTCAACTTGCACAATTTGTTATTTCTTTACCTCTTTCTTTTGGACTTTTAGTTTCTTTTGTGAAATTAAAAAGAGATGAAGACGTAAATTATACTGATTTTTTGAATATCGGATTTTCAAATTTCGGTAAAGTATGGGGTGTATTTGGTAATATGATTTTAAAAATGATTATTCCAGTTGCACTTGTAATTGTATTTTTAATTGTTTTTATAGCAGGTATTGGTGGTTCTATTTCTGGAGCTATTTTACTTCATAATTACGGAAGCGGTTATTATGGATCTGTTTCTTCTGGATTTGGTGCTCTTGCTATGATTGGATTTATTGGATATTTTGCATCTATTATTTATGCAATTGTAAAAGGATATTTATATTCATTATCTTATTACATTTTATATGATAATCCAAATAAATCTGGAAAGGAAATTGTTGAATCAAGTGAGTCTATGATGAGAGGTAATAGATGGAGCTTATTCTGGTTAGGTCTTACTTTTATCGGATGGGCTATTTTATCTGTATTTACTTTATATATTGGACTATTATGGTTAATGCCTTATATCATGGTTACCTTTGTTTGTTTCTATGAAACATTAGCTGGTCAAAATGAAAATAAGGTAGAAGAAAATAATCCTGTTGTAGAAGAATAGGAATTTCAAGAACCCTCTGTCAGGACTTCGTCCCGACGGAGGGTTCTTTTTATATTTTCATACTTAATTTTACTTTTTGTCTTTCTTTATCAATTCCAATGACTTTTACTTTTACAATGTCTCCAACAGATACGATGTCTGATGGATTTTTTACAAAGGAATCACTCATTTCGGAGATATGTACTAGTCCATCGTGTTTTACACCAATGTCTACAAATGCTCCAAAGTCGATAACATTTCGTACTGTTCCTGTTAATACCATTCCTTCTTGTAAGTCTTCTAGTTTTAACACATCACTTCTTAAGATTGGTTTTGGTAAATCTTCACGTGGGTCTCTTCCTGGTTTTGTTAGTTCTTGTATGATGTCTGCTAATGTCATTTCACCTATGTCTAATTCTTTTGCTGTTTTTGCTAATTCTAAACATTCTAATTTTTGTTTAATTTCATTTAATTTTTCTTTATCTAGAATATCTTTTGCTTGGTATCCAATTTGTTTTAATAACATTTCTGCTTTTTCGTAGCTTTCTGGGTGAACTGCTGTTATTTCTAATGGATTTTTTCCATCATAAATACGAAGGAATCCTGCACATTGAGTAAAGGCTACTTTTCCTAATTTTGGTACGTTTAATAGTTCTTTTCTGGAAGTCAATTTTCCGTTTTCATCACGGTATTTTACAATGTTTTTACTAATGGTGCTGTTTAGTCCAGACACATAAGAAAGTAGAGATGGAGTTGCTGTGTTAACATCGACTCCGACTTTATTTACAGCATCTTCTACAACACCTGTTAAGCTTTCTTCTAATCGTTTTTGGTTAACATCGTGTTGATATTGTCCTACTCCAATTGCTTTTGGATCTATTTTTACAAGTTCTGCTAAAGGGTCTTGTAGTCTTCTTGCAATGGAAATCGCTCCTCTTAACGATACGTTAATGTCTGGATATTCTTCCGTTGCTAATTTTGATGCAGAATATACACTTGCTCCTGCTTCTGATACGATGGCATAGTATACTTCATGGTCTGCTTGTTTGATTAAATCTGATACAAATAGTTCCGATTCTCTAGATGCTGTTCCATTTCCGATTGCAATCATGTTAATCTGATGTTTTTTGATAAGTGCTAATAGTGTTCTTGAAGCACCTTCTATATCGTTTTGTGGTTCGGTTGGATATACCGTTACAGTGTCTAATAGTTTTCCTGTTTCGTCTATGACTGCGATTTTACATCCGGTTCTGTATGCTGGGTCGAATCCCATAACGGTTAAGCCTTTTAGTGGTGCTCCTAATAATAGTTGTTTTGCATTTTTTCCAAATACTTTGATGGCTTGTTCTTCTGCTTTTTCGGTTAAGTCATTTCGTATTTCTCTTTCAATCGAACTTTCGATTAATCGTTTCCAACTATCGAAAATACATTCTTTTAAATATGGAGTAAATTGGGTTTGTCCCTTGATGACTCTTTTTTCTATGATATCAATAATTTTTTCTTCTGGTTTTACCATTTTTACTTTTAAGAATTCTTCTTTTTCTCCACGGTTAATGGCAAGAATTCGATGACTTGGAATACGGTTAATGGATTCACTAAATTCGTAATACATTTCATAGTTTGATTTTTCTTCTGGTTTGGAAGCTTTTGTTTCTAACATAGATTCACGATAGCAAATTCGTTTTAT
>CANAZY010000008.1 GCA_947365805.1 uncultured Clostridium sp. | reverse complement strand
GAGTAAAAAGAACCATTGCAATCGTTTCTTTTGTTACTATTATTGTTGCTGCTTGCATTGTAGGTTATATCCATAAGAGATCTCAAATAGAAGTAAATGATTATACGTTCTTGAAAACTAGTTACATTGTGGAAAATGAAGCAGGTACCAAAGATGGAAGATTATATGGTACGATTTTAGCTGTGTTTGATGGAAATGGAATATGTAAAAGCATGAGAAGGATAGAAGAGGGCTATACACAAGAAGTTATGGAAGAGATGAGGCAACTAGAAGCAGAAAATAATAGTGGACATTGGATGAATGTGACAATAGAAGAAGATAAGATACATTATAATGATAATATATATAACGGTATTAGTAAACAAGAGTTCAAAAACAAATTAATTAATAATTATCATGTTCAAAGTATAGAAGAAATATAGAAGAAAAGAGAGTTTCTAAAAATAGAAACTCTCTTTTTGATGTTAATAGAAACACAAGTACAAGTCAATAATTATCCTACAGCAGTGTTTTGTTTAAGATAACACATTGTGGTTATCTACTAGAAATACTGTTATAGACCCAGCCTTTGTTTACACCATGGACAGAATAAACTGCTCTGTATTGACCAGCGGGCAGGTTATTAAAAGTTTTGGAAATTTCTGTTCCAATAGGCAATTTTACGGACGAAACAGCTAAAGTTCCATCCGGCCTATTTAGTGACATATATACATCGGCTGTGCTAGGAAAATCCCAAGCCTTCATATATGATATTCCGCGAGATGCGGAGCCAGTGACATTAATATAGAATGAACCATTTAACGAGTCTGTGTAGTGTGCTGCATAGCCTGATGCGGCACGTGCTCCTACGTTGACCATGTCACTGGTCAGCCGTTCGTAAGCCATTTGATTTGCTTTTGCCTGTGTCGTCTTCTGAACTGCAGGCTGTTCTGCCGCCATTGCAGTGGTTCCCATGGAAAGGGTAAAGACTGTAGCTAATACTAAAGCTATACTCCGTTTTCTCATTTTCCTGTTTGTTGTCTTTCTCATTTTTTTCATACGCATTCTCTCCTTATCTTTTGTAAGTGTGTTGTTAATAGTTTCTGACAACTTGTGTTTCATATCTTTTCCCAAAAATAAAAAGGTATTAAAAAACAATCCCTTCCTATTTATGGAATTTTCTGCCTTCCGATTTTCTGGAAGTCGAAACCTAGTTTACTATCAGAAAAGAAAAGGAACAATACAAGTGGAAGCCGATGGAACTTTTTGTCTTATTTTAGAGAAAGATAAGACATTTTAAACACAAAAATATTATTGGGGACGAGAATATACAAAACAGCTAAAAAGTGGGAAAAAATATGATGCACTGCAAAAAACGATAGTAATACTAATTGCAAATTTTAAGGTGAAAGGGCTAGAAGAATTGGAATACTATACAACATGAAAAATAATAGAAGAAAAATATAGAAAAACTATATTGACAGAACAGCTAGAAATCAATATGGTAAAAATAAATTTTATAAAAAAAGAAGATACAATAAATAATTCTACGTTATTTATTGTATCTTCTTTTTACCCTATAGTGAGTTATCACCAGGAATAAAGTAATCAACAACACCATATACTAATGCACCAATTATGGCAGCAATCCAAGAAATGGTATATCCTGCAACAAAATATTGAGTTACATATAGAACAGCAGCAGAAAGGACAAATCCTACAAATCCTTTTCCAAAAGGACTAGCATGTAATCCTGTAAATCTTACAATTAAATAATCAATAACAGTAAGAACAACAGCAGCAAGTGCTAAAGCCCATATATTATTTATGGTAAATCCAGGTGTGAAAAAGGCAGTAATTGCAAGAACAACAGCAGCTGCTACAAATCTCCATATGATTTGTCCAATTGTACTTGTTCCACTAGAACTTTGGACATTACTTCTTTCGTTATCCATTTTAAGAAACCTCCTATCTTTAAAAAGATAAATTGTATAATAGAAATTTCTATTATATAAAAATTGCAATGTGTATGACTTTATTATGAACAAAAAAATAAAAATTATTCGAAACAATTGTATAAATCTAAAAAAATGGTAAAAAATATTGTTAAATAAATAGAAATGGAAGTGAAAATTTTATGCTAATTACATTTATAAGAGCGATTTTTTTATACATAGTTGTTTTAGTTGTTATGCGTTTAATGGGAAAAAGAGAAATAGGACAACTTCAACCATTTGAGCTTGCAATATCTATTATGATTGCAGACCTTGCTTCAATCCCCATGACAGAAACAGGAATTCCAATTACAAGAGGAATTATTCCTATCTTTGGATTATTAATTATGCATTTACTAATTTCTTTTATTAATCTAAAAAGTGTGAAAGCAAGAGAAATCATTTGTGGTAAACCACGAATTTTAATTTATCGTGGAAAAATTGATGAAAAAGCATTAATCAAAGAACGATTTACGATTAATGAATTAGAAGAAAGATTACGAGGAAATAGTGTAGCAAGTGTAGGGGATGTAGAATATGCCATTTTAGAAACTTCTCGGAGACTTAACAGTTATTCAAAAGCCAAATAAAAGAACGACGATTCCAGAAGATTTTAATATTATGCCAGAATATGAAGGAATTCCATATGACCTGGTGGTAGATGGAAAAATAATGGAAAACAATTTACAAAAAATTGGAAGAAACTATACTTGGCTTTCAAAACAAATTGAAAAATTTGGAATGAAGCCAGAAGAAGCATTGCTAGTTACTTTTGATGGAAAAGGACAAATTTTCTGCCAAAAGAAAGGAGAGAAGGATGTATAAAGAAGTAATTATCAGTATTATTATCGCAGTTGTTATTTTTGGACTAAATTATGTGACACAAAATTATACTGAATATGCAGTAAATGAAACAAAACAACATTTAAATCATACAAAACAAGAATTAATCAAACAAGAACCAGACTATGAAATGGCTCTAAAAAAAGCAAATGAAACATTTGATAAATGGGAAGAACTAGATGATACAATTGCTCTTTATATTGAACATGCAGAAATCGAAAAAATAAAAACAGCGATTATTTCTATGAGGAGTTTTATTGAAATGAAAGATAATTCGCAAGCAGTTGATAGTATTGACCGATGTGATTACATTTTAGACAATGTAAAACAAAGAGAACAATTTTCAATAGATAATATATTTTAAAAAATGCTTTCTTAAGTTAGAAAGCATTTTTTTAATATTATTTTACCATATCATCCATTCCATAAAAACCAGGCTCTTTACTTGCAAGAAATACAGCAGCCTTTAGAGCACCTTCTGCAAACACATCTCTTGAATAAGAGGTATGTTTTATCTCAAATGTTTCATGTTCTCCAAAAAACATAACACTATGTTCTCCTACAATATTACCACCACGAATGGAAGAAAAACCAATTTCATTTGAGTTTCTTTTTTCGTGAATATCATGACGATTAAAATTATAGTCTAATTTTTCATCCATTACATCATTAATAGCATCAGCAAGTAAAATAGCAGTACCACTTGGTGCATCTACTTTACGATTATGATGTGTTTCTACAATTTCAATGTCAGTTCCTTTTAAATTTTTAGCAACTTCTGCTACTATTTTTTTCATTAAATTAATATCAAAAGACATATTAGAAGATTGAAAAATTGGAATTTGTTTCGAAAATTCCTTGATTTCATCTAATTGCTCTTTGGTAAATCCAGTAGTAGCAATCACAACAGGAACTTTGTTACTTACTGCATATTTTAAAATATTAAAAGTAGAAACAGGTACGCTAAAATCCACAATAACATCTGGTTTTTCTTTGATATCATCTATTTTTGAATAAACAGGGAATGTATTTTTTCCTTCGTCGTGAATATCAAAACCACCAACTAACAATAATTCGGAAAAACGATCAATTTCATTTACTAAAACTTGGCCCATTCGGCCATTACAGCCATTAATTAGAACTTTTATCATTTCTTTTCATCCTTTCATATGGATAAGGGTTGCCTTATATGCAACCCTTATCTTAAAATAACGAACATACTTAAAAACACATAGGCATAACGGTACAATTTTTGTACTGCATTTTTAGATTTGTAAGCATTTACAGATTCTTGTACAGCACAATACTTATCAACAAAAGTAATTACATAACTTTCAGCATACTTTGGAAAAAGAATGGTTACTGGCCACATATGTTTTAAAATAATATCGGTTTCTTTTTTATTTAAATCAAATAATTTAGAGGCGTTTTCAAAAGCCGTTTTTGGGTGAGTAAAGGCATGAAGACCTTTTCTTCCATCTTGCTTTGTTCTCCAATCATATAAAAATAAATCATGTAACATACCAGCACGAGCAGCTGAAATATAATCCAAATGATATTTTTTACAGATTAAATAACTATAATAAGCAACATTTCTACAATGCTCAAAACAAGAAGTATCATAATGTTGTTTAAAATTCTTCATTTTTTGTACAGTTTCATTTGCTACTAAATCTTTTATAATTAGTTCAAACTCGCTTTGAAACGTTTCTTTATTTTCTTTTTCTAGTAATAACATAACTTAAAATTCATCCCCTATAAATCTTTGGTATTTGTTCTCACTCTTTTAAGTATAACATAAAAGGCTTCATTTGTCTGTAACTTAAGAAAAATTTAAAGAAAATGTAATATAATAAGATAGAGTAAAGGAGCTATATTAGACCATATTGCTTCATTTCATTTTCTAATAGGACTTTATTTTCAGTTGATAATGGTGTTAAAGGTAATCTAGGGGTTCCAAAACAATATCCTAATAGATTTAAAGCCTCTTTTACTGGGATTGGATTTACTTCACAAAATAAAGCATTAATTAATCCAATTGCTTCTAATTGTGCTTTTTTAGCATCCTCAAAATTGCCATTTAAATAATCATGTACCATTTTGCTTGCTCTTTTTGGTGCTACATTAGAAAGAACAGAGATAACTCCTTTTCCACCAAGAGAAAGTACAGGTAAAATCTGATCATCATTTCCACTATAAATAGTTAAATTATCACCGCATAATGATGCAATTTCAGCAACTTGAGATAAATTACCACTTGCTTCTTTAATCGCAACAATATTTGGAATTTTAGAAAGTTCCAAACAAGTTTTAGGTAAAATATTAACACCTGTTCTACTTGGAACACTATACATAATAATTGGTAAATTCGTATTAGAGGCAATTGCTTTATAATGTTCAATAAGTCCATTTTGTGTTGCTTTGTTATAGTAAGGAGTAACAACTAAGGCACCATCGGCACCAATACTTTCGGCATATTTGGTAAGCTCTATTGCAGTACGAGTACAGTTACTACCAGTTCCAATAATAACAGGAACACGTTTTGCTACTTTTTTTACAGCAAAAGCAAAGGTTTCTTTTCTTTCAGCATCTGTCATAGTAGCAGATTCACCCGTTGTCCCACAAACAACCAAAGCATCAATTCCTTCTTCAATTTGAAAATCAATTAAACGACCGAATTCTTCATAATTCACACCAAATTCGGTAAAAGGTGTAGCGATTGCGGTTGCGCAACCTTCAAATAAAATTTTTTTCATCTTTACACGCTCCTAAAAGCTTATGTATCTTAAAACATATAATTATATATTTTAATTTCCTACATTATATGTTAAAAAACAAAAAAAGGGAAGTTATTTTTCTTAAAAATATTGCATAACGAAAATACTTATTATAGAATAGACATATAATACAAAAGGTAAAGGAGAAAAGATAATGTCTTATATTAAATTAGATTATACAAATACCAATATTCCAGTAGAAGATATATTAGAATATAAAGAAGAAGTAAAGAAAGTTCATCAAGACTTACATGCAAAATCAAATGATGAAAAAGAATTTTTAGGATGGTTAAAATTACCAACCAATTATGATAAAAAAGAATTTACAAGAATAAAAAAGGCTGCAAGTAAGATACAAAAAGATTCGGATATTTTACTATGTATTGGAATTGGTGGCTCTTATTTAGGAGCAAGAGCGGTTATTGAAAGTTTAACCCATACATTTTACAACTATGGAAAAAGAGATTGCCCACAAATTTTATATGCTGGAAATAATTTGAGTCCTAATTATATAAATGATTTAATTGATATTATTGGAGATAGAAATATTTCAATTAACGTTATTTCAAAGTCTGGGACAACAACAGAGCCCGCCATTGCTTTTCGTATTTTTAGAGAATTTTTAGAAAACAAATATGGAATTGATGAAGCAAGAAAAAGAATTTATGTAACAACCGATTCTGAAAAAGGTGCACTAAAAACGCTTGCCAATGAAGAAGGATACGAAGCATTTGTTATTCCAGATAATGTAGGTGGTAGATATTCTGTTTTAACAGCTGTCCGGATTACTTCCAATTGCAGTAGCAGGAATTGATATTGATAAATTAATGCTAGGAGCAAAAATCGCAGAAGATAAATATAAAGATGATAATTTAAAATACAACGAATGTTATAAATATGCAGTCATTAGAAACATGTTATATAAAAAAGACAAAAATATTGAAATATTAGTAAACTATGAACCAAAAATGCATTACTTTACTGAATGGTGGAAACAATTATATGGTGAAAGTGAAGGAAAAGATGGAAAAGGAATATTCCCAGCAGGAGTAGATTT
This sequence comes from uncultured Clostridium sp., assembly GCA_947365805.1. Lineage (GTDB taxonomy): Bacteria > Bacillota > Clostridia > TANB77 > CAG-508 > RGIG8482. Next base: position 50,837 of record CANAZY010000008.1, on the reverse strand, counting down.
TACAACGGATTTACATTCTATGGGGCAATACATTCAAGAAGGAAGACGTAACTTATTTGAGACCGTACTTGCCATTGATGAACCAAATAGTGATTTAACCATTAAGCAAGATGAAGATAATTTAGACGGAATGAACTTTGTAGCAGGAAAAACATTAGATTTTGTTAATAAAAAAGCAATGGAAGGAACCATAGAAGCTCATGTAACAGGAGGAGTACCTAATATTGTACTACATTTAGAAACATTGGATGCAGAAACGATAGGAGCTTTAATTTACTTCTTTGAACTAGCTTGTGCTATGTCGGGAAGACTTTTAGGAGTAAATCCATTTAATCAACCAGGGGTAGAAGAATATAAAAAGAATATGTTTAGACTTCTTGGAAAACCAGGATATGAGACGAAATAAGAAAGAAGGAAGGTAAATGAAAATGAAGATATATGATAAAGATATGTATCAAAAAGAACAATGGATAAAAAGTGTCCTTTTAGTTGTTGGAATATTTGTATTAGGATTTGTAGTAGGATATTTTGTTAATAATTTTGAAAAACAAGACGAAATAACATTATTACAAAATGAAGTAAATACATTACAAAGAGAAATTACACAAATTGGAATTCTGTAAAAAACCATTGACAATAAGGGAAAAAGAGAGTATGATAATAAATAGATAAATAACAAAACAAAAATGAGACAAAGTAAAAACAAGGTTACTTTTAGAGAGTCATTAGCCATAGGCTGGAAGCTAATGATAAGAAAACAGTTTTGAAAAACTACCTCATTGTTTCTAGTAAAAAGCTAGACGGTGATTCCGTTATCATCTTAAATGAAGTTAAAAATAGGGTGGAACCGTGTATATATATGCACCCCTAGGTATTAAAATAAAAATACCTAGGGGTGTATTTTTATTTTAGTGGAATAGAGATAGGAGGAATTAGTATGATTAAAGTAAGTTTAAAAGATGGTTCTATAAAAGAAGTAGAACAAGGTATTTCAATACTAGAACTGGCAAAAAACATTAGTGAAGGGTTAGCAAGGGTTGCAACAGCAGGAGAAGTAAATGGAGAGGTAAAAGATTTAAGATTTAAATTAGAAGAGGATTGTAATGTTAATATTTTAACATTTGATAATGAAGAAGGAAAAAAAGCTTATTGGCATACAACAACACATATTATGGCACAAGCGGTAAAAAGATTATTTCCAGATACAAAATTAGGAATTGGACCAGCTATTGAAAATGGTTTTTACTATGATTTTAAAGTAGACAAACCATTCGACGAAGAAGATATTAAAAAAATTGAAGAAGAAGCAAATAAAATTATAAAAGAAGATTTAGAAATTAAAAGATTTACACTACCAAGAGAAGAAGCGATTAACTTTATGAGTGAAAAAAAGGAAGATTATAAAGTAGAATTAATTAAAGAATTACCAGAAGGAGAAGAAATATCTTTCTACGAGCAAGGGGAGTATGTAGACCTTTGTGCTGGGCCTCACTTAGAAAGTACAGGAAAAGTAAAAAAGATGAAAATATTAAATACTTCAGCTGCCTATTGGAAAGGAAACCAAGAAAACGATAGTATGCAAAGAATTTATGGAATTTCTTTCCCCAAAGCAAGCATGCTAGAGGATTATTTAACCATGATAGAAGAAGCAAAGAAGAGAGACCATAGAAAATTAGGAAGAGAACTAGATTTATTTTTCTTTGATGAGACAGCACCAGGAATGGCATATTGGATGCCAAAAGGATTAAAAATGATGAACATTTTAATAGACCTTTGGAGAAAAGAGCATGAAAAAAGAGGCTACATGGAATTTTCTGGACCTCAATTAAACAGTAGTGAATTATGGAAAACTTCAGGACACTGGGACCACTACAAAGAGGATATGTTTGTATTAACAGATTCTGATGGAAAAGAACAAGCTTTAAAACCAATGAACTGCCCAAATGCTATCAAAATATTTGCATCCAAATTAAGAAGTTATAAAGATTTACCTTTAAGATTTAATGATATTGATGTGATTCATAGAAATGAAAAATCTGGACAATTAAATGGATTATTTCGAGTAAGAATGTTTCGACAAGATGATTCACACAACTTTATTACAGAAGACCAAATTGGTTCTGAAATAAAAGATATTATTGAAATAGCAAAATATTTATATGGTATATTTGGATTGGATTTTGAACTAACATTATCAACAAGACCAGATGACTATATGGGAGATATCGAATTATGGAATAAAGCAGAAGCAAATTTAAGAAATGTATTAGATGAACTATGCGGAAAAGATCAATATCGAATTAATGAAGGTGATGGAGCATTCTACGGCCCTAAAATTGATATTAAAATGAAAGATTGTTTAGGAAGAGAATGGCAAATGGGAACAGTTCAAGTGGATTTCCAATTACCACTTAGATTTAACTTATCTTACATTGACCATGATGGAGAAAAGAAAACACCAATCTTAATTCACAGAGCTTTATTTGGTTCATTTGAAAGATTTATAGGAATTATAACAGAACATTTTGCAGGAGCATTTCCAGTATGGCTTTCTCCAGTTCAAGTAAGAATTTTACCAATAGCAGATGCACATATGGAATATGCCAAAAAAGTACAAAACGAATTAATAGCTAAAGGTATTCGTGTAGAACTAGATGAAAGAAACGAAAAAATTGGTTATAAAATTCGTGAAGCACAAGTACAAAAAGTACCATACATGTTAGTAGTAGGGGAAAAAGAAGTAGAAGCAGGAACTCTTGGTGTTCGTTCAAGAAGTGAAGGTGATATAGGAGCAATGACGGTTTCAGACTTTATTCAAAAAATAGAAGAAGAAATCAAAAACCACGTAAAATAAAACTCGAAAAATGTCAAAAGAAAATCAGTGTTTTTGTCAAAAAAGTATTGATTTTCTTTTTGTTATTATATATACTATTTTTCATAGGGAGAATTTATTTTGAAAGGAGGATAGTATTTATGATAGGAGCCAGGGGGAGAAAAGAAAAAAATAAAGAAGAAAGGAACGATAATATGGAAAAGATACTATCTGAAATTTTAAATGAATTAAAAGATTTTCGAGAAGAAATGCGAGATGTAAAACAGGACCTAAGAGAAGTAAAGCAAGAAGTAAGAGAGTCCAAAGAAGAAAACAGAAAAGAACACGAAGAATTTAGACAAGAAATAAGAGAAGTTAGGCAGGAAATGAACAAGTTTAAAGAAGAAAACAGGCAAGAACACGAACAAATGAGAAAGGAAATAAAAGAAGCAACTGACTTTATTATTGATACCACAAGAACGATTGAAAGAATTGTTACAGGAATCAAACAGGGCCAACAAAAACAAGAAAGGCGTTTGATATTAATAAAAAATGTGAACTTGGAAAAAAATAAATCACAAGATGCAATATTAGCGTTGCACCAAACAAGAATTAAAAAGTGCGAAGATAAGCTTCAAGAAATAGTAAATTAATAAAAAATAAGAAAAATGATTCATAAAATTGTATGAATCATTTTTTTGTGATATACTAACCAGGAAAGTAAAATTTTGGAGGAACATATGCTTGATATTACAAATGAAAGCGATATCATATCAAAATTAGAGTATATTAGTTTGGATTTAGAAAATATTCCAGACTTTCTAAAAGAAACTTTAAATTTTGATTATAAACCATTAAAATCAATCGATGAAAACAATTATAAAATATACAGATATATCCCTATTTCAGAAATACAAATCTTATTAACACCATGTAATAGATTAAATACCATACAAGAAAAATATGGAAAAGCAAATACGATTTCTTCCTATTTGGATTCTAAATCGGAAGAAAATATATTAAAATATACTACTTTTTTAAAGATGTTAAAAGAAGTAGATATTAATGAAATTCAAAAGCTAGAAGAACAACAAAACAGTTTTCAAATAAAAGAACCATTTTTAGTAAAATTTAGTGAAAACTATTTATGGCAAATTTATTATTCCGATATAGAAGATATGTATTTTATGCTAGTTCCTACAGAAGACTTAGATTATGCAGCATTTTTCTATTTACTAAAAAAACAAATTAATTTAAAAAAGAACCATAAAGAAGAATATCTTTATGTACCAATTTCTCATGAACAATACACTGGAAACTATTTAAAAAGTTCACAAATAGCAGACTTAGAAAAATACATTTGGTATTTTACAAAAGAGTGGCCAATGACCTATGAAGTTTATGATAAAGAAGATAGAATGAGCTTACAAATAGTAGGAAAAACAGAGGTATATGAAGGAATTGAAAGTGCATATAAAATAACGTTAAAAACAAGAGAAGAAGCAGAAAAATTTTATAAATTATTAAAAGCATTGTTTATTTTATCAAATGAACTTCCTCATTATTATTGCTTTAAAATGAAAATAAGTGAGGAAGGTGGATTAGAGTGCAGATATAACAATAAAACCATTACGTATGACAGTCTAATGGAGTTATTAGTCAAAGAATATGAAAAAGCAAAAAAACAGATAGAAGAATTAGAAGAAAAAAGGCAAAAGTTAGAAGTTTGTTTAAAAATATTACAAAAAGAAAGTTTACAAAAGGAAAGAGAATACTTGGTAAAAGAAAAGCAAATTGCAACTTATTTAGAATGTAAAAAGACCTTTTTAGGAAAAGTAAAATATTTTTTTAAAGCAAAAAAAATAAAAAAACAGATGAGTCAAACAGTACAAGAAGATACAAAAGAACCAGTAGAAAAACAAGAAGAACAAGCACAAATAAATGATATAAAATTTAGCATAAAAGAATATTATACAATTGAAGATATTGTTGAAATTTACAAGAGATTAGATACTATTTCACAAACATTTAAAAACTTACAATTAGATACAGAGGCTCAAGAAAGAAAAATAAAATCTCTTTCAAAAAAAATAGAAAATGCAACTTTATATATTGAAGAAATTGATAAACATGAAAAAAGTATTTTTGAATTTTGGAAATTTGCTAATAAAGATGAACAGGCACTATTAGAACAAGGACAAGATGAAATTGTGGTACAAAATAAAAAATTAGAAAAAGTATTTTCTTATCCAGAAGATTTTGAAGAAATAGGAACAGTAATTGATAAAAAACAAAGAAAAACTTTTTCAAAAAATGAAACAGATGCTATTTTTATTGGAACAACAGAACTATTAGATGTTTTAAATGATTATGAAAATGAAGAAAAACTTGTAGATAGTCTAGAAAAATTAAAACAGCAAGCAGAAAGTGAAAGAATCTTGTTTCACCAAGAAAATTTTGATTTATTTGGAAATGTAGCAGGAGATAGTACAAAAATACAATTACTTGCAGGAAAAAAACATAGAGAGACGAAAAAAGATAAATTAAAAATTTTGGAGATAACCAAAAATCAAACGGTAGAAGAATATAAAGATAAGATGTTAGAAATGTTAAAAGATATATATGAAGCATTTGAAAAGAGTGATTCTTCAGTATCGATTCCAATCTATTATGCATCAACAGGAAAATTAGAAGAAAAACCAATGCAAGTATTTAGCATAAGCCCAGAAGAGGCAATAAAAGAAAACGAAGAAGAAAAGGAAATAAATCTATACAGGCTAAATATAAAAGAAGAAATGCCAGTTATTTATTTTACCAATAGTATTTATTATGATAATCATAATAAAACATTACCATTAGGAATGGATGTCACAACAAAGTGTCTCGTTCGATTAGGTGACTATGAACTAGAACAAAAGCAAGAAGAGGAATTTAGGATTATAAATTTAGTAAATGAGTTTCATGTAGACATTACAAATATTCATGTTTACGAGTATGAAATAAGAAAGAAGGAAGAACAATGATAAAAAGAGCAATTGTAATGGTGTTAGATAGCTTTGGTGTAGGAGAATTACCAGATGCAAAAGAATATGGAGATGAAGGAAGTAACACATTACGAGGAATTTATAATAATACGAAATTAGACCTACCCAATATGAAAAAATTAGGATTATATAATATTCAAGATATTGATATAAAGATAGACAAAGAAGAAAATCCAATGGGGGCATTTGGAAAAGCCAAAGAACAATCAGTAGGAAAAAATAGTCCAGTAGGGCATTGGGAAATGTCTGGATTTATTTTAAAAGATGGTTTTAAAACATATCCAAATGCATTTCCAAAAGAATTAGTAGAGGAATTTATTCATAAAGCAGGAGTAAAAGGAATCTTGTGTAATGAAGTAGGGTCTGGAACGGAAATTTTAAAACGTTTCGGAGAAGAACATATGAGTACAGGATATCCTATTATTTATACATCAGCAGATAGCGTATTTCAAATTGCAGCACATGAAGATATTATTTCCGTTCCAAAACTATATGAAATTTGTAAAATAGCAAGAGAAATGCTAAATAAACCAGAATATAATATAGGAACCGTGATTGCAAGACCCTTTGTAGGGGATAATGAAACTAACTTTACAAGAACGTATAACAGGAAAGATTTTGAATCTGAAACATTTGGTAAAACGATGTTAGATGTAATAAAAGAAAATGGAAAAGACGTAATTGCAATAGGAAAAATACAAGATTTATTTTCGGGTCGTGGCATAACAAAGATGATTCACACAAATGGAAATGAAGATGGAATCGAAAAAACAATAGAAGAAATAAAACAAGAGACTCAAGGGTTAATTTATACGAATTTAGTTGATTTTGATATGCTATATGGGCATAGAAACAATATAGAAGGATATGCAAAAGCACTAGAATATTTTGATAGTAGGCTACCTGAAATTATGTCTAACATGAAAGAAACCGATATATTAATCATAACAGCAGACCATGGAAATGATCCATCTACTCCAAGTACAGACCATGATAGAGAATATGTGCCAATTTTAGTATATGGGGAGCAATTAAAAGAGGGAATTGACTTAGGAGTTCGTACGACTTTTGCAGATATATCAGCGACAATATTAGATATCTTTCATATGCCACTACTAGAAGGAACATCTTTTAAAAATGAAATTATGAAATAGTATAAAAAATAAAGAGCCAGTCTTGACTGGCTCTTTAGAATATGATAAGATACTTAAAGTTAAATATATAGCAAATATAACTAAAAAATAGTAACATGCCCGAGTGGCGGAATTGGTAGACGCACACGACTCAAAATCGTGCGGGAAACCATGCGGGTTCGAGTCCCGCCTTGGGCACCAACGACGTATCTGTTCGAACTAATTGAATAGATGATACAAATATCATTCTGAAAAGGATGGTATTTTTTTGTTTTCAGGAAGTAATTACCTCGCAGAGCCCACTATGACACTTTCAAAACTTCGTTTTGCAAAGATGTCGTGGGCTCCTAGCGGAGGGCTCATAAATTATCTAATCTTGCGATAGATAATTTATGTTTGGCTTTGCCAAAGCAAAGAATGTTAGTGTAAAATTTTAGTAGGCAAAAAATGCTTAGATAAGGAGGAGGCGGTGAAAATTTGATTTTTTTATGGAAATGTAGTATAATGATACTAGATACTGAAAAAACAGAGTGATAGTAAAGGAGAAATTTTATGATTAATGCGGGATCATCAAATCGGGATACGTCAAACATTAAGAATGCCAGCGAGAAAGTGAGAAAGGCAGAGAAAACTAAGTTTGACCAACGGCATGAAGCTGAACAAAATAGGCCAGGCATTGGAATGACAAGACAGGCCGCAGAGAGAGCAAGAAAAGAGCAGAAAAGAACGGTGACTCAAAACACTTTTCAAGAATTGGCTAAAAAAAGTGATTCGGACGGTAGAATGACAAAACAGGAGCTCCAAGAAAGAAGAGAAATAGGAGGAAAAAGTACAATTGAAATCGCTCTTGGAGAACTTATAGAGGCCCAAGAAGATATGCGGCTTCAAGAAGAAAGAATGCAGAAATGTATTCAAGAAGGAGTTAAAGCAATTGTAAAAGCGAGTGCACAAGGAAGAAAAAGCACATCATAAAATCCTACCACCCCAAGGTGTTTGTTACCAAGGGGCGGTTTTCTTTTACATATTTTTGTTAAAATAATCTTCCAATTCATCTTTAGAAATCGGTTTTGAATAATAATATCCTTGAATAATATCACATTTTAATTTTTGTACAAAATCTACTTGTTCTTTTGTTTCAACACCTTCAACAACGGTTTTTACACCAAGACGTTTGGCAAGTAGCATAATATAGTTGATGATATTTTGATTACTATTTAAATTTGCTTTATCAACAAATATTTTATCGATTTTAATAATATCAATTGGCATGTTTTGTAACATACTAAGGGAAGAATAACCAGTACCAAAATCATCAAGAGAAATGATAAATCCTTTTTCTTTAATGATATTTAAAATTTTTAAAATATCAATTTTCTCATCAATGGTTGCACTTTCTGTAATTTCTAGGTCAATATTATTAGTATTTAATCCATATTTATCACAAATAGAAACATATTCATGAATAAAGTTTTCGTCTACAAAATGCTCTTTTGATACATTAATGGAAATAGTTGGTGTGAAACCATAAGTGTTTTTCCAATTTGCTAAGTCTTGGCAGACTTTTTCGAAAATGTATAAATCTAATTTTATAATAAATTTATTTTTCTCAAATAAAGGAATAAATTTTCCTGGTGGAATGATTTCATCTTTTTTATACCATCTTACTAAAGCTTCTGCACCATATAATTTTTCGGTTCCAGCTAGAATCTTTGGTTGATATACAACTTTAAATTCTTCATTTTTTAAAGCATCTTCCATAGAAGATTCAATTTTTTGTTCTTCAATTAATTGATTTTCTAATACTTCGTCAAATACATAATAATGATCACGGTACAATCCTTTTATTTTAATACGAGCAATATAAGCTTTATCTAAAATTTTATTAATGTCAGTATCTTCAGGTTTAATTTGATAAACACCAATAGATAGATTAACATGTATAGAGGTATCGTTTATTCGTAAGGTAGAAACTTCATCAAAAATTTGATCCAATATTGTTTTAATATTTTTTTCATAACTAAATATAGTAGCAAAAACATCGTTGGAAATTCTACAAGTAATATGATTTTCTGGTAAAATGTTGATTAATTTTTCACCAATTGCTTTTAAAATTTGATTACAAAACTCATAACCATAAATATTATTAAGTGCTTTAAACTTATTAATATCAAGAGAAATAATATATTTGGTTTTGGTTGAATTTTGTAAAAGATTGGTAGCATGTTCTTTAAAATACACATCATTACCAAGTGATGTAACAGGGTCTAAATATGCAACTCTATATAATTTTCTACTTTTCCTTTGATTCGAAAGGTCAATATATACACAAATACCAATAATAACAAAAACAATGAAAAGACATACACCAAGAGATATCATTAAAAAGGTAGTAAGTTCTTTTGCAATTGTGTCATCAGGTGCAATACTTACAACATACCAATCATTAATACTAAGTTTTTCATAATGGATAAAGTAAGTGGTTCTATCTAATATGATATCAAATGTTCCCGTCTTTTTGTTCTCGATATTTTCTTTCATCAAGTTAAGTTTTACGATATCTTTTTCATTTGTTAAATGATAACTTGTTTTAAGAAAATCATATAGATTCGTATTATTTTCTTTTATGGTATCAAAAGAATCAATTAAGACAGAACCATTATTATTAATTAAATAAGTACCACCTTTACCGTGAAATAGCCTTCTTAATAGAATTTCTTTATAATCTTCTGTATTAACAGTTGCAAATAGCACTAAATCTTTTTGGTTTAAACGAAAAGTTTTCGAATAGATGTTAACTTGATTATTAGAGACGGTACTTGGTCTATTTTCGGATAAATATACATCATCTTGGTTAAAAAATTCTTCAATATTAGCATAATTTTTTACTTGACGACCATCACTTGTGGTACCGTTTCCGTTTTTGTCCAATATAGCGAGTCTTGTGAAATGATAATCGTCTAAATCATTACGATAGCGATTAAATATATCCTCAGGTGTTTTAAAATAACCACTATTAATAGAATCAATCATTATTTGAACAAACTTTTTTTGTTCGGAAATAGAAAGATTTAATTGAGTAGCTGTTTGTTCACTAAGTTCTGTGATGTTATTATATACATTTTGATAAGTCAAATCTTTAACAAATTCAACTCCAAAATAGGATAGTACCAGAAGAATAAAAAATATTGGCAAAATCCATTGAACATTTAACTTGTAATGTTCTAAAGAAAGGGTTCTGTTTTTTTGTTTTCTATTATTTCTTTGTTCTCTCATAATTCACCTCAAAAAATGATATATATATAATGTATAACAAAAAACAATTTTTTTCAATTGTTTTTTGTTAAAAACTGTATTTATAGATATTTTTTAAATACCAAACAAAAATTTTATATTTTTTAAAAAAATCTATTGACAAAATTAAAACAAAAAGATAAAATAAATCAAACAAGAGTTTGAGGAACGCATTTTTGGATTGAAAGGGGTTTTGAAAATGGGATTTTTTAAAAATAAAAGTGGAGTTATTACTTATACAATTGATAAAAATATTAAAAATGATTTATATATATCCGTACAAAATGGAGAAGTGGTAGTAAGTGCTCCTTGGTATTTTTCTAGAAATCAAATACAACAAATTGTAGAAGAAAAAAAGAGATGGATTGTAGAAAAAATAAAAGAATATGAAACCAAAAAAGATTTTTATATTAAAACAGGATTTGTAAAAATATTTGGAGAAGATTTTGCACTTCATATTTGTTATAAAAACATAAAGACATTAACAGTAGATTTAGAAGATGAGAGTATAAAAATTCAATTACCAAACAAATATAAAAAAGTAGCAAAAGAAGAAATGGTAGAAGTATTAGTAGAAAAAATTTACAAAGTAATTGCTAAAACAGAAATTGAACGTGTAATGGAAAAAAACAGACTTTTATTAGGATTTGCTCCAGAAGATTATAAACTAGAAAAAATGAGTAATACATTAGGAAAATGCACACAAGATAAAACCATTATCATCAATCCGGAAATTGTAAAATATAGACCAGAAGTAATTGAATATGTTGTATTACATGAATTTTGCCACTTAAAATACAAAACACACGCAAAAGGATTTTATGAAATGATTAAAAAATATGAACCAAACTATGAAACATATGCTTCTGAAATTAGTGGAATACAATATTAGAAGAGAAAAGTTAAAAGTGAAGAGAGAAAAGTACAAACTTGCCAATATATTTTAATGCAAGTAAGTAGCTACTTTTCACTCTTCACTTTTCGTTCTTCTCTCTTGCCGAAGGCAAGTTTGTGGTTGGGGTACTGTGATTCGAACACAGGAATGTCGGAGTCAGAGTCCGATGCCTTACCACTTGGCGATACCCCAATATAAACACTTATTAATCTTAACATATACGAAAGAAAAATTCTAGTAGTTATCCAAAAAAATCTACAAGTTGGAATAAATTACAAATAAAACCATCATACTATATATAAAATAGATTAAGGAGGAGAAAATATGAAAGACTATTTAGGTATTAGCAGCATACATGCTATGGAGGTATTAGACTCTAGAGGAAATCCAACGGTACAAGTAGAAGCTGTAATAGAAGGTGGATTTAGTGGGGTAAGTTTAGTGCCATCTGGGGCATCTACAGGGAGCTTCGAAGCAGTAGAACTTCGCGATGGCGATAAAGACAGATATTTTGGAAAAGGTGTATTACAAGCAGTCGAAAATGTAAATAAAAAAATTGCAAAGGAATTAAATGGAGCAAACGTATATGAACAACAAAAGATTGATAAAATGTTAATTGATTTAGATGGAACACCAAATAAATCTAAATTGGGGGCTAATGCGACACTTGGCGTATCGCTTGCAGTAGCAAAAGCAGCAGCAAATTCATTGGGAATGAGTTTGTATAATTATATAGGTGGAGTAAATGCAAATAGATTACCTCATCCTATGATGAATATATTAAATGGAGGCAAACATTCTGATAATAACATTAATATACAAGAGTTTATGATTATACCAGTAGGAGCAGGAACTTTTCGTGAAGCTTTACAAATGGGAGTAACGGTATATCATAATTTAAAAAAGGTATTAAAAGAAAATGGGTATAGTGTAGCAGTTGGAGATGAGGGGGGATTTGCACCAAATCTAAAAGATGAAAAAGAAGCATTAGATATGATTGTTACAGCAATTCAAAAATCTGGCTTTAAACCAAGAGAAGATATTGCACTAGCATTGGATGTTGCAAGTACAGAAATGTTCGAAGAAGCAAAAAAAATAAAAAAAGATGGATATTATTTTTGGAAGACAGATGTATTCAAAACAAAAGAAGAAATGATAAATTATATTGTAGAACTTACCGAAGAATATCCAATTATTTCAGTAGAAGATGGTTTAGCAGAGGAAGATTGGGAATCGTGGAAAATACTAACCGAAAAAATTGGCGATAAAGTTCAATTAGTAGGAGATGACTTATTTGTTACTAATATGAAACGATTACAAAAAGGAATTGATAAAGGGGTAGCAAATAGCATCTTAATTAAGCCAAATCAAATAGGAACATTAACAGAAACACTAGATGCTATCGAACTTGCAAAACAAAACGGTTATAGAGCAGTAGTTTCACACCGTTCAGGAGAAACAGAAGATACAACCATTGCGGATATTGTTGTTGCAACCAATAGTGGACAAATTAAAACAGGAGCCCCATGTAGAACTGACCGTGTAGCAAAATATAATCGATTATTAAATATAGAGGAAGAATTAGAAGATACAGCAAGTTATTAGAATAGATGGGAGATAATCCTTTTCATACCCTTAAAGCAAGGTGAATTTTACCAATAAGGTAGAAATTCACCTTTTATTATGTTATTATAATGCTAACTTAAAAGAAAGGAAGAAAAAGTGAACAAAGAAGAGATATTAAAAAACTATAAAAAGGAAGAAGATAAATTGCTTGTTGCAAAAATGTTAGACCAAATGGCACTTTGCAGTAAACGAAATAAAATACAAAATACAGATTTTTTAGATGAAAGGCAACAGAATATATTAGAAAAAGTGTTACATCGTTCGGAAATCGAAAACTATGTTATTTATGGTGGATTTGAAAAAGCAGAAAGAAAAGTAGTTCTTTTCTTTCCAGAAAAATGGAATAAAGAAATTGTAGAAAAGAATTATGATACAGTAATGAAAGTAATAGAAATACTATTACCAAATGATTTAAAAGGAAAGTATACCCATAGAGATTATCTTGGTGGATTAATGAAACTAGGGCTAAAAAGAGAAAAAATTGGAGATATTGTAGTGTGGGAAGAGGGAGCAAATATTATTGTTTTAAATGAAGTCGTGCCATTTTTAGAACAACACCTTATGACACTAACAAGATTTCAAAAAGCAGAAATAAGCATAAAAGAGCTTTCTAAAATACATCCAGTTAATATTCAAAAAGAAGAAATAGAAATTACAGTATCTTCAATGAGACTAGATAACATTGTTTCTGAACTTGCCAAAACTTCCAGAACAAAAGCAGAAGAGATAATTAGAGCAGAAAGAGTATTCTTAAATTATGAAGTTGTAGATAAGGATTCAAAACTAGTAAAAATAGGGGACAAACTTACCATTCGAGGAAAGGGAAAGTTTGAACTAAAAGAACAAATCGGAAATACCAAAAAAGGTAGATTTATTTTGAAAATAGAAAAATATGTGTAAATAGAACATAATGCTTGTAAATTTACATAAATTATGGTAAAATATAATTGTTTAAAATACAACAAGGAGGTACACTAAATGAAAAATGTAAACAAAGTAAGGGAATTTATGGAGGAACAGCGGAAGGTAGCCAGAAAAGTGGCAAGAGCTGTGAAGTTAAAAGGGTTCGAAATTACTTACATCGAATTCCTGCCGAGTTTGAAAAAACATTGGGATTATGAAGAGGAAAGAGAAATCGAAGCCTTAGAATATCCGCAGCAAAAACAGCTTGTTACTTCGGAACTTAGGCCTGCGAAGAAAAAACAGCGAATAAGAGTTGTTATTCATATGAAGGGCAACATAAAGGAAAAGTATCTGAAGAAGCTCGATGAAGTTATGAAGAGAGGATACCGAGTGGAAGGAAACTCCATCATTTACAGCGTTAACCCATTTCATTAAAAGTAATTTAAGTACCAAAAAGTAATAGGAAAGGTATCTGCCTTTCCTTATTCAATTTCTTTATATAAAATACTTGCAATCTTAGAAAAACATGATATAATATAAAGGCTAATTTGAGAAAAAAGAAAGGATTTGAATTAAATGAGTATAAAAATTGAAAAGACAGATAAGAAAGATGAAGTAAAATTAGAATTTACAATTGAAGCTGCAAAATTTGATGAAGCTATGAAAAAAGTATATGCAAAAAGTGCAAAATATTTTAACATTCCAGGATTTAGAAAAGGAAAAGCTCCAATGAATATTGTAGAAAAATATTATGGAGATGAAATTTTCTATGAAGATACTTTTAATGAAGTAGTACCAGAAGTATATGAAAAAGAATTAAAAGAAAACAACATTGAAGCTGTTAGTCGTCCAGATATTGATGTAAAACAAATCGGAAAAGGACAAGACTTAATTTTTACAGCAGTTGTTCAAACAAAACCAGAAGTAAAACTTGGAAAATATAAAGGTATAGAAATTAAAAAAGTAGAGTATAATGTATCTGACCATGACATTGAACATGAATTAGGACACATGCAAGAAAAAAATGCAAGACTAGTTTTAGTAGAAGATAGACCAGTAGAAAGTGGAGATACAACTGTTATCGATTTTGAAGGATTTGTTGATGGAGTTGCATTTGACGGTGGAAAAGCCGAAAATCATGAATTAATCATTGGAAGTAACACCTTTATTCCAGGATTTGAAGACCAAATTATTGGAATGAAAATAGACGAAGAAAAAGAAATTCAAGTAAAATTCCCAGAAGAATACTTCTCTGAAGAATTAAAAGGAAAAGACGCTACTTTTAAAGTAAAATTACATGAAATCAAGAAAAAAGAATTACCAGAACTTGATGATGAATTTGCAAAAGATGTTAGCGAATTTGATACATTAAAAGAATTAAAAGCAAGCATCAAAGAAAAATTAGAAGAAGAAAACAAGAAAAAAGCAAAATATGAAACAGAAGATGCAGCTGTAAAAGCTGTTTGTGATAATGTAGAAATTGAAATTCCATCTGGAATGATTGAAACAGAAATTGATAACATGACACAAGAAATTGAACAAAGACTTGCATACCAAGGAATGAAATTAGAACATTATTTACAAATGATTGGAAAAACACTAGAAGAATTTAGAAAAGAATATGAAGAACAAGCTAAAACTTCTGTTAAAAACCGTTTAGTATTAGAAGCTATTATAAAAGCAGAAAACATCGAACCTGCAAAAGAAGATGTTGATGCAAAAGTAAAAGAAATGGCAGAACTATATGGTAAAAAAGAAGAAGAATTAAAAGCAAACGAACAATTTATGAAATATGTAGAAGATTCTATGAAAAATGAAAAAGTAGTAGAATTCATAGTAGAAAATGCAAAAATAAAATAGAACAATAAAAGGAAAAGTTAGGGGGAGCAAAATATAGTTTTGACAACCTCTAACTTTTATGATATAAAATAGACATATTTGTAAGTGAAAAATTAAGAATGAAAAGTGAAGAGTACAAAAGCTTCGCTTTTGAAGGAGGAAAAAGATTATGTTAGAAAAAAATAGTTTAGTTCCATATGTTATAGAACAAACAAATAAGGGAGAAAGATCATATGATATATTCTCAAGACTTTTAAAAGATAGAATTATATTTATGGGAGAAGATGTTAACCCAACATCAGCAAGTTTAGTAATTGCACAACTTCTGTTTTTAGAGTCTGAAGACCCAGATAAAGAAATCTTTTTATACATTAACTCACCAGGAGGTTCTATTACAGACGGTATGGCAATTGTAGATACCATGAACTACATTAAATGCCCAGTTTCTACAATTTGTGTTGGAATGGCAGCAAGCATGGGAGCTGTACTGCTTGCCTGTGGGGAAAAAGGAAAACGTTTTGCTCTTCCAAACGCTGAAATCTTAATTCACCAACCATTAATTGGAGGACATGGAATTTCAGGTCAAGCAACCGAAATTAAAATTCATGCAGACCATATGGTAAGAACGAGAGAAAAACTAAATAAAATTTTAAGTGATAGAACTGGTCAAAGTTTAGAAACGATTGAAAAAGATACCGAAAGAGATAATTATATGACAGCAGAAGAAGCACTAAAATATGGACTAATCGATGAAATTATGAATCGAAAAACAAAAGAATAAGGATTACAAAATGTAATAGGAAAGGAATGGAATTAATGGCAAAAAATCCAAATGAAAGAAATATAAAATGTTCATTTTGTGGCAAAGCACAAGAAGCAGTAAAGAGAATTGTTGCAGGACCAGGAGTGTACATTTGTGATGAATGTATTTCTTTATGTAAAAACATTGTTGATGAAGACTATGTAGCAGAAGAAGAAACAGGCTATACAATAGATGAAGTAACCACACTTCCAAAGCCAGAAGAAATTAAAAAAACACTAGATGAATACGTAATTGGGCAAGAAGAAGCTAAAAAAACATTGGCAGTTGCTGTGTATAACCATTATAAAAGAATTAATACAGAAGATGAAATTAGTGATGTAGAAATTCAAAAAAGTAATGTATTATTATTAGGACCAACAGGTTGTGGAAAAACAATGCTTGCACAAACCCTAGCAAGAATTTTAAATGTGCCATTTGCTATTGCAGATGCAACAACCTTAACAGAAGCAGGATATGTAGGAGAAGACGTCGAAAATATTTTATTAAAACTAATACAAGCAGCAGACTACGACATTGAAAAAGCAGAAAAAGGAATTATCTATATTGATGAAATTGATAAGATTTCAAGAAAATCCGAAAATCCATCGATTACAAGAGATGTTAGTGGAGAGGGAGTACAACAGGCACTTTTAAAAATTGTAGAAGGAACCGTTGCATCTGTTCCACCACAAGGAGGAAGAAAACATCCTCATCAAGAATTCTTACAAATTAACACAGGAAATATCTTATTTATTTGTGGAGGAGCATTTGAAGGATTAGATAAAATTATTGAAGAAAGAATTGGTAAGAAAACCATCGGATTTGGTGCAAAAATTGAAAGCAAAAAAGAAATTGATAAATCTGCTGTTTTTGAACAATTACTTCCACAAGATTTATTAAAATTTGGATTAATTCCAGAATTTGTAGGAAGATTACCAATTATTGCAACCTTAAGGGAATTAGATAGGGAAGCCCTAATTCGTATTGTAACAGAACCTAAAAATGCACTTGTGAAACAATACAAAAAACTACTAGAATTAGATGATGTAGTATTAGAATTTGAGAAAGAAGCATTAAATGTAATTGTAGATAAAGCAATTGAAAGAAACACAGGAGCAAGAGGACTACGTTCGATTATAGAGGATATTATGAGAGACATCATGTTTGAAGTGCCATCCAATCCAAAAATAGAAAAATGTATTATCACAAAAGAAACAGTGGAAAGCGGAGAAAAACCAAAACTTGTTATTAATGAAGAAAAGGTAGAGAAAAAACACATCAAAAAGAAAAAAATCATACCAAATCAGACTTCAGAAACAGCATAAAATAAGTAAAAGTTAGTGTAAAATTTTAGTAGGCAAAAAATTGCTAAGTAAAAATAATTCTTAAAAATGCTTGCCAAAAGTGGAATTAAGTGGTAATATTATATTTGTAAAAGAGATAAAAGACTATAAAAAGGACAGGACAGATAAAGTAAAAGCAAAAGAGAGCTAGAGGTTGGTGAGATTCTAGCAGTGTAATAATTTGTTTGTTATCACCTTTTTGTCGATTACCTGAAATTAGAAGTAAGGTAAAACGGAGTGACTCACGTTATCGAGTTAGTAAGAGAAATAATTTGGAATAATTTGTTGTAAACCGGTTATTTAAAATAGGTGGTAACGCGGAATCGATCCATTTCGTCCTAGTATTAGGAGGAATGGGTCACTTTTTTTATATTGATAGGAGGAATAAATATGGCAGAAGAAAAAATGAATTATAGCCAAACACTAAATTTACCCAAAACAGACTTTGAAATGAGAGGAAATCTACCAGCAAAAGAACCTAAGATTTTAGACGAGATTTTTGAAAACGAATTATATGAAAAAATGCTTAAGAAAAATGAAGGGAAAGAACCATTCGTTTTACATGATGGCCCTCCATATGCCAATGGAGAAATTCATTTAGGACATGCGTTAAACAAAGTATTAAAAGATACCATTGTAAGATACAAAAACTTACAAGGATTTTATACACCATACATTCCAGGATTTGATACTCATGGTATGCCAACTGAGAAAAAAGCAATTGAAAAATTAGGATTAAATAGGGATGAGATACCTGTTACCGAGTTTCGTGACACTTGTAAACAATTTACTATGGATTATAAAGATAAACAAATTGAAGGATTTAAACGTTTAGGAGTATTAGGGGATTGGGATAATCCATACATTACTTACCAACCAGAAATGGAAGCAAGACAGGTTGGTGTATTTGCTGATATGTATAAAAAAGGCTATATTTATAAAGGATTAAAACCAGTATATTGGTGTACAGACTGTGAAACAGCCTTAGCAGAAGCAGAAATCGAATATAAAGATGTAAATTCACATACAGCATATGTGAAATTTCCTGTAACAGATGCAAAAGGAAAATTTGATGAAGAAAATACTTCATTTGTAATATGGACAACAACACCATGGACACTACCAGGAAATATGGGAATTACAATTGGAGCAGATTATAAATATAGCATAGTAGATACAGGAAAAGAAAAAGTTATTGTGGCATCAGAATTAGTGGCGAAAGTAATGGAAAAAGCAGGAATTACCCAATATAACACCGTAGCAGAATTTGATGGTAGCGACTTAGAAGGAATTATTTGTAAGCATCCATTTCTAGATAGAGATTCAAGAGTCGTACTTGGTTCAGATGATACCATAAAAGTAGAATTAGATACTGGTACAGGTGCTGTTCATACTGCTCCAGGATATGGTAAAGAGGATTATCTTTGTGGACTAAAAAATGGATTAGATATAGTAGTAACCGTTAATGCTAAAGGTCATCAAACAGAAGAAGCAGGACCATTTGCTGGTCAGTATTATGCAAAATCCGATAAAGAAATTATTAAATGGTTAGATGAAAATGGATACTTATTAGTAGCAGAAGATGTCAACCACTCTTATCCACATTGTTGGAGATGTAAACATCCAGTTATCTATCGTGCAACAAATCAATGGTTTGCATCTGTTGATGGATTTAGAAAAGAAACCTTAGATGCGATTAAAACCGTTAAATGGTATCCTGCTTGGGGACAAGAGAGAATTTCGAAAATGGTAGAAGAAAGAAACGATTGGTGTATTTCTCGTCAAAGAACATGGGGGGTACCAATTCCGATTTTTTATTGTACAGAATGTGAAAAAGAATATGTAACAGAAGAAAGCCTAGATAAAGTGCAAAAAATATTTAGAGAAAAAGGTTCTAATGCTTGGTTTGATTTACCAGAAAAAGAACTTATGCCAGAAGGAGCAACATGTTCTCATTGTGGAAGTACTAAATTTAAAAAAGAAACAGACATTATGGATGTATGGTTTGATTCTGGTTCAACCCATGAATCTGTACTTGCTGAACGAGGACTTCCAGAAGCAAATTTATATTTAGAAGGAAGTGACCAACATAGAGGATGGTTCCAATCATCACTATTAACGTCTGTTGCAACAAAAGGAAAAGCTCCGTATAAAGAAGTAGTAACACATGGTTATACAATCGATGAACAAGGAAGAAAAATGTCAAAGAGTCTTGGAAATGGAATTGATCCTCATGATGTTATTAATGAATCTGGTGCAGATGTATTAAGACTTTGGGTATTATCTGCAGATTATAAATCAGATGTAAGTGGTTCAAAAAATATTTTAAAACAAGTTGGTGAAGTATACAGAAAAATACGTAATACAGCAAGATATATATTAGGAAATATAAGTGATTTTGATGTAGATAGACCTGTCGAATATAAAGATTTGCAAGAAATTGATAAATGGGCCTTAGCAAGATTAAATAAATTGATAAAAGATTGTTGCAATGCTTATGATGTATATGATTTCCACAACGCATACCATGCAATTAATCAATTTTGCGTTGTAGATATGAGTGCATTTTACTTAGATATTATAAAGGATAGACTATATACTGCTAAAAAAGATTCTGTGGAAAGAAGAGCAGCACAAACAGCTATGTATGAAATACTATCAAGTTTAGTTCGTATTCTTGCACCAATGACATGTTATACAGCAGAAGAAATTTGGAAATACATGCCACATAAAAATGGAGAAAATTTAGAGAGTGTAATGCTAAACTACTATCCAAAAGTTAATCCAATGTATGACAATAAAGAGCTAGAAGAAACATGGGATAAATACATTAAAATAAAAAATGAAGTTGCAAAAAAATTGGAACTTGCAAGAGCAAATAAAGAAATTGGGTTATCTTTAGCAGCAAAAGTAACTCTATTTGCAGATGGAGAAACATATGACTTTATCAAAGGAAAAGAAGAGTTATTAAAAGAAATCTTTATTGTATCTGATGTAGAAATAAAAGAAGGAAAGAATAAAGAAGATAAAGATGCAATTGTAGGAGTAACAGTAGAACAAGCAACAGGTGAAAAATGCGAAAGATGTTGGATGTATTCTGAAACAGTAGGAAGAGATGAAAATCACCCACATATTTGCCATAGATGTAGCCAAAATTTAAAATAGTGAATAAAAGAGTAAGGCGAAAGCTTTACTCTTTATTGACGAATAGGAAAAAAGATAGTATAATATTTTAGTAAACATAAATACTTTAACCTAAAAAGGTATGCAGCGTAAAACCTTTTTATAATTTATAAAGGAGGACAAGGTATGACGAACGAGCAAAAATTTAACAAAATCCGTACTAACATAAACGAAGTACGGAAGAGGCATCAAAAAAGCTTAGAAAAGCAAAAGGAAGAAGCAAAGGATTTGAAAGGTCAGAGGGAAGCGGTAGTGAAAATGATGGTTCTTGAAGAATTTAAATTTCTAAAAGAGAAGCCATGTGTTACATTTTTCAGTGAAACATATGGTTATCACATACAGTTAATCTGTAACAGAAAAAAACGGATTCAAGCGATTCCACTTTGCTTTTTGATTACTTTGTATGAGCAGGACTTAAAGGCATTTTTCCCTAAAAAGAATATTCAAATTCCATATACCTTAAGAGGTTTTTGGAAAATGGAGAAAGCAGTCAGTATGATAGATGATTTGGTTCGTCTACAAAACGAATGCCAACGTACTCTTCTTTGGGAAAAAAGACGGCTAAGCAAAGAAAATGAGCAGAAAGCAGAAGCATGTGATAAGATATTGAATGAATTTGTTTCAATGGAAATCTCGCATAATGGAATGACTACTACAGTTTCTAACAAAGAAAAACAGCAATTTAAGCTTAACAAAGAAAATGTGAAACTGGATGTGGTTCCGCTTTGTAAGCTACTTACATGCTATTATGCAACAGTATTAAGGCAGATTAACCAGTACATGAAAACATATGCCTATAAATCAGAAAAAGAAAAATTTGAAACAATAAAAACCAATCTTTCTGATTTCATGGAGAAGTACTTTACCGTAAAAACGATTTGCTAAATTTGTTGTAAAGCCAGGGGGATATATTATGTCCCCCATTAATTTTTATACTTGCATTTATTTTTATAAAACAGTATAATATAGAAAGAGATAAAACATAGGAAGAAGGAAATAAGATGACATATGAAAAATTAGAAATGATAACACAAGAATATTTACAAGAAATGAAATCGGAGATAGAAACAAAATATCCAGATGAGATGAAAGTCGTTTTAAGTAAACAGCATCAAGAAATGGTAGATGAGTTTGTAAACATGTTGCCAGGACGTTTTGAACAATATAGGAGTCTATTTGAATTTAATTCAATGGTTGATATAAGGAATCGTTCTGCCCAAGAAGTAATTGAGGTAATTTATAAAACAGTAAGTTCTTTGAAAAGAAAAATTGAAAATGGTGAAAAGATTGAAAAATTAGAAAACATACAAGAGAATGAGTTACAACCAAAAGAAGACGGTAGAAGAAAAGAAGATATAGAAAACAGATTAGAAGAAATGTTTGAAACAGTGACACAAAGAATGAAAACAATTGAATTTAATATTCATTGGGATGCATTAAAACGTAATTGCAAAGAAATTATAGGAAATCATATTGATAACATAGAAAGAGATGGATTTGCTAAAAAAGAAAGAGATATTATTGATAGTAAGGTACAAAATTATTTGCGGACAAATAAAAATGATACTTATGCAAGAACCACAAATAGAAGAGGGAGTAGTTCCTAAAATAGAATGGAAAGAAGGAGATGTTTGTCCAGTAGTAACGAATAGGGATGAATTTGCAAAAGTAAATAAGCAAATTGTACAAGAAATAGAAGAACAAGAAGAAATTTCTGAAGAAGGACTAGAACACGAGGGTGGGTATCGATTGCCAGGAAATATAATAGAATAAAGATAAAAAATACTAATAAAGTAAGAAGATACTTACTTTATTAGTATTTTTTTACATTTTTTCCATATAATATTAAGAAAGAATATAAGAAAGGGAAAGAGGAATGGAAAAGACAAGATATTTTGACCATGCCGCAACAACGGCTACCAAAGAAGAGGTATTAAAAGAGATGTTACCATATTTTAATTTGAATTATGGAAATGCTTCTTCTATGTACAGTATTGGAAGAAAATCGAGAAAAGCAGTAGAAGAGGCAAGAAAAAAGACAGCAGTGGCAATTGGGGCAGAAGCAAAAGAAATATATTTTACTTCTTGTGGGAGTGAGAGCGATAATTTAGCAATAAAAGGAGTGGCTTATGCCAATCGTAAAAAAGGTAATCATATCATTACAACAAAAATAGAACATCCAGCAGTACTTCATACATGTCAACATTTAGAACGAGAAGGTTTTAAAGTAACTTACCTAAATGTTAACTCGGAAGGATTAATTAGCCTAAATGAATTAGAAGAGGCGATTACCCCACAAACCATTTTAATTAGTGTGATGTTTGCCAATAATGAAATAGGAACCATTCAACCAATAAAAGAAATAGGAGAAATTGCAAAAAGACATCACATTTATTTTCATACAGATGCGGTTCAAGCAATTGGAAATGTTAGAATCAATGTAAAAGAATATAACATTGATTTATTATCTATGTCTGCTCATAAATTTTATGGACCAAAAGGAATGGGAGCATTGTACGTCAAAACAGGAGTGGAGTTTGAAAAAATACAAGACGGTGGTCATCAAGAACGAAACATGAGAGCAGGAACAGAAAATGTGGCAGGAATTGTAGGACTTGGAAAAGCGATTGAACTTGCCTATGAAAATTTTGATAAGTACAATGAAAAATTAACTTCTTTACGAGATTACTATATTTCCCAAGTACAAAAAAAAATACCAGATACAAAATTAAATGGACATAAAGAAAAACGTTTACCAGGAAATGCCAACATTTCCTTTGAAGGAGTTGATGGAGAAGCACTACTTCTAAATTTAGATGTAAAAGGGATTTGTGCATCGTCACGGTTCAGCATGTACATCAGGTTCTTTAGACCCATCTCATGTATTAGTAGCAATTGGATTACCAAGCCAAACCGCACAAGGGTCACTACGTGTAACGTTTGGAGATGACAACACAAAAGAAGATGTTGATTTTTTAGTAGATGCATTAGTAGAAGTAGTAAATAAATTAAGAAATTAAAAAGAATCCAGCTCGTTTTACGAACTGGATTCTTTCTGGAGTACCTATTAAAAGGATATCTCCATTTGAATCATAGAAATTTTAAACATAAGTTGGTCACTCAACCAGACGTAACATATCTGAAATTGATTCCCTTTGCCGTATCACTTGGTGAACTTCTTTTGTTCCATCTGCGTAAATCATTATTTCAGCAGGTCTTGGACGTCCTGTATAGTTAGATGCCATAGAATAGCCATAAGCACCAGCATTACATACAACAACAATATCGCCAACTTCAGGTAGAAAAACAAATCGTTTTTTTCCAAGAATATCTCCGCTCTCACAGACGTTTCCACAGATATTGACAGAAACTTCTTTGGAATCACGAACACTTCCACTTTCCTCAAAAACAATTTCATGGTATGAGCCATACATGGAAGGACGTACCAAGATATTCATACCAATATCGGTACCAATCCACCAAGTACGTTTTCGCTTTTCTACAGCAGTTACGGTACCAAGAAGCGTACCCGCTTCACATGGAATGTAACGACCGGGCTCAAACTTAAATTCCTTAACAGAAGGATAGTCTTGAATAAAACCTTTCAAAATGGGAGTAAGTTCGTCTGCCAACTTCAACAAGGGAAGATGCCGTTCGCCAGGCTTGTAAGGAACACCGAAACCCCCGCCTAAATCAACAATTTCTACATCTTTGAAATATTTCTTTACTATTTCAAGTCCAGCCTTCACACCAGCGATGTATTCAGGAATTTTATCTTCCAAGAATAAGCTTCCTAAATGTTGATGTGTACCGATGATACGTAAATTGTATTCCTTAGCAACGGCAAATAAGTTGCGAAGATTTGCTTCTGAAATACCAAATTTAGTGCCTTTTCCAGAAGTGTTAACTTTTTTGCAATGACCAACGCCTGAAATACCAGGATTGATACGTACCATAATTTCAGTGCCAGGGTAACGCTGCCCCCAAGTGCGAACCTGTGATACGGAATCAAGGCAGATAAGAACACCGCTTGCATACACCAGCTCCATTTCTTTAACGGAAATATTATTACAAACATATAACATTTCTTCTGGCATAAAACCACATTCCTTGTTGATTCGAAGCTCAAATGGTGACATGCAGTCAATATTTAAACCAAATTTCCGCACAGTCTTTAAAATAGCGGGATTAGAGTTGGCTTTGGTAGAATAATGCATACGAACACGGATACCAGGAAGATTTGATTCAAGTCCTTCCTGAAACCGTGCTATACGCTGACATCTTTCTTCTAAAATAAAATTGTCATACACATAAAGCGGACTACCATAAGTTTCTAACAAAAAATCATTTCTCATTTAAGTTTACCTCCTAAACGGTTGCTAATTTTTAGTTACAAAATAAAATTTCTATACCTCCTTTACAATTATTAAAATAACTTCAATAAAATTGTTAAAAAGAACTTCCTAAATTATACAGCAATTTACATAAGATGTCAATGCGTTTTTGCTGTAGCCAGGTATAAGAAGTAGAATTCCTTATTCGTATAAAATTTAATTGTTAGAGGAGAGCGAAATGTAGGTTTACAAAATGTAGAAATTATGGTATACTATAGATAGGTTTTAAATAAAGTTTCTAACGAAAAGTCAAGGAGGAAAAAACATGAAGAAAGAAATTACAGTAGTAAGACATCAACTTGTAGATGAGTTGGAAATGAAGTATTCAAGCGGTCTTGTTAGCCGGAATAGAGTGCCTGAGCTAAAAGGCGGAAAAGGACACTGTACCATATATAAAGATAAGGTACCGGATCCGGAACTGAAATATTTGGATGAAAAGCATCCGGCAGACCAGGTTTACGAAGCAGGAAAGATTGTTGTTGATGAGTCTGCTATCATAGGAGACCATCTACATAATGAGGACTGGGAAATCTACATCGTACTCATAGGACGAGTTGAGAGTAACGGCAAGATTTACGAGGCAGGTGAAATTATGTTCTGCGAAAAGGGACAGTCACATTATCTGGCTAACAGAGGCGAAGGGGAAGCTATTATAGCTTTCATCAAAGGGAAAGAAGCAGCGTGATGCTGCTTCTTTAATTATTATATTCAATTAACTTCTCTACAATTTGTATCGCATTGGATGCAGCGCCTTTTCTGATATTATCTGCTACTACCCATATGTTTAAGCCATTTTCTACACTTTCATCATGTCTAATTCTACCAACATATACGTCATCATGGCCATTCGCAATACTAGCAAGAGGGTATTCATTTTTAGATACATCATCTAATACAACAATACCAGGGTAATCTTGTAAAGTTTTAATAACATCCGCAAGATTAAAACTTTTTTCAAATTCTATGTTAATGCTTTCACTATGAGAATTTGCAACAGGAACTCTTACACAAGTTGCTGTTACTTTTAAATCTGGTTTTTTTAGTATTTTTCTTGTTTCATTAATCATTTTTTCTTCTTCTTTGGTATAACCATTTTCCATAAATACATCAATATGTGGAAGGCAATTGTTATAAATTGGATGAGGAAACTTTTTAGGAAGTTCACCTTTTGAACCATTTTCTAAGTCTTCTAATCCAAGTCTTCCAGCTCCAGACACTGCTTGATAAGTAGAATAAACGATACGCTTAATGTTATACTTGTTGTCTAATGCTTTTAAAGGAACGACAGCTTGAATAGTAGAGCAATTTGGGTTAGCAATAATTCCATGATTGTTTTTGATTTCTTCTGGATTTACTTCTGGAACAACGAGAGGAACTTCTTTTTCCATACGAAAAGCACTACTATTGTCTACTACAATACAACCGTGTGATGCAGCAATGGGTGCATATTTTTTAGCCGTATCTCCACCTGCAGAAAAAATAGCAAAATCAAAACCTTCATCAAAAGAATTTTCATTTAATTCCCTTATCAGATAGGATTTTCCTTGAAAAATAAGTTCACATCCTGCTGAGTGAGAAGAAGCAAAAAAAGCATATTCGGCAATTGGTAAGTTTTTTTCTTCTAAAACCTTAAGTGCTGTTCTTCCAACAACACCAGTTGCGCCAACAATGGCAAGTTTATATTTTTTTTCATTCATATGTAACACCTTCTTTATGTGTTAAAGTAAAATATAATCATATTTTTACTTGACTTATGTATGTATTATATGATAAATAAAAGACAAAAGAAACATTTTTTAGAAAAAATGATAAAATAACTATGAAAATAAAAGCAGTATATTGCACAAAGGAGGTAAAGAGTATGAAAAATAAAAAAATTAAGGTAGCAATTTGTGGTTATGGCAATCTTGGAAAAGGAGTTAGAGAAGCAATTGAAAGAAATGATGACATGGAGCTGGTAGCTATTTTTACGAGGAGAGATCCAGAAAAGGTAGCAAAACAGATATCTGCATCTGCCAAAGTCGTTCCTATGAATGAAGCAATTGAATGGGTGGACAAAGTGGATGTTATGATTATGTGTGGTGGCTCAGCAACAGATTTACCAAAACAAGTGCCTACATTTGCAAGACTTTTTTGTACCGTGGACAGCTTTGATACACATGCCAACATACCAGAGTATTTAAAGGCGGTTGATGAAAAAGCAAAAGCTGGCGGAAATGTGTCAATTATCTCAGTTGGATGGGATCCAGGAATGTTCTCAAATATGAGAGCATATGCAGAGGCAGTTTTACCTGTTTCACATACATATACATTCTGGGGCAGAGGTGTCAGCCAAGGACATTCTGATGCAATCCGTAGAATTGAGGGCGTAAAAGATGCGCGCCAGTATACCATTCCGGTGCCAGAAGCAATGGAGCGTGTAAGGGCTGGTAAAAACCCTGAACTTTCAACAAGAGAAAAACACACAAGAGAATGCTTTGTTGTAGCAGAAGAAGGAGCAGATTTGGCGGCAATTGAAAAAGAAATTGTAACAATGCCGAACTATTTTGCAGATTATGATACAACCGTGCATTTTATCAGCCAAGAGGAACTGGACAAAAATCACAGTGGCTTACCTCACGGTGGAAGTGTGATTTCTTGCGGCGAAACAGGATATGCAAGTAAGCAGGTAATTGAATATTCTTTAAAACTTGATTCAAATCCGGAATTTACTGGTTCTGTACTGGTTGCCTATGCAAGAGCAGCATACAGAATGAAACAAGAAGGAATGACAGGTGCAAAAACGGTGCTTGATGTTCCTCCTATCATGTTAAATGCCAGAGCAAGAGAAGAAGTGATTGCTGATTTGCTATAAAAAGTAAGCAGGCACAGAAGGGAATAACCAATGGTTATTCCCTTCTTAAAGTTTGTTTAACTTTAGGAGAAAATAGAAAAAAGATGATTTTTTACCCCGTCCCTAAAATCATCTTTTATTTTTATCTAAGTATTGAAAAAAAAAGTACTTTATGATATAAGTTAAATAGCGAAATTATAAATTTTAGAAAGAAAGTTTTTTATGAAAAACATTAAAGATTACAATTTAGAAGAATTAAAACAGGAATTAATTATGTTAGGAGAAAAGCCATTTCGTGCAGAGCAAATTTTTCGTTGGATTTATGTGGAAAATGTAACAAGCTTTGATGATATGACCAACCTTTCTATTGAGTTAAGAGAAAAACTAAAACAAGAATATAGTTTATGCATATATAACATACTAAGAAAACAAGAGTCTAGTGATGGAACGAAAAAATACTTATTTGATGTATTAGACGGCAATGCGATTGAAACAGTTTTAATGAGTTATCATCATGGATATAGTATTTGTGTTTCTTCACAAATTGGCTGTAAAATGGGATGTAAGTTTTGTGCTTCTACTGGTATCAATTTTATAAGAAGCTTAACTTCTGGCGAAATTGTGGAGCAGATTTTAGCAGTAGAACGTGATGCAGGAATTAAAATATCTAATATTGTATTTATGGGAATAGGAGAACCGCTAGATAATTTTGATAATGTTATGAATGCAATTGCAATTATCAATAACCAGAAAGGTTTAAACATTGGAGCAAGACATATTAGCATTTCAACGAGTGGACTGGTTCCTAAAATATACGAGTTAGCAGATAGGGATTTACAATGTACATTATCGATATCCCTACATGCAACAACAGATGAAAAAAGAAGCAGTATGATGCCAGTAAATAATGCATATCCGATAGCAGAACTTATGAAAGCATGTAAAGATTATATTGCTAAAACCAATAAACGAATATCCTTTGAATATGCACTTGCAAAGGATAACAACGATAATTTAGAAGATGCAAAACGATTAGTTAGCTTATTAAAAGGAATGATATGTCATGTTAACTTAATTCCGATTAATAAAATTGAAAATGGAGCATATACCAAAAGTTCGAATGAAAATATTATCAAATTTCGTGATTATTTAAATGAACACGGAATTGTGGCAACAATAAGAAGAGAATTAGGTTCTGATATTGATGCTGCGTGTCGGACAACTTAGAAGAAAAAACTTAAAATAAACAAAAGGAGGAAGCATGAGAGTTTTTGCAAAAACCGATTTAGGCAAAGCAAGAGATATTAATGAAGATTTTTATTATATAGCAAGTAAAGATGATGAAATAAAGCTCTACATATTAGCAGATGGTATGGGAGGTTACAATGGAGGAGAAATTGCAAGTAGACTTACAACAGCAAGTGTAAAAAGTTATATCGAGACCAACTTTCCACAAATTGAAAAAGATAAAGAAGCAATTTTAAAACTAATTGGAAGTAGTATTGAATATGCTAACATGATTGTATATGATAAAGCAAAAGAAAATGTAGAATTAGAAAACATGGGTACTACTTTGGAAGTTTGTTTAATATATAATAATAAAGCATTTATTGGGCATGTTGGAGATAGTAGAATTTATCGAATAAGACAAGAATTTATGAGAAAGCTCACAACAGACCATAGCTATGTAGAACAGTTAGTAAAAGATGGAACTATTACGAAGGAAGAAGCAGAAAATCATCCTAAAAAGAATATGCTAATGAAAGCATTAGGATGTACTCCATATGTAGAACCAGATTTAATGATAAAAGGTTTCTTAAAAGGAGACACCTTGTTAATGTGTTCCGATGGTTTAACCAATATGGTAAAAGAACAAGAAATTTATGAATATGTAAAAGAAGATATTGAGAACAGCTGTGATAAGTTAGTACAAAGAGCAAATGAAATGGGTGGATATGATAATATTACAGTTCTTGTTATACAAAATGATGAGAAGTATATATAGGAGAGATGAAAAATGAACTTAGAAGGAAGATTGATTGCGAATCGATATGAAATGATGGAGAAAGTAGGAAATGGTGGGATGGCTACGGTTTATAAAGCGAAAGACCACATTTTAAATCGATTTGTTGCTGTAAAAATATTAAGAGATGAATTTACAACAGATGATGAATTTATTAAACGTTTTCGTTCAGAAGCACAAGCAGTTGCAAGCTTAACACATCCCAATATTGTAGGTGTATATGATGTAGGAAATGAAGGGAATTTATATTACATTGTCATGGAATTAGTGCAAGGAAAAACATTAAAAGAAGTCATTCAGAAAGAAGGAAAGCTTTCATGGAAATGGTCTGTTAATGTGGCAATTCAAATTGCGTCTGCATTAGAAATGGCTCATAAAAATAGTATTGTTCATCGTGATATTAAACCACATAATATTATTATTACTGAAGAAGGAATGGCAAAGGTAACAGATTTTGGAATTGCAAAAGCGGTTTCAAATTCAACGATTACTGCCTTTGGAACTACCATTGGTTCAGTTCATTACTTTTCACCAGAACACGCAAGGGGAGGATTTACAGATGCAAAGTCAGACTTATATTCTCTTGGTGTTGTAATGTATGAAATGTTAACAGGAAGAGTTCCTTTTGATGCAGATACTCCAGTATCTATTGCATTAATGCATATGCAAGAAAAGCCAATTGAACCAATTATAATCAATCCTACTATACCAAATTCCGTGAATAAAATTGTAATCAAAGCAATGCAAAAGGATGGTAATTTACGTTATCAAAGTGCGTCTGAAATGCTAAAGGATTTAAACATGGCATTAAAAAATCCAGATGGTAATTTTGTGTTTATGAAAGATTCAGAAAATGATTTTCCAACACAAAAAATACCAACCATGTATGATACTGAAATGAATAAAGAAAATCCAGTGAGAAGAAAAGAAACTTCTAAGAAAAAAGAAAATAAATTTATTACATTTGTAAAAAATCATAAAATATTATCTTTTATGGTTGGAGCGATTCTATTATTTATTGTAACAATCATGATTACGTATTTTGGATTAAAACTAACACAAGTAAAAGAAGTTGTGCTACCAAATTTTGTAGGAATGTCGAAGGAACAAGCCGAAAAAACAGCAAAAGATACAAAACTTGTTTATACTGAGCTAGAAGCACAATTTAGTCCAGATGTACCAGAAGGATATGTGATTAGCCAAGAACCACGTTATATGGAAAATTACAAAGTAAAAGAAAAATCAGAGATAAAAGTTGTTATTAGTAAAGGGCAAGAAATAACGACTGTACCAAAAGTAGTTGGTATGAAAAAAGAAGAAGCAATTACAGCTTTAGAAGAAGCAAATCTATTATATGAAGTAATTGAAGAAACGAGCAAAACAGTAGAAGAAGGATATGTGATTAGCCAAGAAACCAAAGAAAATATGCAAGTAAATGCAGGAGAAACTATAAAAATTCACGTAAGTATAGGAACAGGAATTGAACAAGTTGATGTACCAAATGTAATAGGAAAAACAGAAACAGAAGCTAGAAAGCTATTAACAGATTCAAAATTAAAAGTAGAAGTAATTTATGAAGAAAGTAAATCAAATGATAATGGAAAAGTACTAAAACAAACGGTAGAAGCTGGAAAAACAGTAGATGTTGGAACAACAGTAGTAATAACCGTTAATAAAATTGTGGAAGAAAAAACAGCAACCATTACAGTAGATTTAAAAGCAATTACAGGCGGATATGAAACAGAAGGAAATACATTATCACAAGACATTGCTAAAAGTGTGACTGTTACAATAAAAGCAGATGGAACTGTAAAAAGAACAGATTCCAATGTTGACAAAAATAAAACAATAAAAACAGAAATTACAGGAACAGGAACTGTTTCTTTAGAAGTTGAAATATCAGACTCAAAAGGTGGAAAATGGAACAGAACACACAGACTAGACTTAAGTAAAGAAACACAATATACTTTTAAATAAGAGTTGATTTTGTAAATAATATGTAGTATAATGAATATACTATAAAGAGATTAAAAAATCTCAGTGTGCTGACACTAAAAATCCGAAATAAAAGTAAGGCTTGTGGACTTACGGTTGGCGGACAACGGAAAAATCCGAAATAAAAGTAAGGCTTGTGGACTTACGGTTGGCGGACAACGGAAAAATCAGTAATAATATGGGGGAATTAGTATTGTTTAGGCAAAGCTGATTCTCCTTTTTATTGTTAGGAGGAGATAAAGATTGATAAGAAAAAGCTAATAAAAGAATTGTATAGTTGTGCAAAATTGTATCAGCAAAATTTGGAAAATAAAAATGTTATGTTTATATACAAGGAAGAAGAAATAAAATATATAGAAACAAAATTTACAAAATCAAATTTTTTGCATTTAACAGGAGTTAAAATATTAAATGAAAATATAAAAGCAAATTCTTTTTACGATAGAT
This sequence comes from uncultured Clostridium sp., assembly GCA_947365805.1. Lineage (GTDB taxonomy): Bacteria > Bacillota > Clostridia > TANB77 > CAG-508 > RGIG8482. The sequence goes on along the minus strand of CANAZY010000008.1, from coordinate 18,274 downwards.
GTATTAAGAATCGTATCTCAGAGACTGATATTCGGATGCAAAGAAGATGGAACTACAGTTAAAAAGATGTTGGTATTATCAATGTTAATGAGCATACACAAAAATGCAAAAATAATAGGCGATTACGATAGAAATAGAATTTATTTGCATTCTGATAAAATAATAGGAAATATTAATTCATGTTTAGGTTTTATCAAAAAAGATAAGTATTATATCTGTAATACTAGTTTAAATGAAGATATAAGAAAAATTACGGATAGTCATAGAAAAATAATTTGTATTCTCTCAAAAAAAATCCAAGAAAAACAATATAATGAAATTACATATATAAATAAAAAATACATAGATGATATATATGAGTCAAAAGAAATTTTAGAAAAAATATCAAAAGAAAAAAGAGAAGAAATAATTGGCTTGCGTTAAAACTTTTAATAGTATATAATAGGAGTAATCTGAAAATACGAGGAGAAAAGATGCAAGGAATTATTACAAGTAACATATCAAATCAATATCAAATTGAAGTAAATAATAGTACATATGAAGCAGTGGCAAGAGGGAGATTTAAGATAAATGAAATAGTACCTGTTGTAGGAGATAGAGTAGAAATAGAAGTAATTGATGAAGAAAAAAAGACAGCAGTTATTAATAAAATATTGCCAAGAGATAATTATATAAAAAGACCGAAACTTGCTAATGTAGAAAGACTTATTTTTGTAATATCAGCAAGTCATCCAAAACCAGATTTATTATTACTAGATAAACAATTGGTTTTTGCTGAATTTTTAGGAATTGAGCCGATGATTGTTATTAATAAAATGGATTTAGGAAAAGAGGAAATAATAGAAGATATTAAGAAAATTTATACTAATATTGGATACAAAGTAATCGAAACCATTGCAAAAGAAAAACAAGGAATTAAGGAAGTAAGGAACGTATTGCAACAAGGGATTAGTGCTTTTTCAGGTAATTCTGGAGTAGGGAAATCGACTCTTTTAAATGCTATTTTTGAAAAAGATTTAACCAAAGAAGGAATGATTAGCAATAAAAATAAAAAAGGAAAAAATACAACAACAGCTATACAATTATATAAATTAGAAGAGGGAAGTTATATAGCAGATACACCAGGGTTTGCTACATTTGATGTATATGAAATTGAAAATAAAGACTTATATAAATATTTCAAAGAACTAAAAGAAGAAGAAAAGAATTGTGAATTTGTTGGATGTACTCATATAAAAGAAGAAAGTTGTGGAATTCGAAAAGCACTAGAAGAAGGAAGAATTTCAGATGTAAGATATCAAAATTATGTAAAAATATATAAAGATTTAAAAGATAAGGAGGAACACAAATGGTAGAAATATCAACATCAATACTATCTGTTGAACCAGAAAATTCAGTAAAAACAATATATGATTTAGAGGTGGCGCATACCGATTATTATCATATTGATGTTATGGATGGAGAATTCGTAGAAAAAAATACATTACAAACAATGATTACTTATACCAATCAAATTAAACAAGTATCCAATATTCCAGTTGATGTACACTTAATGGTAAAAGATGTAGAAAGCCATATAGAAGCATATATTCCATTTTCGCCAAACCGTATTACATTTCACTATGAAGCATGTCAAGATAACGAAGAAATATTAAAAGTGATAAACAAAATAAAAGAAAATGGAATTAAAGTTGGAATTTCTGTAAAACCTGCTACACCAATACAAGAAATTTATGAATTTTTGCCTCTTATTCATATGGTACTAATTATGACAGTAGAACCAGGAAAAGGAGGACAAGCATTAATTCCTGAAACATTAGAAAAAGTAAAAGAGTTAAAACAATATCGAGACACGAATAATTTAGATTTTGATATTGAAGCAGATGGAGGAATTAATTTAGAAACCATAGTAGATGTAACAAAAGCAGGAGTAGATATTGCAGTGGTAGGAAATGGGATTATCAAAAGCGAAAATTATACAGAAACAATCAAAAAATTAAAGGAATAACTGTAGGGGGCGGCACCTTCGCCGACCCATTTTCCAGAAATGCATTCAAATTAGGTTAATAAAATAAACAGGTTGGTATTTCCAACCTGTTTATTTTATAATTATTTTATGGTATTTGTTAGAGAATTCTGTGTTATGGTATTGTTTTTTAAATCGCTTGTTATAGTGTTTGTTTTTGTGTCATTTACAACTGTATTTTGTATGGTGTTTGTTTTATCAGGATTCGTTGTCGGTTTATTGGGGTGATTACTGGTGTTATTATTATTGTTATTGTTATTGCTATTATTATTATTATTATTATCACTATTATTAGGTTTATAGTTCTTCCAAGGATTATTTGGATTTGAATCTGTTGGATCCCAATTTCTTAATTCATCAGAATAAGAAGAGATTTTCTTAGAAGATGGTTTACCTAAAGGGCCTGGATCTGAACTGCTATAGAATTCTACTTTAGTCCCATTTTTGCAATTATTATAAATCCATTTTGCATCACTTACTTTTAAACGAACACATCCTGCTGAGGCATAAGTTCCAAGTTTATCATATTCCCAATATTCTAAACTAGCAGGATCTCCTTTTCTTAAATATGGTACAGAATGGAATAAAATATTTCCCTTAATTTGAGTAGAATAGTGTCCCCATACATAACCTTGAAGTCTTAACCATTCCCATCTTGCAGGAATAGAATATACACCAGAAGTTGGGGTGGCATCGCCTGTAGAACATACCATAGCTTTTAATGGAATGGTATAATTTCCATTTTCATCTTTTTGGTAAATGGTTACTACTTGAGCACCATAATTTACTTTTATGTAGTAGGGAGGAGTATTGGCATTTTTATTAGGCTTTGTGTTTGTATTTGTATCTTGCACACTAGAAGCAGTTTCATTATTGTTACTAATTGTATTTTCGTCATTAAAATCTTCTAATTGTGTAATGTCAAACTCATTATTTATTGTATGATTAATTGCTTCTACCATATCAACTGGTTGGGCAACGGTTTCCTTTTCAGAAACTTTCTTAGAATACCATACAAAAAGAAAAATGATAGAAAGAACAAGGATAATGCTAGTTACAAGTAGAATTATTTTTTTAAATTTCATAGAATAATACCTCATATTTTTATATTTTTAAATATATTATATCATAATGATAGAAGAATAAACATAATAATTTATATTTTTATAATTTATACAATAAAAAAGAGTCACTTCAAAGTGACTCTTTTTTTATTTTAATTATTATTAATCTTCTTTTTTCTTTGTATCTTTTTTCGAAGATGTTTCTTTTTTTTCTACTTTTTCTGGATTTTCTTTCTTTTCTACTTTTGTAGCTTTCGCTGTTTTGTTAATTTCTTTTTTATTACAATTTTTAGTAAATAGATAATAAACAACAATTCCAAGTCCAATCATTTTTACAACAAAAGAAATAATAGAACCAGCATATGGAATTAATCTTAATGCCCAAATTACAATAACAACACAAGCAAGTGTTAAATAAGTTAAGTAATTTTTAGCAAATCCAAATTTTTCTTTTAATTTGTATGTAATACTGATACAAGTAACAGCATTTGCAATCGAAAGTAATAGAACAAGTAGTGCAATTATAGCAAATCCTACAGGAACACCTACAACAGTAAATAAAAGAGCGATACCAACAAAGCTTGCTACAATAGTACTTAATAAACCAATTCCAAAAGATTTAACAACAGCCACAGGAGCAAGATAACTAGAAGTTTTTGCTAAGAATTTTGGAGCAAGCCATAAGCATAATAAGAATATAATGAAAGCATATAATAAAGTATTACATACATCAATTACTTTTTCAAGAATAATACTTGTGATACTTTCTCCTTCTATGATTTCTTGTTTGTAATTAATATTACCTTGTACATGATTTGCTGTTAAAGATAATTCCTTTGAAGAAGAATAGGTTAAATCACCATAAACAAGAGCTGCACTTCCTTCTGTTGTAACAAAGTTAAAATTATTTGCTCCTACAAAAGCATTTCTTCCAACTCCTCCATTAAAGTTAAAAGTGTCAGCAAAAACTCTTAAATCACGATACATAAAAGAATCAAAAGACATGTCTATTTTTCTTGCAAAAGCATATAAATCATTTGCAATACCATCAAGAGTTACTTGGTCTGCCATAACATAGATGGATTGAATGATATAAGAATCTTTGCTAAAAGTTACATTTCTACCAAAAATGTAAATAGAGCCATTTACTTTTCCTGTTACTTCAATATCATTACCAAAAAGAAATACATTTCCATCAACTAATTGATCCATTTTAATGTTGTTATCAAATACATATAAATCACCATTATGAATGTCAGGTGTTTCAGGTGTAGTGTTAGTAGAAGTTTCATCACCTTCAACTCTTGCATTATCACCAGGAACAGTAGAAACAACATTACCAGTTTCTGAAGTTACAACAGGAGTATCAGTTGCAAAACTAATAGTAGAGATAACTAGTAAAAGTGTTAGTAATAATGCTATGATTTTTGTTTTTTGTTTTAACATAAAAATTCCTCCTAAATTCGTATATTTTTTATATGGTAACTATATATCTAATTCATAGATTTGTCAAGGAACAATGCAATAAAAAAACAGTAGATTATTTTTTATCTACTGTTTCTATTTTTAAAAAATAGGCACAATCTGATGACGAAGTGGCATCTTGAAAAAAGACATGTTCAAGACAACATTTTCCGTCTTTTTGATAAACACAATTTGCAGAACAATTGATGTTTGTCAAAACCATCACCTTCTTTATGATATAGTATTGGCAACTAAAATATTTTTATACATTTTTTGATTGGGAAGAAAGATGGGTCTTACAAAAATGATTGATGCGACAATTTTCACAGTTTGGTTTTCTAGCATCACAAGTTTTTCTGCCATGCCATACAAAAAGGTGGTTAACATCTTTTAAGTATTCTTTTGGAAATATTTTTAATAAATCCTGTTCAATTTTTTCAGGGTCAGATTCATAAGATAACCCAATTCGGTTTGAGATTCTTTTTGCATGAGTATCTACAGCAATTCCATTTGCAATTCCAAAAGCTTCTAATAAAATAACATTAGCACTTTTTCTTCCAACACCAGGAAGAGTTAATAATTCTTCCATCGTTTGTGGAACTTGTCCATTAAAATCGTCTATAATTTTTTGAGCACAAGCTTTTATATTTTTTGCTTTATTTTTATAAAAGCCACAAGGATGAATTAAAGTTTCTAATTCAGAAAGCTCGATATTGGCAAAATCTTCTGGAGTTTTGTATGTAGCAAAAATAGATGGAGTTGTTTTATTCACACGTTCATCGGTACATTGAGCAGATAACATAACAGAAACTACCATTTCAAAAGGGGTTGTAAAGTCCAATGAACAAGTAGCATCTGGGTAAGTTTGTTTTAATATTTCAATAAGTTCTTTTGATTGTTTAATATTTAATTTTTTCATAGTATCACCTTTTTTCTTCAAATTAATATAATATAAGTAAGGATTGGGGGTAAGGTATTATGTTTGGAGTGCTTAAAAAAACATGTGGAGTATGTTTAATTGGGCTAGGGTTAGGAATTTTATTAGTACTATTACTTCCACTTACAGGATGGTTATTTTTAATTGGAGCAGCAATTTTAATATTAGGTCTTGTATGGCTTGCATGTTAGAGTTTTATAAGAAAAGGAGAGTGGAAATAATGCAGATTGTTGTAAAAAAAGTACCAAAATTCCTAAGGGGTTTTGTAAAGCTAATATTTGGTATAAAAGATTAGGTTAATACATAACCAACAAAAAAAGTAGGTGTTTACCTACTTTTTTAATCTATTTAAGCTCTTTTAACTTTTCCTGCACGTAAACATTTAGCACATACAGTCATTCTTTTTGTTTGTCCGTCAACGATAGCCTTTACTGTTCTAATATTTGGTTTGAATGTTCTAGTTGTTCTTTTACTGATGTGAGAACGAGTGATACTTAATTGATTTCCGTGAGCAACGGATTTATTACAAATTTCACATTTTGCCATCTTTTATTGCACCTCCTAATAACGTTAATAAATTGTCTGTTAATTAGTTTAACACAATACGAAAAAAAAAACAAGACTTTATTGGAAACTTTATTGGAAAAATTTTATCAATTGTGATAGAATGTACAAAAAGGTAAGTAGGTGAAAATAAATGAGCGATTTAAACCAAGATGTGAAATTTGTAAAAGGGGTAGGTCCCAATAGAGCTAAATTATTAAATCGACTTAATATATATACATTAAAAGACTTAATTACTTATTATCCGCGTGAACATGAGGATAGAAGTAGGGCAACCAAAATTGTAGATGTAGTAGAAGGAGAAGAAACCCTTATTGAAGCAGTTTGTGTTTCAAAAGTGAATGAAATTAGAACAAGAAGAAAGAATATGACAATTTACAAGTTGATTGTAAGAGATGATACAGCAAGTGCCATTCTTACTTGGTATAACCAAAGTTATCTAAAATCCAAATTTAAGTTAGGAGAAACATATTCTTTTTTTGGAAAAGTTACAAAAAAGAATGGAAATGTTGAAATGATATCTCCTACTTATGATGAGGAGGGAGTTCATAAAAATACAGGAAAAATTATTCCAATTTATCCGTTAACTTACCAATTATCGCAAAATGCAATAAGGAAAATTATAGAAAACGGACTAAAGATGACAAAAGGATATTTAAAAGAAACATTACCAGAAAATTTATTGAGACAATATTATTTGCTAAGTTTAGAAGAGGCAATCAATAAAATTCATTTTCCCCAAAATTTTGATGAATTTACTTTAGCGAGAAATAGACTTGTATTTGAAGAACTTCTTAGTATGCAGTTAGCACTTCTTAGTCTAAAGAATGAATATACAGGGGAAGACAAAGGAATTGCTTTTCAAAAAGATGTAAAGATGTCTGATATTATTAATACATTACCATTTCATTTAACAAAAGCTCAACAAAGAGTGCTAGAAGAAATTGATGGTGATATGGAAAAAGAAAAACCAATGAACCGACTATTACAAGGTGATGTTGGTTCGCGGAAAAACAATTGTTAGTATTATTGCAGCATATAAAGCAGTAAAATCTGGTTATCAAATGACCATTATGGCACCAACAGCAATACTTGCTAATCAACATATGCAAGAATATACAAAAGTACTTACACCATTTGGTATTCGATGTGAATTATTAACAAGTGGCATTACAAAAAAGAAAAAAGAAGATATTTTACAAAGACTTGCAAGTGGTGAAATTGATATATTAATTGGAACACATGCTATATTAGAAGAGAACGTAGTGTTTAAAAATTTAGGACTTGTTGTAACAGATGAACAACATCGTTTTGGGGTAAGGCAAAGAAAGATTATTTCTGCTAAAGGTGAGAACCCAGATGTATTAGTCATGACAGCAACTCCCATTCCAAGAACATTAGCACTTATTTTATATGGAGATTTGGACATATCGATTATTGATGAATTGCCACCAAACAGGAAGAAAATAGATACATTTGCAGTAACACGAGGAATGGAAGAACGAGTGAATAACTTCGTGAAAAAACAAATAAATGAAGGAAGACAAGCTTATATTGTATGTCCATTAGTAGAAGAAAATGAAGAATTAAACTTAAAATCGGTTATGGAGCTTGCTGAAAAATATCAAAAGGAAGTATTTCCAGAATATAGAGTAGAATATTTACATGGAAAAATGAGACCAAAAGAAAAAGACGCGATTATGGAAGAATTTAAAAATGGAAATATTGATATTTTAATTTCGACTACTGTTATTGAAGTAGGAGTAAATGTACCAAATGCAAGTATCATGGTAATAGAAAATGCAGAACGTTTTGGGTTAGCTCAGCTTCATCAATTACGTGGAAGAGTAGGAAGAGGAGAGTTTAAGTCTTATTGTATTTTAAAATACCAAGGAAATTCAGAAGTGATTCGCCAAAGAATGAAAGTAATGACGGAAACAAATGATGGATTTATCATATCGGAAAAAGATTTAGAACTAAGAGGTTCAGGAGAATTCTTTGGAACCAAACAACATGGACTTCCAGAATTTAAAATAGCAAATTTGTTTGAAGATATGCCAATTTTAAAAATGGTACAAAATTTAGCAATTAAAATATTACAAGATGATCCAAAACTCGAAAAAGAGGAAAACAAGCTACTAAAACAAATGGTAAAAGAAAAATTTCAAGATAGAATTGAAATATAGCTAAATAAAGTTGCAATTATTTACAGAATGTGGTAAAATAAGTTTATGTTAACAATAAAATAAGCAAAGATATAGCAAGCTAGTATAGTTGCTATAGAACAGGAGGATGACATTGAGAACAAGGACAGAGGAAGAAAAACGGGCAATGGGATTGTTAAATCCAATCTTTCGTGATTTAGCAATAAAGAAAAGCACGAGAGGATATATGCCTCTAATGGATTTAATTTGCTATGCGTATGCTAATCCTGATATGAAATTTCATAAAATATTGGAGATGTTGCCTAAGGAAAATTTCTATGTAAGTGTGAAATCAGGAACAGATGAATTTACGCTTATTCCTTCAATGGAGAGGAGCATCGAAACGGCATTGGAAGGCACACCCAAGGAAATTTTGTTAATGTATGGGTTGGAGAAACTGGAAGTTCTCGTACAAGACAGAAATGCAGAGGAACAAAAGGAAATGGAAGAGCAGTTCCTAGAGGATCTTGGTGAGAAATATGGACAGTATGAAACACATGAGGAACGTGTTGTTGTGTTCTTTGCTAGGAAACTTTTGAAGCATATTAAGCAATAGGGAGAAAGTCCTACGTCATAGACGTAGGACTTTCTCCTTGACAAAAGATAGAAAAAATAATATGATAGAGTATATAAAATTAAAAGGATGTTGAAGGATATGTTAAAAGGAATTTTAGTAGGAATTGGACTTATAATAGCATTATTAGGAGTTGTTATGGCATTTGATGCACGTAGTTTAACAAAAAAACTATTTGGTTTTGGAGACCAAAATGAAGCAACTGCAGGCATGAAAATATTAGGATTTATTTTTGGAGTTATTGGTGCATTGTTAATTTATTTTAATCTTTAGGATTGGCAAAACAATTCATTGGATTTGCCTAAAAAATATTTTGATTTTTGATTTGTTAACCTTAAAATTTGTTTTAATATGGTTTATTACAAACATAGTAAAACGAAGATTAATTCATATAAAAAGATTTATTTCAAGTATTTTCCCATTATTTAGATGATTGATAAAAACTAAAACGAAATATTCGCATAAAATTTTCCAAAATGTTGACAATAGACAATATAAAATGTATTATAAAAATAGTAATGATATTACATATAAACATAAGATAAAGAGAGGGCATTTTATGAAAAGAAGAATAAGTCGGACAAAAACGGAATTACTCTAATAACACTAGTTGTTACAATAATTATATTGCTAATTTTGGCTGGAGTTGCATTTAGCTTTATTATAGGAGAACATGGCATATTTAAATATGCCAACTTAGCGAAAGAACAAACCAATAAAGAAACAGCTACAGAGAAAATGAATTTGAAAATAGTAGATATACAAATGGAAAAATATTCTAAAGAACAAAGAATGCCAACATTACAGGAATTTTCAGATGCACTATGTGAAGATAGTGAAATAGAATATGTAGAGTTACAAAGTAAAAAACTAGGAAGTTTAAGCAAAATAAATGTAGGAGATGCAAGTTCTATATTTACAAAATTAAAGGAATACTCATATGAATTTGAAATAAATACTTCTTTGCAAATAGTTTCAATAAATCCAATAAAAACAACAGTTGATGGGGGAATAAGAGAAAATGATGGTACTTTATTTGGAATACAAGCAACAAAAGGACAAGGAACACAGCAGAATCCATATATTATAGAAACAGAAGATCAGCTACTTGCATTATCAGATTTAGTAAATGAAGGAAGAAGCTTCGAGGAAAAATGGTTTGCATTAGGCAATGATATTATATTAGACAATAGTAAAAATTGGAAACCAATTGGAAATTCGCAAACAAATTGTTTTAAAGGAAATTTTGATGGTAGAAATCACGTAATAAAAGGACTATATTACAATGATACTACTACGCAATATGTTGGATTATTTGGCTTTGCAATAGGAAGTAACATAAAGAATTTAACGATTTCTTCGGAAAATAGCAGTATAAATGCTGGAGGGGTGACTGGTGCTGTTGTTGGGAGAATTGATAATGGAACAATCGAAAATTGTACAAATGAAACAAGTGTAACAATTAATGGTGGAGATAGTGTAGGTGGAATTGCAGGCATAATTACGAGTTGTACAGTAAAAAATTGTACCAACATAGGTAATATTACAGGAAGAATTTCTGCAGGTATTGTAGGATATATAACAGCAATGGATAATGGATATTGTGAAATATTAAATTGCAAAAATACAGGAAATATATTGGGAACGCAAACTGCGGGAATTGCATCAAGAGTATTTAATCCTAGTGGAAGAGTATTAATAAAAGGATGTACAACAACAATGCTTAGTATTTACAGTTCAGTTGTAACACCAACGGATCTTACAGTTGAAGATTAAAAAAGTGAACAACAAAGAAAAAGCATTTGTGTTATTTGATTGAGCAAGCTATACAATGATTTTATGATATAACTTGGGGCTATTTTAATATTTGGGATTGACAAAACTAAATTAACAGAGTAAAATAAAAACAGATATAAACAAAAACAAGGAAGAAGAGGAGTAGGTTTGCACTTGCTTTAAGAGAGTAGAAATCATGGGCTGAGAGTTTCTATAAGAAAAAGACAAATTGAAGTAGCTTTGGAGTTAATATTTTGAAATAAAGTAGGAATATTCGTTTAAGCCACGTTAAAAGCTAATTAAGATATAGTAGGAAGACTATAAATTAAGGTGGTACCGTGAACAATTGCTTCACCCTTATACAGGGTGGAGCTTTTTTGATTATCATAAGGAAAAATCGACGGTAGTTGCACTGTTTATGCAAATACTCTATAGAATCATGCCACTGTGCCCTACAAAAAATAAAAGGAGGAATTAGTATGTGTGAAAATTGTAATCACAAGTTAGCAGACAAGTATAATCCAAAAGAATTTGAAGGAAAATTATATGAAGAGTGGGAGAAGAATGGTTATTTTAAACCATGTAAAGATAAGGAAAAAGAGACATTTACTATTATGATGCCACCACCAAATGTAACAGGAAAATTACATATGGGTCATGCATTAGATGGAACCATTCAAGATATTTTAATTCGTTTTAAAAGAATGCAAGGTTACAGAACCTTATGGCTACCAGGAACCGACCATGCATCGATTTCAACGGAAATGAAAGTCGTTCAAAAATTAGATAGCCAAGGAATTAAAAAAGAAGATTTAGGGAGAGAAAAATTTATTGAAGAAGCATGGAAATGGACCAAAGAATATGGTGGAACAATACAAACACAACAAAGAAAATTAGGATGTTCTTGTGATTGGGAAAGAAACCGCTTTACACTAGATGAAGGAATGAGTGATGCTGTTTTAGAACAATTCATTAAACTATACGAAAAAGGACTAATCTATAAAGGAAAACGTATGGTAAATTGGTGTACTAGTTGTAATACATCCATTTCAGATGCAGAAGTAGAATACCATGAAGAACCATCTCACCTATGGCATATTCGTTATAAAATAAAGGACGAAGATAGATATATAGTAGTTGCAACCACAAGACCAGAAACTATGCTTGGAGATACAGCAGTTGCTGTTCATCCAGATGATGAAAGATACAAAGATTTGGTTGGAAAAATGTGTATCTTGCCAATTATGAATAAAGAAATTCCAATTATAGCAGATGAGTTTGTAGAAAAAGAATTTGGAACAGGATGTGTTAAAATTACACCAGCACATGACCCAAACGATTACCAAGCAGGACTAAGACACAATTTAGAAATGATTGAAGTATTTGATGAAAACTTCAAAATGGGAGATTTGGTTCCACAATATAAAGGAATGGATTTACTAGAAGCACGAAAACTTATTGTAGAAAAACTAAAAGAAATAGGAGCTTTAGTCAAAGAAGAAGACTATACTCATAATGTTGCAAAATGTGAAAGATGTAAACATACCATAGAACCTAAAATATCAACACAATGGTTTGTAAACATGAAGGATTTAGCGAAACGTGCAGCAGATAGTGTTAGAAATGATGAAACAAGATTTGTACCAAAAAGATACGAAAAACAATATTTCCATTGGTTAGATAATATACAAGATTGGTGTATTTCTCGTCAATTATGGTGGGGACATCGAATTCCTGCATACTATTGTAAAGACTGTGGAGAAATTCATGTTGCCAAAACAATGCCTAGTATATGTAAAAAATGTGGAAACACCAATTTAGAACAAGATTCAGATACATTAGATACATGGTTTAGCTCAGCTCTATGGCCATTTTCAACATTGGGTTGGCCAAATACGGATAACGAAGATTATAAAGATTTCTACCCAACAAATGTATTAGTAACAGGATTTGATATTATTACGTTCTGGGTATCTAGAATGATGACACAAGGATTAGAGTTTACGAATATTCCACCATTTAAAGATGTTTTGATTCACGGAATTGTAAGAGATGCCGAAGGAAGAAAAATGTCAAAAACATTAGGAAATGGAGTAGACCCAATTGATGTAATAAACGAATATAGTGCAGATGCCTTAAGATTTTCGGTTATAGCTGGAACAACAATGGGAAATGATATTCGTTACATGCCAGAAAAACTAGACCAAGCATCTAACTTTGCCAATAAAATTTGGAATGCAGCCAAATTTATTACCATGAATTTAGCAGATGATGAAAAGATTATGGCATTTTCTAAAGAAATTAAAGATAAAGAAACAGGATTATATAAATCAGAAGCTTTAAGAATTGAAGATAAATGGATTTTAAATAAATTAGACAACTTAATTAAAGAAGTAACTGAAAATATAGAAAATTACGATTTAGGAATTGCTCTTGATAAAATATATAATTTTATTTGGAATGAATTTTGCGATTGGTATATTGAAATTGTGAAATCAAGATTATATAGTGAAAACGAAGAAGAAAAAGTACAAGTAAGCTTTGTACTAAACTATGTTTTTGGAGATAGCTTAAAACTATTACATCCATTTATGCCATTTATCACATCAGAAATATATTCTAAATTAGTAAATTATGATGATAAAGCATTAATGGTATCACATTGGCCAAAAACAAAGAAAAGAGTAGAGTATAATGAAACGAAGAATTTTATAGAGAGCTTAAAACAAGTTATTGTAGGTATTCGTAATGTAAGAGCTAATATGAATGTTCATCCATCTAAAAAGGCAAACCTAATATTTGTAACAAAGGATTATCAAAAAGAAATCGAAGAATCAAAGGAGTATATACAAAAATTAGGATTTGGAAATGAAATCATTGTACAAGAAGAGAAGAAAAATATTCCACAAAACGCAATTTCTATTTTAGTAGACGGAATGGAAGTATTTATGCCATTTGAAGATTTAGTTGATTTAGAAGAAGAAAAGAACCGTTTACAAAAAGAAAAAGAAAGACTAGAAAAAGAAGTAGAAAGAGGAACAAAAATGTTATCAAATCCAGGATTTACTTCAAAAGCTCCTGAAAGCAAAATTAGGGAAGAAAAAGAAAAATTAGCAAAATACGAAGAAATGCTAAAAACTACGGTCGAAAGATTAGAAAATTTAGAATAAAATATAAGAGTGAACTTCTTAAAGAAAAGATATAAGAACAAAGTGGCTTCACTATGTAGACAAAAAATTGCCTTTACGTTTTAACTTAAAATGACATAATTTCCTAGTATAAAAAGCAAATATTTTCATAAGAAATATTTGCTTTTTTGTTACTTTATGGTAAAATAAATCAGTAATTTATATCAATTGTTTTATTCAAAGAAATTGAATCAAAAAATCAAAGATATTCTTAAAAATTCAAAAAATTAAAAATCAAAAAGAAAAAATCAAACGAATAGGAGGTAATAAAAATAAAAAAGGAAGAAAATTGTCAAAAAAGAATTGACACAAAGACAGATATTCATTATACTATACTTAATCGAAAAGACATCATAAAATTTACGTACCAAGACTACTTAAAATGTATGGAGCAAAGAGAAAAACAAAAAAATTATATAATAAATGAAGAATCGGAAAAATATGAAATTATTAACCCAACAAAACGACACCATGAACATGACAAAACATACAGAAAATTATTAGGTAATAAAGAAGATGCAGCACATATTATTAATGAAGCATTAGAACTAGAAGAAGAAAATCAAATAAAAGAAGAAGAGTTAGAAAAATACAACACCAACTTTATTACAAACGAACTCCAAAATAAACAAGCAGACATTGTATATAAACTAAAAAACAGCAATTTATTCTTTTTAATAGAACACCAAAGTAAAGTAGATAATACAATGACATATAGAATAGAACAATACAAACTAGAAATTATGAAAAGTGCAATTGATATGAAAAAAATAACAACCAAAAAATACAAAAAACCAACGATAATTCCGATTGTGATATACACAGGGAAGGGAAAATGGAAAGCAAAAACATACTTTAATGAAATAGAAGACAAACGATTACAAAATATCAATTTATTAAAATATAATGTAGTAGATATAAATGAATATGAAAGAAAAGAATTAATAAAAAGCAAATACTTTATAGATAAAATCTTTTTAATGGAAAGAACAAAAAACGTAAAAGAACTGTTTAAAATAGCAGAAAAAATTATTGAAAACACAAATAAAGAAGAAAATAAAGAAGATTTAAGAATGATTTTAAAAACGACAGTAAAAGAGAAACTAGGAAAAGAAAAAACAGAAAAATTACTAGAAAAAATGAAAGGAGAGGATATAAATATGTTAGAAAATGTAGCAATAATGATAGACAAAGAGATGAATGCAGCAAGAAGAAAAGGAATGAGAGAAGGAAGACAAGAGGGAATGAAGCAAGGAATGAAGCAAGGAATGAAGCAAGGAATGAAACAAGGAATGAAACAAGGAATGAGGCAGATGTGGGCGGTTATGGAAACAGTAGAAATAGGTATCAAAAAAGAAATTATAGCTAATATGTTACAAAAAGGAATACAAATAAAAGAAATCGAAGAGTTAACTGGACTAAATCGAAAAGAAATCGAAGAAATAAGTAAGAAAATTAGATGAAAGATTTTAATAATTTGTAAACATAGAATATTTATATGAATAAAACAGTTATTACAAGCAAATAGTAAATAAAAAATAGATATCACATAAGGTATCTATTTTTGCTTTTAATTTAAGAAAAAAAGATAAAAACTACTAAAAACACTTGACAAAGTGAGGAAAATAGTGTAAAGTATATTAGCATTACAAAAAAGAGGTAATTGTATGGAAAAAAATGTGAAAATAAGTCTCCTTTGCCAAATCTATGGAAAGTTGTTAACAGAAAAACAATTTAATGTATTAGATGATTACTATAATAATGATTACTCTTTATCAGAAATTGCTGAAAATTATAGTATTACAAGGCAAGCAGTAAGAGATAATATCATGAAGGGGGAAGCAAAACTTTTCGAATATGAAGAAAAGCTAGGAATTATGAAAAAGACATTAGAACAAGAACAACAAATCGAAAAAATACTGTTAGAATTAGGAAAAATTGAAACAAAATTTTCAGACAAGAAAATTGCTAGTATTTTAGAACATGTGAAAAAAGAACTAAATTGTTTAGTATAAGGGTTACCTTGGAAATAGGAGGAAGATATGGCTTTTGAAGGATTATCTTCAAGATTACAAGAAATTACAAGAAAGTTTAAGGGGAAAGCAAGAGTTACCGAAAGCGATTTAAAAGAAATGCTAAGAGAAGTAAAACTTGCGATGCTAGAGGCAGATGTTAACTATAAAATTGTAAAAGAATTTATGGCAAATATAAATGAAAAAGCACTTGGCCAAGATGTATTAAAATCGTTAACACCAGGACAACAAGTTATTAAAATTGTAAAAGATGAATTAGTAGAGTTACTAGGTGGAACTGAAAGTAAAATTAATTTTAATCCAAATCCGCCAACTGTTATTATGCTAGTAGGTCTTCAAGGTTCTGGAAAGACAACAACAGCTGGAAAACTAGCGAATCTACTTCGAAAACAAGGAAAAAATCCGCTATTAGTTGCTTGTGACGTATACAGACCTGCAGCTATTAAACAATTACAAGTAGTAGGAAAACAATTAAACATTCCTGTTTTTGCAAATGAAGAATCCAAAGATGTTGTTCATATTGCAAAACAAGCAATGAATATAGCTATTTCTAAACTAAATGATGTTGTTATTATCGATACAGCAGGGCGATTACATATCGATGAAGAATTAATGCAAGAACTTAAAAACCTAAAAGGAAATTTAAAACCATATGAAATTCTTTTAGTAGTTGACGCCATGACAGGTCAAGATGCAGTTAATGTAGCAACATCTTTTAATGAAGAAATAGGAATTGATGGTGTTATCTTAACGAAATTAGACGGAGATACCCGTGGTGGTGCTGCGTTATCGGTTAAAAAAGTAACTGGTAGACCAATCAAATTTGCAGCAACAGGTGAAAAATTAAGTGATATAGAAGTATTTCATCCAGAAAGAATGGCATCTAGAATTTTGGGAATGGGTGATGTGTTATCCATTATCGAAAAAGCAGAAGAAGCTTTTGATGAAGAAGAAGCCTTAAAACTAGAAGAGAAATTAAGAAAACAAGAATTTGACTTAGATGATTATTTAACACAACTAAGACAAATGAAAAAAATGGGTTCATTTTCTTCTATTTTAAAGATGATACCAGGAATGAATGCACTAAAAGATGTAAAAATAGATGATAAAGAATTTGTAAGAATTGAAGCAATTATTTGTTCTATGACCAAAAAAGAAAAAAGAAATCCAAAACTATTAAATGGTTCTAGAAGAAAAAGAATTGCAGAAGGTTCTGGAACAACCGTACAAGAAGTTAATAAATTTATGAATTCTTTTGAAATGACACAGAAAATGATGAAAAAAATGAAAACCGATAAAGGCATGAAAAACATGTTAAAAGGAATCAATCCAGAAGATTTAAAAGGATTTAAGCTATAAATTATGTTATTAAATTTTTAAATTTATATAAATTATTACATTTTCAGGAGGTGAAAATAAAATGGTAAAAATCAGATTACAAAGAGTAGGTGCTAAAAAAGCTCCATTCTATCACATTGTTGTTGCTGACTCAAGAAGAGCAAGAGATGGAAAAATCATTGAACAAATTGGTACATACAATCCAATGACAGATCCAGCTACAATCGTATTAGATGCAGAAAAAGTTGCAACATGGATTAAAAATGGTGCAAAACCAACAGATACAGTTAAAGCTTTAATTGAAAAAGCAAACTAGGAGGAGCAGATTTATGAAAGAAATGCTTGAAATAATAATTAAAAATTTAGTTGCCAATCCAGACCAAGTTGAAATTATGGAATCTCAAAAAGAAAATGCAATCAGCTTTAGCGTTAAAGTTGCAAATTCCGATATGGGAAAAGTAATTGGAAAACAAGGTAGAATTGCAAAAGCCATTCGTACTGTTGCAAAAGCAATTGCTACAAAAGAAAATAAAAAAGTAAATATTGAATTTGTAGAAGAATAAGGAATTGTTATATGGAACAGTTAATGGAAATTGGTCAAATTGTAAATACTTATGGAATTAAAGGATTTGTAAAAGTAATGCCTTTTACAGATAACATCAATCGATTCGAGGATTTAGAAAGCATTTATCTTCAAACCAAAAAAGGGTTAGAAACTTTTGAAATTGAAGAAGTAAAGTATTCAAAAAATATGGTGCTTTTGAAATTAAAAGGAATAGATGATATTAATATTGCTGAAAACTACCGAAATTGTTATTTAAAAATAGACCGTAAAGATGCAGTAGAATTACCAGAAGATACATACTTTATTGTTGATTTATTAGATATGGAAGTAGAAACCGAAGAAGGAGAAATATTGGGTAAGATTATCGATGTTTATCCAACAGGAAGCAATGATATTTATGTTGTTAAAAACGAAGAGGGAAAACAAATCTTATTACCAGCAATTAGCCAAGTGATAAAAACAGTTGATATTCAAAATAAAAAGATGATTGTTCACTTGTTAAATGGACTAATATAAGGAGTTATTATGAAATTTGATGTTT
>CANAZY010000007.1 GCA_947365805.1 uncultured Clostridium sp. | reverse complement strand
ATAATTAGACGTATGTGTTATACAAGTAATTATATATAAAACAAAGGAGAATGAGAATGCAAGATACAATAGAGTTTGGAATTGGATTTGTAACAGGTAGACCTAATGTATGTAAGATTATAAATTCATATTATCAAAATATAATAGAACAAGTTTCTAAGCTAGATAAAAAAGTAAATATTACCATATTTATTTTATACGATATGGAATACCAATTTACAAAAAGAACAGATTTCTATGGTATTATACCACAAGTATATAAGAATATTAAAATCAAATACATCACTCCAGAAGATATCGAAGAAGAAAAGAAAATATTAGTATCAAGATATGACTTTAAAAAAGATGAAATAGATTTAATATTAGGACATGGTCATGCTAAAGGTAGAAATACAGTCATGTATTATGCACTAAAAAGAAAAATGGACTATGTGCTATTTTGGGACGATGACGAATATCCTGTCGCTGTCTTAAAAAATGAAGATAAAACATTAGAATGGATAAAACAAAGTAATATACAAGACCACATTAAAAATATCGAAGATTCAGATATTACAATTGGACATCATTGTGGGTATATTTCTCCAATACCATATATGCAAGTTGGGGATGATATAACAGAAGAGGCATTTAAAGAATTTATTGAAGGAATTAGTAATGACATTGTGAATTGGGAAAATATTAAAGAAAGATTTCAAAAAGATAATGGAGTTACTTATGCAAAAAAAGAAATACTAGATAACGAATCATATGAAATTGAATATGATGGCACAGGAAAATGGATAGCAGGTTCAACATTATGTTTAAATTTAAAATCAATTGATAAAATTCCAGCATTCTATAATCCGAAAGGAGCAAGAGGAGAAGATACATTTTTTTCTACTCTACTAAAAGATACAAAAGTATTAAGAATTCCTACATATCATTTTCATGATGGATTTTTGAAATATCCACAAATTATGAGAGAAAGAATGCCAAAAGCTTTAAGAAAAATTAATATTGATGAGGACAGTATAGAGCATAGATTCTTACAAGCATCATTAGGATGGATTAAATATAAACCACTATTAATGTATATAAAAGACAAAGAACAATATAAAGAAAATATAATTGAAGTAAAGAAAAAATTAGAAATGAGTATTCCTCAAATTGATAAACTATTTTATAATGCTGACTTTGAAGAATTAATCATAGCATTAGAACAAGCAGACAAGAATGTAGCAAAACATTATAAAGAATATATAAAAACAAATGAAGTATGGAATCAAATAAAAGAATGCTTAAGAGAAAAAGGAGAATAATTATAATATGGGAAATTTGAAGGACAAAATTGTTTTTGAAAGTTTTTCGGATTTTTCGGATAATACAAGGACTCTGTTTGATTATTTAGTAGATAAACAAAAAAACGATAAATATGAGATGATATGGTTAGTAGAAAATCCCGAAAAATTTAAAAATATCAAAATAAAAAATGTGAGTTTTTCATATGTAGAACCTAAAAATGAATATGAATATGAACATATGAAAAAAAATATTGAAGATGCAAAATTTTTAATTGGCTCTAATAGAAATATTAAAAAATTTGATGAAAGACAAGTATATTTAAATTTGTGGCACGGAACTTTATTAAAAAAGTTAAATGACTATAAAATAGACAATAATGATTGGGACTTTTTATTATGCCCTTCTGAATTTTTTACTGATATATATGAAAGGGAATTACATATTTCAAAAGAAAAATTGATTTATTTTAATAATCCAAGAAATGATGACTTATGGATAAAAAATAACTGCTTAGAAAAGCTATATCCCAACCAAAAGTTTAAAAAGTTTATATTATGGATGCCAACATATCGTCAACATAGAACAGGAAGCAATATAGATTCGAAAAAAGAATTCTCGTTAGGTATACCAATATTTAGCAATATTGAAGAATTAGAAAAATTAGATAAATTTTTACAAAAAGAACAAATATTACTTATGTTAAAAGTGCATCCAGCACAAGACTTATCAAAGATTAAAATAAATTCAATGAAGAGTATAAAGATTGTTAAAAACGATGAATTAGAAGAAAAAAATATAAAATTATACAATTTAATAGCAGAGTCAGATGCATTAATTACAGATTATTCATCTGTTTATTTCGATTATATGATTTTAGATAAACCAATTGGTTTTACAATTGATGATTTAAAAGAATATAAGGGATATGTTTTTAAAGAACCATTGGAATATATGCCAGGAACACATATAAAAGATTATGAAAATTTAGAAAAATTTTTATTTGAAATTTTGGAAAATAAAGATAAATATAAAGAGGAAAGACAAAAACTAAATAAAATATTTAATAAATATAGCGATAATCAGAATAGTAAAAGAATTGTAGAATTTTTAAAATTATAAAGGAGTATAAATATGAAAAGAGTACTAACATATGGAACATTTGATTTATTACATTATGGACATATAAGATTATTAAAAAGAGCCAAGAAATTAGGAGACTATCTAATTGTAGCTTTATCTACAGACGAATTTAATGAACTAAAAGGAAAAAAGGCATATCATAATTATAAAACAAGAAAAAAGATGTTAGAAGCAATTCGATATGTAGATTTAGTAATACCAGAAGAAAATTGGGCACAAAAACTTCATGATATAGAAGAATATAAAGTAGATGTTGTTGTAATGGGGGATGATTGGGAAAAAAGTGATAAGTTTGACTATTTAAAAGAAAAATGTGAATTAATTTTTCTAAAAAGAACAGAAGGAATATCAACAACCAAAATAAAAGAAGAATTGGGATTAAAAGAGCCAGTTAATGGAGTCGACCAAATACCAGAATAACAGAAGAAAATATCTTCTGTTATTTGCTTTTAAGGATAATTTGTATTATAATAAATCCAATAATAAGGAGAAAAACTATGAAGAAGAAAATAATAGCAAGTGCTGTTTTATTTATAGTACTGATAATGACATTTAACATCGTGAAAGCAAATGGATTAAACATTCAAATTACTTTACCAGATAATTTAAAACAAATTGATATAACAGATACGAAGATGAAAGAGTATTATGAACAAAATCATATTTACTTACATGCAATTAATGACTATCAAGATGAATCGGTTATGATTACGCAATTGGATAGTGAATTAACGAAGAGACTAGGAAGTTTAAAAGGATTATCAGAACAAAACTATAAAGTGTTTGTTGAACAGTATGGTAAGGCAAAGTTAGAAGATGGACAAAGTGTATTAAAGCAGGAAACTTATGAAAAAGATGATATGTTGTTTATTGATACAGTTTATGAAAAAAAGACTAATGAACAGACTGTCCAAACAGAAGAGTATTATACAATTTATGAAGGAAAAGCTCTTATTGTTTCGGTAAGTTTTTTAAACAAAGAAGTAGATTCTTCTAAAGTAAGAAAAATGATGGACAGTATTGAGATTTTGGCTAGGAAGAACGAAAGTAGCTTTAAAGAAACTATGTCTTTTTTGGTAATACCAATCATGATACTGATATTAGGTGTTGTTTATTTCATAAAAGAGAAAAAGAATAAAGTACAAGTAGAAGAAAGTGAAAAAGCTAGTATATTACGCCATGTAACGGAGTATATGAAAAAAGCAATTGACTATTCTAAATTTAGAGGAATATTAATTTTATTTGCAGTAACAATAGTACTTAATATACTTAATTTGCTTTTTGGTGTGGTAGATGAAATTATAAATAATAACTGGGCAGGACAAGCATTACTAATTACCAAGATTTATACAGTTCTAGCAATTTTACAAAATGTAATTCAATTAATAGGAGTTATTTATATAGCGTATCACTTAACGAAAAAAGAAGCAAAAACGATAAAGAAAATTGAACATACATTGATTGGTATGCTAATAGGAGTTATGCTACTAACCATTAGCCGAGGTATCATACAACTAGTTGCAATAGGAATAAATCAAGATTTTGTAACCTATATTACCTATGAAACTAACGTATTTGCAAAAAGTATGATTTATATTTTAATTTGGTATTTCTATTTTAGAAATTCAATTAGAGTATCGATTTATTACCAAGAAAAAAGCATAGAACAAGTTATTACAGAACCTAAAAAAGGATATCAAAATAATTTAATTAATAAAAAAATAATGGAATATAAAATCATCGAATATTTTAAAAACAAAAAAGCGCTAGATTATGCAAGTGGAATTTATATTAACAAATTACCAAAAGAATATGCAAATAGCTTATCATTATCAGACCTAAATTCTATGAAAATAATTAGGCTAAAACGAGCAAAATACTATTTAAGTATAAAAGATTTAGAAAGTCCAAAATCGCAAAAACGAAAAGCAATAAAAACAGTGATAGGAATAATTATGATTTACTTATTCATTCAGCTGATTTTATATATTCTTTAAAATAAGAAACACCTTCTTACTATTTTCATAAAATAGTAAGAGGTGTTTTTTATGAAAATAGTAGAATATAATAGAGGAAAAGCAAAACAATATGCAAAAAAGTGGGCATATCTTAGAAATCCTGATTATTACAATTATGATAAAATAGGAGGAGATTGCACAAACTTTGTATCACAATGCATTTTTGCAGGAGTAGCTTATATGAATTATGAAAAAGCTGGTTGGTATTATAAAAATGCAAACCAGAAATCGCCAAGTTGGACAGGAGTAGAATTTTTACACAATTTTTTAACTCAAAATAAATCAGTTGGCCCATTTGGAAAAATAGTAGAACAAGAGGAACTACAGGTAGGTGATATTATCCAGCTTTCGTTTGATGGCAATATTTATTCTCATAGTTTATTGGTAATAGAAAAAACGCAAGATGATATATATGTTGCAACTCATACATTTGATTCCTATGGAAAAAGACTTTCTAGCTACCAATATCAAAATGCTCGTATGATTCACATAGAAGGAGTAAGAATATGGTAAAAATAATAAAAACAGCTTGTAAAATAAAGTAAAACAATGTAAAATAGATAGGAAAATAATAAAAAGGAGCAAGCCATGTATTTAGTAGTTGGACTTGGAAATCCAGAAGAACAATATGCCAAAACAAGACACAATATGGGGTTTAGCACAATTAACAAAATAGCAGAAAAATATCATATTTCATTTGATAAAAAGAAATTTGATGCAATCTATACAGATACTATAATAGAAGGAGAAAAAGTAATTCTTGTAAAACCACAAACCTATATGAATTTAAGTGGTACCTCTGTAAGACAATTTGTGCAGTTTTATAAAATACCAATAGACCATGTAATTGTTATTTATGATGATATTGACATCGAAAAAGGAATCATCAAAATTCGAAAAAAAGGTGGACCAGGAAATCATAATGGAATGAAATCCGTAGTGCAAGAAATAGGAAGTGATACATTTCCAAGAGTTAGAGTAGGAATTGGAACCCCCACATATAAAAATGATATGATAAATTATGTAATAGGACAAGTACCAAATGAAGAATATGAAATTCTAGAAAAAGGAACGAAAATAGCAGCAGAAGCTGTTATTGATATTTTAAAAAATGGAATGGATCATGCAATGAACCAATATAATTAGAAAGGAAGCATAATGAAAGAAATAGTAATTAATGTAGACAACAATCAAAATAAAACCGTTATGCTAGTAGAAAACGGAAATCTATTAGAACAATATGAAGAAAATAGTGATATGAAACGTTTAGAAGGAAATATCTATGTTGGTAAAATTCAAAATGTATTACAAGGAATGCAAGCAGCATTTGTAGATATTGGAGAAAAAAAGAATACCTTTATTCATATTAAAGATATTTTACCAAAAGTAGACACCAAAATAGACGACCCAGAAGAAGCTGTAAAAAATAATAATATTAAAGATATTGTAAAAGTAGGAATGCCAATTTTAGTGCAAGTAAAACGTGATAGTACGAATAAAAAAGGGGCAAGAGTTTCAACACATATGAATTTGCCAGGAAGATTTTGTGTGATAATGCCTGGAGTTAAGTTTATTACCATATCACAAAAAATTGAAGATGAAAAAGAAAGAGCACGTTTAATTGGAATTGTTGAAGAAAATATTCCAGAGGGTGTTGGTGTTATTGTTAGAACTTCTGCAGAAGGAAAGACAAAAGAAGAAATTGTAAAAGATATGAATCAAACCATGAAAAAGTGGTTGCAAATTAGAAATGAAGCAGATAGTAGTGAAGATGCACCAAGACTTGTTTATGAAAATGCTGATATTATAAAAAGAATTTTCACGGATTTAATTGACCAAGATATTGCAAGAATTATTGTAAATAGTGAAGAAGAAAAACAAGAAATTGAAGATATGCTAAAAGAAAATGAGCAGACTATTGAAATCGTTTTAAAGAAGCAAGATAGTATATTAGATTTATATGATTTAGGAACTCAATTAGAAAAAATACAAAACAGAAAAATATGGTTAAAATGTGGAGGATTTATTACAATAGATAAAACCGAAGCATTAACCGCAATTGATGTTAATTCTGGAAAATACATAGGAAGCAAAAGCTTAGAGCAAACCGTTTATACAGTTAATAAAGAAGCAAGCATTGAAATTGCAAAACAACTTCGTCTTCGTGATATTGGTGGTATTATTATTATCGATTATATCGATATGAAAGAAAAGGAGCACAAAGAAAAAATTATACAAGTTTTACAAGAAAATTTAAAAAATGACCGTTCCAAAACACAAATTGTTGGATTTACAGAACTGAATTTATTAGAAATGACAAGAAAACATATGTGTAGTAACGATTAACAAAAAGGAGGAAAAGGTATGGACTTTACCATGATTTTACCAATCTTAATTGGTGTAGCAGTTTTATTTATTGTACTAAAACTATTAGCATTACCAATGAAAATCATTATTAAACTTGTTATCAATGGACTAGTTGGTGGATTAGTTATTTTTATTGTTAATTTAATTGGTGCAAACTTTGGATTTATGATTGATTTAAACTGGATTACAGCATTAATCGTAGGATTTTTAGGAGTTCCAGGTGTAGTAATTGTAGCAATATTACAATTTATATTATAAAATTAAAAAAGATATTAGGTTACTCACCTAATATCTTTTTTAATTCTTCATTTCTTTTTACTTTTTGAGTAGTCGTCTTAATCATTGGCTCATGTGTTACAATAATATCTGTAATATGTTTATAGCCAGGCATTGTTTTATTAATTTCTTTTATATCATTCCAAATAATGTTCTTGTAATCTGTTTCAGTTTTGTCTGGATAAGTTTGTTTCATATATTCTTCATTATAAACGATTTTTGCATGAATATCCAAATCATTATCATCGGTTGGTCTTCCAAATACCATGTTTTCAGCAACATATGGAAGACGAGCAATTAAAATTTCAAGTTCTTCTGGGTAAATATTTTTACCATTTTTTAAAACAATTACATTTTTCTTTCTACCTGTAATAAATAGGTATCCATCTTTATCATAATATCCTAAATCTCCTGTATGGAACCATCCATCAATTAATACTTCATCTGTTGCTTCTTTATTATCATAATAACCAAGCATGATGTTTGGACCTTTTACGATAACTTCTCCAATTCCTTGCTCATTTGGCTCATCAATCTTAATTTCTACATCTGGAAGAGCAAATGCAACAGAACCAGGTTTTTGATATTTATCATTTTCAGCAGAAACGATAGGAGATGCCTCTGTTAGGCCATAACCATTTAAAAGTTCAATACCAAGGTTTTTAAGTCCTTTAATTGTAGATTTATCCATTGGTGCAGCACCATAAATAACAAGTCTTAAGTGTCCACCAAGTTCATTAATAACAGACTTAAATAATTTTCTTCTTACATCAATTCCACATTTTAAAAGTAGATTTGAAATAGCTGTTAGAATAGTAAAAGGAATGCTTAAGTGTTTTTGTTTAATTCCTTTTTGAATTTTCTTATACATTGCTTCTAATACCAAAGGAACACATACAAAGCCTGTTATTTTATATTCTTTTAAATTTTGTGATACATAACGAAGTCCATCACAAAAAGCAATGGTAATACCACAATATAAACCATATAAAAATGTTGTTGTAGATTCATAAGTATGGTGTAACGGTAAGAAAGATAAAAATGTATCTTCAGATGTTACCTTTGCAATGCAACCAGTTGAATAAATATTGGCACAAATATTTGCTTGTGATAGCATAACGATTTTTGCAAGTGAGGTTGTTCCAGAAGTAAATAGCATAATTGTCATACCAGTATTATCAATTTCTACTTCATCATATCTTGTGTCTCCATTTTTTTGTAATTCTTTTCCTTTTTGTAATAGCTTGGGAACACAAAGAATTTCCTCTTTGTTATCAACAGAATCCATACAAATAAAATGTTTTAATTTACAATCAGGATTATTTTCTAATGCTTTAAAAAATTTTAAATATTTTTTATCAAAAATGACTGCTTCTACTTGGCTACGAATAACAGAACTTTCGATTTCGTTATCAGGAAGAGCCTTATCTAATGGAACTACAATCATACCTGATGTAGTAACTGCTAAATAGCTCATACACCATTCATAACGGTTTGGTGCAATAATAGCAATACGTTTTCCGTATTAATCCTAAATCGATAAGAGCTGTTCCTAAGCTTTCCATATCTTCTTTTAATTGTGTATAAGTATGTGTAATATATGTGGTATCTTTTGGGTTCTTTTTATATGTAAAAGCAACTTTATCAGGGTAAAGTTTAGCTGAACGGTTAATAAGTTCTTTAAAATTACTAACCTTTTCAATTTCATATAACTTACTTCTTGATAATTCTTGCATCTTTTTACCTCCTAAAATCTATCACGTCTATTCTATACTTATTTTCATAAAAAAACAATAGATAAAACCATAAATACCAAATAAAATAAAAAGAGAAGGAAAGTTATATGTAGAAATTTGCCATAAATTGTAGAAGAATAGTAAGATTGACATCAATTTATGTAAAATGATATAATGGTTTTATGAAACAAAGTAATGTGCCCAAGAAGAAGGAGGACAGCAATGTTAACAGATTATTCAGTATTAAAATTCAAAATGAAGTACACATCAACTGACTCAAAAAAGGTAGCGGATATTCTATGTACTTTGCGCAAAAACAGAGAATGGACTATAGAAATCACGCAACTTAAAGGTGAGGGGGATCTTACTCTGATTGAGAAGGCAGAGGCAATCAACGATTTGTTTCTTAATGATAATGTCAGTACAGTTTTCTATGAAGATTATGGAAAGGCAATGTCATTAACTAGAAGGGGATCGATGGAAGAAATGGTGTTACAGATTGCAAGCAAAATCTAATCAACGAATGGGCGGGGAATGTTTAAGTCCCAAAGGCGAAAGAGCAATGTATGTATTTTATACGTTGCTCTTTTGCTATTTTTATGCGTATAAATGTACTACAAAGGCATACAAAAAAGCCCCTTTACTTAAGGGGGATGTCAGCGAAGCTGACTGGGGGTTCTTAAGAAAGTATGTAAGAACCCTCCGTCAGGCTACGCCTGCCACCTCCCTTGTTAAAGGAGGTTTCTTGCAAATTCTTCGAAGATTCTAATAAGTTTAAGGTTGAATGACCATTAAAAATTGTTATTTTATATTATTTATAATTTTATAGAAATATGAAATAATTGTATTGACGAATTTTGTAAAAAGTTGTATGATTAATTATAGTCTATAGAAAAATAGAGTAGGAAATAAATCGTTAAGACCTAGTAGACGGGAAGTTGTTACTAGGGCAAGAAAGTTTACTTTTGCGCATTTGTTTTCGCATTCCGCTATTTATTGTTTTTAAGAATGAGTATGTAAAAATATATCTTTCTTCTTTAAATATGCGGAAAAAAAGCAATTTAAAGGAGGAATTTTTTTATGTCAAAATTGAAGAAAGTGATTTTATCAGGAATTTTACTTGCATTACTAATTGTATTAAATAGATTCATATCAATTAAAACACCATTATTAGTAATTAGTTTTTCATTTGTACCAATTATGATGGCTGCAATTTGGTTAGGACCAAAGTATAGTACATTAATTGCTGCGTTAGGAGATTTTATAGGAGCAATATTATTTCCATTTGGAACGTATTTTCCAGGTTTTACAGTAAGTGCAGGGTTAACAGGGCTTATTTATGGTATATTCTTATATAAAAAACAACAAAATGAAATAACAGATAAGAAATTTATTATAAAACTTATTATAAGTAACTTATTAGTATTAGGTATTGTTGAAATCTTTGTGGTTTCATTATGGTTAAATATGTTATATGGGAAAGCATATTTAGTAGTAGTTTCTTCTAGAGTATTAGCACAAGTTATAATGTTCCCAATTCGCATTGTTACAATTTTTGTATTAGAAAAGCTAACAAGACCAATCGTAAATCGTTATTTATATGAAGGAGCAAATGATGAAAACTAAAGAGTATTTATCGACCTTTTATAAAGGGACCAAAGGACCAACATTAGATGCAATTAAATATTTTATGGAACAATTAGGACATCCAGAAAAGAAGTTAAAAATTGTTCATGTAGCAGGAACAAATGGAAAAGGTAGTGTTTGTGAAATGCTATCAAATGTTTTAGAAAAGCAAGGATATAAAGTGGGGCAATTTATGACTCCACATATTGTTCGATATAATGAAAGAATACGTGTAAACCACGAAGAAATATTAGACGAAGAATTAGAACAATTAACTAAAATCATGCAACCAATTGTTACTAACTATAATCAAACCCATGAAGTAGCGGTAACCCTATTTGAATTAGAGACTGCAGTTGCATTATTATATTTTGTAAAAAAGCAATGTGATATTGTTATTGTTGAAACAGGACTTGGAGGACTTGTCGATTGTACCAATGTTGTAGAACCAATGTTATCCATTATTACATCCATTGGTTATGATCATATGGATATTTTAGGAAATACGTTAGAAGAAATTGCCATTCAAAAAGCAGGTATTATAAAAGAAAATTCGCAAACTATATTTGTAGCACAACAAACAAGTGTAAATGAGATTATCGAAAAAACTTGTAATGAAAAGAATAATATGTTGCATTTAATTAGAAAACAAGATTGGACAAATGCCTATTTAGAAGGTGAATATCAAGTGTTTGATTATAAAGATTATAAACAAATTCGAATTAACTTAAAAGGAAATAAACAAATACCAAATGCTTGTGCTGTATTAGAAGCATTAGGAATTCTACAAAAAAATGGTTATGAAGTTTCGAAAAATGCAATAGAAACAGGATTAACAACAGTAGTGCACAAGGCAAGATTTGAGCAAATTAATAAAAATCCAACTATCATATTTGATGGGGGACATAATGAAGCTGCAATTAAGAATTTAAAAGAAACGATTCAACAATATTATCATAAAGATAAAAAAGTATATATTTTATCGATTTTAAAAACGAAAGATTATAAAACAGTTGTGAAAGAATTGATGGAAGATACAGAATCTATCTTTATTTTTACAGATGGAACCAAACAACAAGATGAAGTAAAATGCTATGTAAAAAAAGAAGATTTGTATAAAGAAGCATTACAATATCGAAAAGAAAATCTATTTATGGATTCCTTAGAAAATGCACTTTTAAAGTGTAAAACAGATTATAAAGATAAGACAATTTTTATAATTGGAAGTTTTTATACTTATAGCGAAGTAATAGAAAATTTAAATATGTAGGGGTAAGTCCTGTGCCTACCCAGCCCTT
Organism: uncultured Clostridium sp.; assembly: GCA_947365805.1. Lineage (GTDB taxonomy): Bacteria > Bacillota > Clostridia > TANB77 > CAG-508 > RGIG8482. The sequence continues at coordinate 47,481 of CANAZY010000007.1, read as the reverse complement.
TTAGTCTTTAAGAGTTGTGAAGAACGTAACTGGGGGGTCTTAGAAAGGTAATAAAGAGATGATTGAATTAAAAAATGTAAGTTATGGTTATGAAAAAAAGAAAACAATTATAAAAGAGGTTAGTTGCAAAATAGAGCAAGGTAAATTTATTTGTGTGATTGGAAAAAATGGCTCACGGTAAATCAACTCTTGCAAAACTAATTTCAGGTATCGTAAAGCCGACTAGCGGAGAAGTAATAATTAAAGGAAAAAGCACTAAGAAAAAAGAGAATTTCTTACCAATTCGTAAAGATGTTGGAATTGTATTTCAAAATCCAGAAAATCAAATTATTTTTAACTCTGTAGAAGATGAAATACGTTTTCCGCTAGAAAATTTAAAGATAGAAAATGTAGAAGAAAAAATAGTATATGCACTTAAAAAAGTAGGACTAGAAGGAAAAGAAAAACAAGAGGCTTATACACTATCACTTGGTCAAAAACAAAGATTAACAATTGCATCAGTGCTTGCCATGGAAACGAAGTATATAGTGTTAGATGAACCTACGGCTATGCTTGACCCAAAAGGAAAAGAAGAAATTTACAAAATCGTAAAAGAACTAAAACAAGAAGGATATTCTATTATTTACATTACTAATATAATAGATGAAATTTTATTATCAGATGAAATATGGGTTATGGAAGAAGGAAGCATTAAAGCTACCTTTGAAAAAAAGGATATATTAGAACATATTTCGGAAATTGAAGAAAGTGATATTAAAATACCAGAAATTATTACATTACTACAAGACCTTAAAAAGAAAAACATAGAAATTGAATTAGAAGATTGGACAATGCAAGAATTAGTCCACAGGCTAGTAGAAAAGTATAAAGGAAAATGAGTTTGAAAAATTTAATTCTTTTTCAAACCAGGTTGTATATTAGAAAGAAAGGATTTTTAAAAGTGAAAACAGTGATTAAATTTATTGCATTTTTTATTTATACAATTTGTTTATTTTGGGTGAAAGATATGAAGGTATTATTAGCAATTTTTGCAACCCAAATACTATTTATGGTATTATTTCGAGTTTTAATAAGTGGAGCAATAAAAACAATTTGGAAGCTCTTACCCTTTATTATTTTTACAGTTATCATTGACTTGTTTGTAATGGAAGTAATGGATGCGATATTAATTGGAATTCGACTTGTTATGGTATGTCAGATGACCTATATTTTTGGAAAAACAACTACAGCTATGCAAATGGCAAAAGCAATAAAAATGTTATTATATCCATTAACATGGGTTGGAGTAAATACAAACAATATTGGTATCATGGTAAGTCTTGCAATTACATTTATACCAATTATCAAAAAAGAAATTGAAAACATACGATATAGCCTAAAAGCAAAAGGATTTAGTATGAGTTTTATCAATCAAATAACACATATTAACTATATAATGGGACCACTTTTTTACTCATTAATTAGAAAAGTGAGCAAAATAGAAGATGCATTAAAATCGAAAGGATATGTAGAAGAATAGAAAGATATCAAAATAGATTGATATCTTTTTTATTATAGTATATAATAAAGAAAAAAATAGGAGAAACAAATGATAGAAAACGAGAAGTTAGTTAAAGCACGTAAGAGAAATATGAAACTATACCCTTTTTATAGAGCATTTGCAAGTGATATTATATTTTTATATGCGGTAAAGTTGCTGTTCTTAACACAAGTAAGAGGATTAACTGCGGCAGATGTTATTTTTTCTGTATCAATGTATGCATTATTTATGGTATTCTTACAAATACCTGCAATGGTAGTTATCCAAAAAATAGGCTATAGAAGAAGTGCATTCTTAAGTAATTTATTTAATATATTTTATGTTGGAATACTAATGTTTAGTAGTAATATAATTCACCTATGTATTGCAGAATTTATGAGTGCACTTACATTTTCACTAAAAGATGTAGCAGAGCCAAGTTTACTAAGAGCATCTATTCCTGAAACAGAAAAAAGAGGGAAAATTTATTCAAAGTTAGAGGGAAAAGGAAAAGCACAATATTATTATTTAAATGCAATAACTGCTGCTTTATCTGGATTTATATATGCAGTAAATCCATATTTGCCATTAATATTATCAATGATAATTTCAGGGTTTACTTGTTTATTGTCTCTGTTATTTGAGGAACTAAAAGAAGAGGAAGAAGCAAAAGAGAATATTTCTATTAAACAATCAATAAATAATATTAGTACTTCCATAAAAGCAATTTTAAAATCACCAAGATTAAAAAGCTTAATGTTATATAGTGGTATTGCTTGGGGATTTATGTGTTTGGCAAGTGAATATCGAGAAAATTTGTTAAAAGATATAGGGACTCCATCACAAATTATTGGAATTATGACAGCTATCTTTGGGATTGTGTCTGGAATTGCCTCAAAAAAACAAGTAGAGTTTCACAATTTATTTAGGAATCGTACATTGTTGGTTATTGTAATGAGTTGTGCAATATCTGTTAGCATATCAGGAATAGCTGTTCTACTAGGATTACCTCTACAAATATGTATAGCAATAATTTTGGTAGATGGAATTATCTCAAAAAGTGATAATGCTATGAGCAATATATTAGTTAATCGTTATTTAGGAAATTTTGTAAAACCAAATATGGTTTCAAAAATATATGCGACAGATTCAATTGTAAAAAACTTATTTAGAATGATAATAGGAATGACAGGCTCATGGCTAATTGGTGTTGTGCCAAGTGCAAATGCAATGTTTTATGTAGGAGGAGTATTTCTAGCAATTAGTATTATACTAATGTTATATATGAAGCCACGTGTTGGGCTAAAACCAGAAGAATACAAACCAGAAGAAATAGAAATGAAAGTATAGAAAAGAGGAAAAGTATGCAAGAAAGTTTTTATTTTACATCTTCTACAAAAGAAAAAATTCATGCTAGAATTTGGAAGAATGATAATATAAAAGAATATAGAGGAATTGTGCAATTGGTGCATGGTATGCAAGAATATATTGGACGATATGATGAATTTGCACAAGTTCTTGCGAATAATAGCTATATTGTTGTAGGACACGACCATTTAGGACATGGTGATACCGCTATGAAAGATGAGGATTTTGGTTATTTTGCTAAAAAAGATGGATGGAATAGCTTAGCAAAAGATGTTCATATTTTACAAAATAAAATAGCAAAGGAATATCCAAATTTACCATATTTTATTTTTGGGCATAGCATGGGTTCGCTAGTTGTTAGAACATATCTTACAGAGTATCAAGATAAGTTAGCAGGAGTCATTCTTTCCGGAACCAGTGGACAAAAAAGTGGCTTATTAGTAGGACAAATTTTAACAAAGTTTATTATGTTTTTTAGAGGAGATAGATATCGTAGTAGTTTATTAGAATACTTAATTACAGGTTCATTTAATAAAAAATTCAAACCAAATCGTACGAAAGCTGATTGGACAACAAGAGACGAAGAAGTAGTTAATAAATATCAAAAAGACCCAAAATGTGGGTTTAATTTTACGACAAATGGCTATTTAAATCTACTAAAGGGGAGTTATTATCTATCAAAACAAAAAAATATAAACAAAACGTTAAATGTTCCAATTCTGCTGATTTCAGGAGATAAAGACCCAGTCGGTGGAATGGGAAAAGGTGTTATAAGAGTAATGAATATGCTTGAAAAAGCAGGACTAAATAAAGTAACGATTCGTTTATTTAAAGATGCAAGACATGAATTATTAAATGAAACCAACAAAGGTGAAGTCTATTATGTGATATTTAATTGGCTAAATGCAATGTTGGAGGAGAAATAAGATGAGTAGAAAACAAATTATTATTGCTGGAGTGGCAAGGGCAGGTAAAAGTACAGTATGCAATGAATTAACCAAAAGAGGAAATTATCAACATATTGAAGCAGACACTATTACATTTGCATTTCAAAACAGTTTTCCTGAAACAGGAATTTCACATACTGATTTTTGGGGATTAAAACAAACAAGTAAACCATTTAGTAAGTTTTTATCTGCTTGGATAAAAGAAGTACAAAAATCAGGAACATGTAATAAAGTAGATTATAAAATGGCAATTGATTTATACCATATTTTACCAGGGGATTTTGTAGAATGTTTTCCAAAAGAAAATTGTGAAATTTACTTTTTAGGTTATCCAAATATATCAGTTGAAGAAAAGATACAACAAATTAGAAAATTTGATACTATAGATGACTGGACAATTGAAGAAAGTGATGAAAGTTTGAAAGAACGTATTGAAACTTATATAGAGATTAGCAAATACCTACAGGAAGAATGTGAGAAATATGGATTACCATTTATAGATGTTAGTTATAATAGAGAAGAAATTTTAGGAAATTTAGTAAACGAAATTATAGTGCAAAACTAAAATAGAAGAATACAAATAAAGAAAAGTTCTAATACAACCCCCCATTGAATACAATGTACAAAACAACGTATTCATAAGGGGGTCTTTCATTTGGGAAAAATATACATAGAAGAACGTGCAGTAAATTTGGCACAGTATATTATAGATAGTGGAGATACGGTAAGAGGAGCTGCTAAAAAGTTTGGAATTAGTAAAAGTACAGTACACAAAGATGTAACACTAAAGAACGGTAAGAGAAATGGACAAGTTATTCCAGAAAGTATTGAGATTAAAGGAGTTTTCCTAGCAGAGAAAAATCCTGTTGTGAAATTTAGATTGGTAATTAAATAAAATATTTAATTAAATAAAAAAACTCCAAGTATATGGTTATGCATATATATGGAGTTTTTATTAATTATAATACAATTGGTTTTCGTTTACGCCGACGCTTTCTTAACTCGAGACCATATCCTTTTCTTAATGAATATTCACTAAGGCTATCTGGAGGATTTTGACCATTAGGTTCTTTCACATGTCTTGCTGGAAAAGTATCGATAACTCTTTGCTTTTCTAAACTCATATTGATTCCTCCTGTCAGTGGACATAAATTTTATGCATAACCATAAAATTTCAGAAACATATACAACAAGTTACATTGTTTAAATTATAATATAATTTGTAATCAAAGTAAATATGCAAATAAAAATTAGTATATAAACTAAATAAAAATTACTGTAAAGCTTTAAAATAAGATTTTAAGGCTTTATTTTTTTTACCTAAAATTATACTAAAAACAATTTTAAAAGCCACAAAATTGAACGTGGAGAGAATAAAAACTAAACGAAAGGAGAGATTGCAAATGCAGATGCATTTGTATAAATAAAATCAACAACTAAAGTAAATTAACTACTTGGGTAGCTGATTTTTTAGTTAAAGTTGCAAATAGCAATTTAAGACAGCTGTTCAAGCTATGCTTGTTACAGATGTCTTATGCAGTAGCTTTAACTAAAACGAAAAAAATATGTAGATATTTTTTTGCAAAGGGGTGTGGGGAAATATAATTTCCCTGCCACAACAAATACTTTTAGCGATTAGCGTTAAAAAAGTATTGTAGTTGTGTTACAACACAATTCAAAAGAGGAGAAAATTATAAAATTTAGTTGTGTTTATTAGCACGAGCAAGGAGGTAAAAAATGAGCTATGCGATAATAAGAAATACAAAATACAAAAGAGAAAATTTGAAAGGGATATTTAGACACAATGAAAGAAAAAATAAAAATTATTCAAATGATAATATAGATAAAGAAAAATCATATTTGAATTATTCAATAAAATCACCACAATATAGTTACGAAAAAGAATTTGATAGAATAAGAAAAAAATATAATTTGAAAGGACAAATAAAAACGGTAAGTAATATAGCTTGTGAATATATAATAACATCAGATCATGATTTTTTTGAAAGAATAGGAGAAGAAGAAACAAAAAGATTTTTTGAAACTGCATATCAATTTGTAACTGAATATAAAAATTTAGGAGAACAATATATAATATCTGCCAAAGTGCATAGAGATGAACAAACACCTCATATGCACTTAATTTTTTTGCCAGTAGTTCATACAACTGATAAAAAAGGAAATGACATTGAAAAATTAGCTTGTAGTGAGTTTTGGAAAGCAAAAGATAGTTATAGACAATTACAAGATGCTTTTCACAAGTATATGGTAGAAAATGGATTTGACTTGCAAAGAGGCTTGCCAAAAGAAGAAACTAATAGACAACATTATTCTGTTGAAGAATACAAAAAGATAACAAATTTTAAAGAAACAAAGGAAGTATTAAAAAATATGAAATTAGAGTTGCCAGATGTTCCAGACATTACTGATATTAATATTAACAGATTATCAAAAAAGAGAGATGAAAAGATTTTAGAAGAAATAATCAAACCTAAAGATAACTTAATAAATGAGTTGTATCAAGATAAATTGATATTGCAACAAGAATTATTAAAGAAATCAAAAATGTTTGAAAAGGCAGAAAAATATCAAAAAGAACGAGATAGAATAATGAGTGATAATGAAAATTTACACAATGAAGTAGAACAAATTAAAGCTGAATACAAGCAAAAGGAAATTGATATCGAATTGAAATATAAAAGCAAAATTAAAGTTTTAGAAAAAGAGAATAATCATTTGAATAAAGTAGTAAATAAGCTCTATGACACAGTAGAAAAATTTATAAATTGGATTTGTCAAAAATTTGGAATTGGAGAATCAAAAGAATTAGTTAGAAGTTTTGAAAAAGAGACAAATACTTTTTTAGACGCAGAAAAACAATTAAAAAGAGAAGAAAAAGAGAAAGAATGGGATTTAGAGATTTAATAATAACAATCCACAGTTTTTACCTGTGGATTGTTATATATGATACTTATACTATGTTATACTATGATATTTCAATAACCAAAATTCGCTGTATGTCATGTCCGCCGAAATAAGTAAATTCTGTATAAGATTCGCAAGTGCTTTTAGAGAAATTATAACCACGAAAACTGAATCTTGTTAATTGTGAATAATTATGTCCAAACAGCTTTATCCCTAATTTTGAAATCATTGGTGAAAAAGCATGTTCTTCATGTAATGTATACCATTCACTTACTTCAAAATCATCCAGATAGTTATGAAAATACACATGATAATCACAATTGTTATGTTTTATCTCTTTTAGAATGTCGTCATTAATTATAATTTGTGTATTTACATTTGCACTTAATTCTTCTGCTATAATTTTAAAAACATCTCCTACATCACTTAATGGTAAAGACCGCTCTTCAAGTATCATATAAATACCTCCTTTAATACTTATTTTATTGTTTACTAGTTATATATGTTAACTCCGAAAGGAGATTATAAAATTAAATCTAGTAAAATACTAGAAACTTTAAACATTATAACATAATTTTATGTAAAATACTAGCATTTTCTTTGAAAAAACATGTTTTTTTAGATAGATTTATTACTTCCAATACATATAACTTAATTTATTCAATTCTATTTTAAAATCTTCTATTTGCTCATCATTATAACTATCTCTTAATTCTCTAGCCTTCTTTGACCATTCCTTAAACTGCTTTTCTTTAAATTCTTTAGTGTGATTATAATGTAATCCGTGCATTCTTTTATATTCTCTGTTATATTCCTTTAGAATTAAACTATTTTTTACCTTTTCTTTTTGCTTATTTAAAGCCCCAATTTCTCTACAAGTTTTACCAGTATTTAAATATAAATTATTACAATATTTTTGGTCGTTTCTTCCTTTTTGATTTGGATTATTACTAGTAGTAGAGGGTATAAATAATTTACCACAGTTTTCACATTTGTTTATAGTAAAGTTGTTTTGAATCACTTTAAATAACTCAAATCTAATTTGTTCTTCTGTATTTTGTAATTCATAAACTTCTTCTGCTACAATATGCTTTTCTTTTATTATTTTTACAATTTTTTCTACATCTAATCTTCTTTCTTCAAAAGATAATTCTGTATCACATATGTATTTAGTTTTAAATTTAGTATCAAGAAAAAGAGCATGTGCAGGTTTAGTATTAACATAGTGTATATCAAATACTCTTTTAGTTTCATATAAGAATAATTTTTCAGGCACACTTAAATTTCTAACAAGAGAGTTATTAGAGTATTTACTAATCAGTTCTAACCTTTCTTTTAAATCTGTTTTTTTCTCTATAAAGTTTTCTATTAATAAATCTCGTATAGTTTCAAAAAATTTCATATATTCATTATGCTTTTTGGCTGATATTTTATCTATTTCTTGAACCCATTTCATAAGCAGAATCTGTGTAGTATATTCATCATCATCTTCTTCTAATTCACTAAATATATCATTGTGGTAATACTTTGGATTTTCTATAAAAACACCAATTTGAGATTTGAATAATAAATCACTTCTAAATACTTTAGTATTATATGTTTTTACAATTATATCAATCAATACTTGTGTATAAAAATGTGTATATGGAGAAAATTCTAAACATGCTCTAACAATTTGAAACATTTTTAAGAAACAATCTATCTTTTCATCTTCAGAATCAGTTTCTTTAGCATAACATACAAGCTCTATAAGCTGTGTGTATATTGCTTTCAATTTATCAAAATCTTCATAGCTCATTATAGCAAATTCATATAATTTATCTCCAATATTATATTCAAAATCACCAATAGCACCAAAATATTCTCCGAGTATTTCTTATTATAATTTTATTATTGTTAAGTGTGAAATTAGTAATCATATCAAGGTTTCCTCCATTTCTAAAAATAGAATATAGTTATTTCAATTTTTACTTTATCTATAGACTTGTAAAAATCTATTTACAACACTATTTTAGCATCTTATAATGATTTTAGCAAGATAGAAAATAGCATTTTAAAATACTTATTTTCTATATATAACATAGTACATTGAAAATTGAATAGCAAGTTACAAGCACAGATAATGAAACTTTCGTCTGGCTAACGTGATGTAAAGGGTCGATTCACTAAAGGTGGAATGAGGACAAATCTCATATGGGTATATAACTTACCACTTGTAACTTTTTTCTTAGCTCTAGGAAGCGAAGCAACGTAGAGATAAGTTATGCAAAATGAAGTGGAGCTAAAATTAAAAGTAATATTTTTAAACTTTTAATAATAGTATTGAAAAGAAAGTTGGTGAGGATTTTGAAAAAGAGTTTGAATATTACATTTATTAATCCTAATACAGAAGAACAGATAGTACAAGCTATGGCAGGAGTTCTTGCATATAATTTAGCTGAGAATGATGAAAAGATAAAATTCAATTACAACAATTCAAATACTTATCAAAATTCTCATGAGGGAATAGAGGATGAATTAGAATTATAGTTAAAAAGACGTATGAAAAGACTTATGATAAGACGTATGAAAATTTTGAAAAAGTATTGACTTTTGTTAATAAAAAAGGTTATAATGAATATAATAATAGAGATACATTAATAGTATCTTGTCCAAATCAAATGTTAGCCGCAACCCTATTTGCGGGGTACAAGTGCATAGGTGTGCAAATGTTACTCGGAGCCCTACCTCCGACCAATAAATGCGTAGGTGGACAAATGTTAATAAAAATCTACCTTTTCGGAGGTAGATTTTTTAGTTCTAGGAATTTTCGAACAAAGTGAGAAAAGCTCCATAGAAATAAAATATGTGTAACTTTTTTGTTAGAAATGAGGTAAAAATGAAAGTAGAAAATGGAAAATTTTATTTTATAAAAGATGAATTTTTTGATATATTTAAAGGTTATAAATTAATGGAAAACAAAGAAAATGGTAATAAAAGACCTTGTTATTTTTGTTTTAATGATCCAGAAAATGAACAAATAATATGGTTTGTACCAATATCAAGTAAAGTAGAAAAATATAAATATATATATGAGAATAAGAAAAAGACTAGAAAGAAAGTTTATAACTTTGTTTTCGGAAAAGTATTAGGAAAAGAAAAAACATTTTTAATACAAAATATTTTTCCGACAACTGAAGAATATATAGAAAGTAAATATCAAAATAAAAAGCAAGATGTTGAAATTACTGAATCTTTAAAAGGAGAAATTATTGAAACATCTATGAATGTTATAAAACTAGCTAAAAAAGGATTTAATATACCATTCTATGATATAATTGAAATGAAGAATATATTATTGGAGAACTAATATGGAAGTTGTTTTAGAAGTAATTGATTGGATTTTAAGGATTACAGGTTTAGCTTCAATTGTTATTATATTAATAAACCTATTTGTTAAAGATTGTGAATATTTAAGCAATGTGAAGATAATAGCGAATCCAACCGAAGATGAATTAAATGAATGTAAGTATTATGAAGAATATTGTGAGGAAGAAAACTTATATGAAAACACATTATTTATTCCTTTAAGTTGTAATGTAAAAGTTTTAAAATTATATTCTATAAAGATTAGTGAAAAAGGTAAGTTGAAGAAAGATAAACTGATAAAGAAATTTAAAAATTTAGAACCTTATCATGGAGTTTTATTTAATATAACGAGAGGTTGTGCATCACCTACTTATTTATTAGAATGGAAGATAGATTATGGATATAAGGGAGAAGAAGAATTATATTCTAATGGATTTAATGGTAACGAAGATAATATAGTTATAAAATACAGTTATGGAATTATATCAAAAATAAGAAAAATTTTAATGTTAAAATAAAAACTACTTTTATAGTGGTTTTTTTGTGCTTTTATATTGAAAAAATGAAACTGATATGCTAAAATGTAACAGAACGAAATAAAAGAAACAGAAAAAAGGAGAAATGTTATATGAAAATTGCAGCATATGCAAGAGTATCAACTGAAAAAGAATCACAAGTTGAATCATTTGAAAAACAAATAGAGTTCTTTAATGAATTTACCAAAAAGAATAACTATGAATTGTACAAGCTATATGCAGATGAAGGAATATCAGGAAAGCAAATAAAACACAGAAAGCAATTTCAGCAAATGATGCAAGATGCCAAAGCAAAAAAATTCGATAAAGTAGTTGTAAAAGATGTAAGCCGTTTTGCAAGAAATACAGTTGATTTACTTCAAAGTATAAGAGAATTAAAATCTTACGGAATTGAAGTAGACTTTTTAAACAATGGCGAAATAATGGAAGGTGGCTCTGAATTTATATTAACTATTTTAGGAGCAATGGCACAACAAGAAAGTGCGAATATGTCTAAAAGGGTTAAATTCGGAAAAGACATCACTGCAAAAAAAGGACGAGTTCCTAATATTGTATTTGGTTATGACAAAATTCCAGACGAAAGATACACTTTAAAAATAAACGAAGAAGAGGCAAAAATTGTAAAAGAAATATTTGAAAGCTATGTATATAAAGGAATTGGAACAACGAAAATAGCATGGGACTTAAATGATAGAGGAATAAGAACAAAGAAAACAAAATCAAAATGGGTACAAACTTCTATTGTAAGAATGCTTAAGAATCCAATTTATACAGGAAGAGTAACCAATAAAAAATCAGAAGTAACAGACTTTATAACAGGAACTAGAAAAGATTTACCAGAAGAAGAGTGGATAACAGTAGAAAGACCAGAAATGAGAATCATATCAGATGAATTATTTAATAGAGCACAAGATATATTATCCCAAAGGTCAAATGAATTTAAACTAAACAATAAAAGAGAAAAAACAGAATATGTATTTAGTACCCTTATTTATTGCAAACATTGTGGATACTCATTTAGAAGAATAAGAAGAAAATATACAAATGATGGACCAGAATATACAAGATGGGTATGTAGTGGAAGAAATTCAATGGGTGTAAATCATTGCCCTAACACTACTGTTATTGATGAAGAAGAACTTTTAAATGCCATAAAAGAATATCTAAAAAGCATTATTTCAAATAAAAAGAACTTTATGAAAGCAGTTGAGAAAGAATTTGAAAAGATTACCAAATTAAGAGAAGCGGGTGAAAGAAGCGAAGAAAGTTTACTACAGGAAATTGAAAGAGCCACCGTTAAAAAGCAAAAATATATGGAAATGTTCCAAAATGAAGTAATCAACATTCAAGAACTAAAAAAATATACAAATCCACTAAATGAAGATATTGCAAGATTAGAAAGAGAATTAAAATTAGTAACATCAGAAATAAAAGAAAAAGATGTATTAGAAAAAGAACTATCTAAAACAATTATCACAGTAGATGATATATTAAATAACAAAACAATTACAAATGCTATGTTAAAAACAATTATAGATGTCATTGAAGTAGATAGTGATTCAAATGTAGAAGTAAGACTAAAGCTATTAAATGAAATAGGCTCTACACCAACTGTTATTACCAATTTTAATGACATTAAAGATACCGTTCTGGAAAGTAACAACAGTACACAAAGATGTTAGTGAAAGATTACAAAAGATAAACCCTATTTTAGCATTAGAAGTTAGAAAGATATTAGATGAAAATAAGGCAGAAAGACATATTCGAGGAGGAATGGCAACTAAGTTAAAATATACACATGAAAAAGAACAAAATGTAGGATAATAAAAAATACCACTTCATTATTGAAGTGGTATTTTTTTAGTAATTGTTATTAAAGTTATTTCTTTGTTGTTTTCTTGCTTTTCTGCAATCTGGACATCTTTGTGGTTCGTTTGTGAATCCTTTTTCTGCATAGAATTGTTGTTCACCAGCAGTGAATACGAATTCAGCACCACAATCTTTACATACTAATGTTTTGTCTTGTAATTCTTCCATGTTATAAAACCCTCCTTTTTAGAAAATTAAATTAATCTTTCTTGACACATTGAACCATTCTAAAAAGAAGGAAATCGTCTAAAATTAATTAAATTTATGACCTTTTAAAAGGTCAAATACCACTATAACATACAAAGTAAGAAGATACAAGCAAAAAAGAAGAAATAATTAAAAAATAGTTGGAAAGTTGCAGAAATTTACAAAAAGTGGTATAATAATGTTAATTATGTAAATATGGAGGGGGAAGATATGTTAATATATAAAGGAAAGTTATTTATTGAATTAGAAGAAGATATCGAAAATCTACAAACACAAATACGGACAATTGGAAAAACTAAAAGAGATGATTATAAATTCATCTACATATCGTTTGCTAGATGGAAAAACACAAATGCTTGAAGAAAAACAAGATAAAAAAGTGAGATCTAGATTAGAACATACCATAAAGGTAGCAGACATTTGCAAAAAAACAATTAGTAAAATATATGACTTATGTTCAATCCCAAAAATATCAGAAACAGAAATATTTAAATTAAATAAAAGAAAAGCAGAATTGGAAGCGGAAATTATTGGCTTGGCTCATGACTTAGGACATACTCCTTTTGGACATACTGCAGAAGGTGTTGTAAATAGATTTATGAAATCAATTGATGATAAAGAAACAATTACTAGAATATTAGAAAGAAGAAGAAAAGTATTTGGAGAAACATATGAAAAAGAACAAGGACATATAAAAGGATTTTGTGGAAGATTAAGTTTCGAACATAATGAGCAAAGTGCAATGGAGTTTTATAATATAATCGAAGCAAATCATGATGAATTTGATAAAATAAATACAAAGAAAATTATTGATGGAATATTATCACATAGTATTAGTAGGGTACGAAAATTACCAAAAGATTTAGTATCTCAAATAGCAAGACAAGCTGATAAAGTAGAATATAGAAATGAAGATTCAGATGAAGTAATAAGATATATGAAGTTTACAGATGAAGAGCAAGATTTACTAGAATATAGCAAAATACCAGTGGAAGAGAGAATAAGTAAGATAGTTAATGATATGGCAAACGAAGCGATAGAAAAAGGAGAAATACCTGATGATAATGATTCTTTGAAGCAATGCAAAAAGCTAAGAAGAAAATATGAAAATATTATTTATATGCTAGATGTGGATGGAAAAAGAAGCTTATTAACAGGAGAAAATAAAGAAAGAGAGCAAGTAATTTATGAAAAGTTGTTACAATATTATTACATTCACCCAGAAAAAATACCAACTAAAGTTTTAGCTTATAATAATCCAATTAATAAAGAAAAAGAAAATAAAAGGCTATTAGCATTTGATAGAACTAATATGCAAGATATAACAAATGTAGAACTTGCAATAAGCTATCTAAATACTTATACAAATACGAAATGTATGTCTCAATATATTAGACTTGTAAAAGAAAGAGTATTAAAAGGAGAAGAATATGGAATAGAGCCAGTTACACAAACAGAAATTAGATTGTGTAAGATACGACAAATAGATGAACAACTAAAAAAAGCTAGAGGAAAAGATAGACATATAGGAAGTGGAGAAGCACATACTGAAGAAGAATATATGGGAATATTAATGGATAAAAATCAACAATTTATAGAAAATGAGATAACAGATGAAGCAAAAGAAGTAATTGCAGAAAATAGAGCAAAACACCAAAAAGAAAATGAGGAAGACGAATTATTGTGGTGGATGGTAAAAAAGGCAGATAGGGAGCGTGTTCAAAAATTTACCAAAGATTTAATAGAATCAACACCAAAAAGAATTGAAATGAAGAAAGATAAGGAATTAGAATTATAAAAGTAGTAAATAGCGATACAGAAGGTATCGCTATTTTTTCACCAAACTACACAATTCGACATAGAATATAGTGGGACGAATAGGCATGTGAGGTGAGAAATATGAGAAAAATAAAAAAAGGAGATATTGTAGGTAGAAAATCGTATGGAAAAGATATTTTATTTACAGTAGAAAAAATTATTCAAAGAAAAAATGAACAACCAGTTGCTATTTTAAAAGGGCTTATTATTCGAATTGAAGCAGATGCATTATTAGATGATTTAGTTATTATGGAAGAAAAACAAATACAAACCAATATGAGAAGTTTAGAAGAAAAATTGGCAGATAAAATGAAACAATATGATATTCTTCCAAAACAACGTTCCAAAATATTTGGAAGAGGTTTTCTAAAAGGTGAAAATAGAGGAGAAGAAAATGGAAAAATCCTTCATTTAGATGGAGATAAACGATATAGTGATAAATCTGTAAAATGTTATAAGAAACTAGGACTAAATGCAGTTGTACGAAACATTCCAGAAAATAGACAAGAATATATTGTATTTGATTTGCTAAACCGATACAAGCCAGATGTATTAGTAATTACAGGGCATGATGGAATGATAAAAAATGGAACTGCTTTTAACGATATCTATAATTATAGAAATTCAAAATACTTTATTAATACGGTAAAAGAGGCAAAGAAATGGGTACAGCAAACTGGAAAAGATTTAGTAATATTTGCGGGTGCTTGCCAAAGCTATTATGAAGCATTGGTTGCAGCAGGTGCTAATTTTGCGTCGTCACCTGCTAGAGTATTAATTGATTTTATGGATCCATTAATTGTAGCAGAAAAAGTTGCAACAACAGAAGATTATAAATATATTACAATAAATGACATTGCAGATGAACTTCGTGATGGAACAAAAGGAATTAGTGGAATAGGAGCAAGGGGAAAACGTTATACAAGAATTAAAATAAGCAATGATTAAACAGGCTCTTAAAGCCTGTTTTTGCATGATAGGAATTTTAAGTTAGAACGTACAGACGCAAGCAGTGCTCGTTTGCACATTGAAAATGTAACGGTTTTGTAATATTAATGACACGAAAACGTAACAAAAGCATAAAAGCATTGGTAGAACTGAAAAAATGACTTGCGACAAGGGCTTTTCTTTTTTGACATTTTACAACATAGATGATATAATCAACCCATATTAATGAAGTAGGTGATCAGATGATTTACAAAGACGATTTTACCAGTTTAAAAACAGACATTGCAGAAAACATAGGACAAAAGATAATTGTAAAAGGTACATTAGGAAGAAGTAAATATTTTGAGAAAGAAGCTACTATAGAAAAAGCCTATCCAAATTTATTCATTGTAAAATATGATGAAAATGATAGAAACGTTACATATAGTTATACCGACGTATTAACAAGGACAGTAGAAGTAAAACTATTTGATGGAGAAAATTTCAATCCAATTATTCCACCACAAGTGGAAATAAAAAACAAGAAAAACTTATAACATATAATAAAATTCCTAGAAATAGGAATTTTTTTTTGTCCCTTTCATATATATAACTATAAATTAATATAAGAAAGAGGGGGAAAACATGCAAGTAGATATGGCTAAGGAAAGTCTATGTATTAATAAAATAGTAGGACAAAAGACGGAAAAACTCATGGTAGAAGGAGATATGATTGTACCAGATGTAAAGCCAGATATTCTAAATACAATTAGTACTACAGGGAATGTATGTATATACAAAAAAGAAGTATTAGAAGGTAAAATAAGAATTGATGGGGAAGTACAAGTATATGTGATTTATCTTGCAGATAATGAAAATGAAGAGACGAGAAGTTTAAATACTTCTATTGATTTTACACAAATTATTGATTTTGAAAATTGTAATAGTGGAATGAGTTTAGAAGAAAGCGTTTGGGTTCGGAAGCTTAGAATGTAGAATTCTAAATGGAAGAAAGATTAGTGTAAAAGCAGAACTTGGATTTGAAGGAACTTTATATTCCAATGAAACTGTAGAAATTTTAAAGCAAGTGAAAGATTTACAAGATGTGCAATCATTAGAAAGAAATTTAACATTAAATTCCTTAGTAGGAGAGGGGACATCTAAAACATATGCAAAAGATACGATTATGATTGATAATATTGATAATTTAGCAGAGATATTAAAAACAGACCTAGCAATTAAAAATAAGGATATTAAAATTAGTTATAATAAAGTACTTGCAAAAGCAGATGTATGTGTGAAAATATTGTATTTAACAGAAGAAAATCGAATTAAATTTGTAGAAAGTACTATTCCAGTTATGGGATTTGTCGATATCGAGAATATAACAGAAGAAGATATTTGCGATATGAAATATAAGCTAAAAAATATGTTAGTAAAACCAAATTCGGCGGAAGAACATTCTATTTACATAGAAGCACAAATTGAATTATCGGCGCGAGTATATGGAAATAAAGAAATAAAACTAATTCAAGATTTATATAGTCCAAGTAAATCATTAATGTTTAATCAAAGAGGAATTAATACAATGTCTGATAAAAATTGTATGAAAAGTGTATGTAATATAAGAGAAAAATTAAATGTACCAGAAATTGCAGGAAATCAGATTTATGATGTAGAGGTAAGACCAGTTATTTTAGAAAGAACAATAGCAAATTCAAAAGTAATGTTTGAAGGGGAACTTAATTTAAAATTTATGTATGCAACAAATCAAACATGTGGAATGGCTGTAAAAGAAATGAAAGTTCCATTTGAATACAATGTAGAAGTGGCAAACATTACAGCAAATACTAATATTAGTACTCAAATTGAAGTAACAAGTCAAGACTTTATTGTAGGTACAGATGGAATGATAGAAACAAGAGTGGACCTTGGTTTTGCATTAGACATTTCCAATACACTTGAAATTAGTATTATTGATGAAGTAAATATAGATGAAACAAGAAGTAAAGAAATCTATAGTATGATTATTTATTTTGTAAAACCAGGTGATACACTATGGAAAATTGCAAAACAATTTGGAAGCACGGTTTCGGATATTGTAAGAGTAAATAAAATTGAAGACGAAAATAAAATTTTTCCGGGTCAACAATTATTTATTCCAAAATATGTGTACACAAGACAAGACCAAACAGCATAAAGTAAAATGAGGAAATGACCAAAAGGGAATACCTTTTGGTCATTTTATAAGAGAAAAGGGAGGTCAAAATGGATAGTATTTATCGAAGAAGGCGAATTCGTATTCCAAAAGTTATCTTTCAAAAATTTGGAAATATGGAACCTAAAAAAAGTAGAAAAATAATTAAATTTTCTACGATTGTTGTTGTTATGATTTTCACATTTCATACTATTTTTAATTCGATAGGACCAATTCTTGATACTCTCTTTAAAGATAAAGCAAAATCGGTAGCAACCATTATTTGTAATGAGGAATCTACAAAAATTATTACAAATTATAAATACGAAGATTTAATAACGATTCATAGAGATAAAGACAATAATATTACGATGATTCAATCCAATATTACTCCAATCAATTATATTATTTCTGATGTGGGAGAGAAAATTCAAAAAAGAATTAATGAAGTAGAGCAGGAAAAAATACATATTAATTTAGGAAGTTTTTTAGGCAGTAAATTACTTTCAGGAATTGGACCCAATATTCCAATTAAAATATTCCTGGTAGGAAATGTAGAAACAGACTTAAGAAGTGAATTTAAAGCAGAGGGAATTAATCAAACAATTCATAGAATTTATCTACAAGTTGATTGTAAAATAAGTATTCTAACACCTTACCAAGTAACAGAAGAAAACATATCTAACCAAGTATTAATTGCAGAAAACATAATTGTAGGAAAAATTCCAGATGCATTTTACAATCTACAAGGGTTAAGTAACGATAATGCAATCGATTTAGTACAATAATGAGAGGGGAGACGCTTTCGTCTATCCTCTAAATAATATAAGATTCTTAAAATTTCATCAATTCATAAAAATGTATTGCTATTTTTAAAAAGGTGTAATATAATTGTAATGATTTTGTAACAAATGGGAAATAATAAATAAAAAGCTATAGAAAGGAAAGATAGCAATGTTTGGTTTTGGACAGGATATTGGAATCGATTTAGGAACTGCAACAGTAATTGCTTATGTAAAAGGAAAAGGAATTGTACTAAGAGAACCATCTGTTGTAGCGATTGATAATAGAACACAAGAAGTGTTAGCAGTAGGACAAGAAGCAAGAAGAATGCTTGGAAGAACACCAGGAAATATTGTAGCAACAAGACCATTAAAAGATGGTGTTATTTCAAATTATACAGTAACAGAAAAAATGTTAAAACACTTTATTAGTAAAGTATGTGGTAAATTTATTTTTGCCCCAAGAATTATGATTTGTATTCCATCACAAGTAACAGAAGTAGAAAGGAAAGCAGTTATTGATGCTGCATCTCAAGCAGGAGCAAGAAAAGTATATCTAATTGAAGAACCGATTGCAGCAGCAATTGGAGCAGGAATTGATATTTCTAAACCTTGTGGTAATATGATTGTTGACATTGGAGGAGGAACAACAGATGTTGCTGTTATTTCATTAGGTGGTAGTGTTGTTAGTACATCCTTAAAAGTAGCAGGGGATAAATTTGATGAAGCAATTGTAAAATATATTAAGAAAAAACATAATGTGATTATAGGAGAAAGAACAGCAGAAGATTTAAAAGTAAATATTGGATGTGTTTATCCTAAAATTCAAGATATGGAAATGGATATTCGAGGAAGAGACTTAACAACAGGACTTCCAAAAACCATTACTGTATATTCAAGCGAAATGATGGAAGCGTTAACAGAACCTGCTATGATGATTGTAGATGCTGTTCATTCAGTACTGGAAAAAACACCGCCAGAATTAGCATCTGACATTAGTGATAAAGGAATCTACATGACAGGTGGAGGATGCTTAGTAGATGGACTAGATAAATTATTGCAAGAAAAAACAGGAATTAATGTAATGATTGCACAAGATGCAGTATCTTGTGTTGCACTAGGAACAGGAAAAGCATTAGATAATTTAGATTCATTAGATGGAAAAAGTAGATTATAAAAAAGGGCAACACATTGGTAAAACAATGTGTTGTTTTGTAGGGGGGCGATGCCCTCATCGACCCGTCGATATGAAACAATGTGCTAGTAGAGAAATACAAGGGGCGAGCATCGCTTGCCCAAAAATGAGGAGAAAATAAATGAACAAAAAAAGGGTAGCATTTTATACATTAGGTTGTAAAGTAAATCAATACGAAACAAATGCCATGAAACAAAAATTTCTAGAGAAAGATTATGAAATCGTGGACTTCGAAAAAAAAGCTGATGTGTATGTGGTAAATACTTGTACAGTAACCAACATGTCAGATAGAAAATCAAGACAAATTATTAGAAGGGTAAAAGAACAAAACAAGAGTGGTATTTTAGTGGTTACTGGATGTTACGCACAAGTTGCAAAAGAGGAATTAGAGACAATAGAAGATATTGATATTGTACTTGGAAACCAAGAAAAAAAGGATATTGTAACATATGTAGAAAAAAAGCAAAAAGAAAAAATAAAAAAAGTTTCAGATATATTATATGAAAGAAGCTTCGCAGAATTTGGAACAACCACATATAGCGATAAAACAAGAGCAGTTATTAAAGTACAAGATGGATGTGACAGATTCTGTTCTTATTGCATTATACCATATGCAAGAGGAAGAATAAGAAGTAGAAAGAAAGAAGAAGTAATTGCAGAAATAACCCAAATTGCCCAAAAAGGAATAAAAGAAGTTGTTATTACTGGAATTCATTTAGCATCTTATGGAAGAGAATGTAATCCGAAACTTTCTTTGCTAGAATTACTAAAACAAATAAATGAAATTCCAGGAATTCAAAGAATTCGACTTGGTTCATTAGAACCAACATTAATGACAAAAGAATTCATAGAAGGAATTGCTAAATTAGAAAAAGTATGTGATCATTTTCATTTATCTTTACAAAGTGGATGTAATGCAACATTAGAAAGAATGAATAGACGATATACAATAGAAGAATTTGAAGATGGAATTAAACTGATTCGAAAACATTATCCAAATGCATCGTTAACAACCGATGTCATTGTAGGATTTCCAGGAGAAACCGAGGAAGAGTTTAAGGAAACTTATGAATTTTTAAAAAGAATTAAATTCTACAAAATGCATGTATTTAAATATTCTCCAAGAAAAGGAACAAAAGCAGCAATTATGCCAAACCAAATTGTTGGAGAAATAAAAGAAGGAAGAAGTAAAAAGTTAATTGAACTTTCTAATAAAAACCAAGAAGGACAAAATAAAACATATATTGGGAAAGAAGTAGAAGTTCTATTTGAGGAACCAGAAGGACAATATATAAAAGGACATACTTCAAATTACATGATGGTATATGTAAAAGCCGAGGATAATGAACTAGAAAATACCATGCAAAAAGTAACCATAACAGAAGTGATAAGAGACAATTTAATGGGTGAATTATAGAAGAGAAAAGGACTTTTTACTTAAAGGAGCTAACATAGAATGCGGCTGCGAGTTCTGGTAATAAAACTGTAATGATTTCGTAACAAAGATTTAATAATAAAAAACAATGCAACCTATTGATAAAAATAAGATAGTATAGTATAAATAACTTAATCAAAGTTATTACCATTACAAAGGAGGAAATAAACGTGAGTGAGAAGATAATGGGTGGAGTAGAAACAGATGTCGTATCAAATGCATTAGTACCAGCAAAAGAAGGAATCTGGCCAAAAGTAAAAGCATTTTTATTCCAAGAAATAAAAGTGGAATTAACACCAGCACAACAAAAATTTGAAGATGATTTAAATGATTTTTTACATATAGAATTGACTTGGCAAGATTTTCATGATTTCTTATTCCAAGAAATTCATTTCGGGAAAAAGAAAAATAAATAAATAAAACACAGAATTTAGGTTTTGTATCTAAGTTCTGTTTTTTTGTTCAAATAACTTGACAGTTTAAGCAAATACATATAAAATAAAAAGGTAGGTTTAATATATTATAAAAAAAGAAAATTATATATATTAGAACATTGAAAATGAAATAGAAAGAGGTGTAAGATTATGGAAATCGTAATCATTATCGCCACTGTTCTAATCTCAGCTGTTGTATTTATACCACTAGGTGTAGGTATTCGTAAAAAAATAGCTGAATCTAAAATCAAAGGTGCAGAAAATGAAGCAAAAAAGATATTAGAACTTGCGAATAAAGAAGCTGAAAATAAGAAAAAGGAAGAAATATTTAAAGCAAAAGAACAAATTATGCAAGAAAGACAAGACTTAGAGCAAGAGATTAGAGAAAGAAGAGGCGAAATTCAAAAACAAGAATCAAGAATGATACAAAAGGAAGAAAATCTAGATAGAAAAGAAGAGGCATTAGAAAGAAAAGAAAGAGAAACCGATAAAAAGTATCAACAACTAGATGAAAAAGAAAAAGAACTAGAAGAAACTGTGCAAGAACAAATGGAAAAACTTCAAAAAATTGCAGGATTATCAGTAGAAGAAGCAAAAAAGGTTTTACTTGCTGAAGTAGAAAAACAAATTAAAATGGAAAAAGCAGCAATCATTCGAGAAGAAGAAGTAAAGGCAAAAGAAGAATCTACTAAAAAAGCAAAAGAACTTTTAACATATGCTGTTCAAAAATGTGCAGCAGACCATACATCAGAAACGACAGTTTCTATCGTAAACCTTCCAAACGATGACATGAAAGGTAGAATTATTGGTAGAGAGGGTAGAAATATTAAAACCATTGAAAATCTAACAGGAATTGATTTAATTATTGATGATACCCCAGAAGCTGTTATTCTATCTGGATTTGACCCATTAAGAAGAGAAGTTGCCAAAATTGCCTTAGAAAAGTTAATTGAAGATGGAAGAATTCATCCAGCAAAGATTGAAGAAATGGTAGAAAAGGCAAAAGAAGAAGTACAAGCTATTATTAAATCCGAAGGAGAAAGAGCAACATTAGAAACAGGTGTTATGGGATTAAGCCCAGAACTAGTTATGTTACTTGGAAAATTAAAGTACAGAACTAGTTATGGACAAAATGTATTAAATCATTCCATTGAAGTATCTAACTTAGCTAGAATTATGGCAGATGAATTAGGATTAGATACAAAACGTGCAAGACGTGCTGGTTTATTACACGATATTGGAAAAGCATTAGACCACGACATGGAAGGAACACACGTAGAAATTGGTGTAGATA
This sequence comes from uncultured Clostridium sp., assembly GCA_947365805.1. Classification (GTDB taxonomy): domain Bacteria; phylum Bacillota; class Clostridia; order TANB77; family CAG-508; genus RGIG8482. The sequence continues at coordinate 24,680 of CANAZY010000007.1, read as the reverse complement.
TTTTGAAAAAATACAAAGAAAATCCATTAGTAATTAATGCAGTAGAAGCACACCATGGAGATGTGGAACCACAGACGTTAGAAGCAGTATTAGTACAAGCAGCAGATGCAATTAGTGCATCACGTCCAGGAGCAAGAAGAGAAACATTAGAAGCATATATTAAACGTTTAGAGCAATTAGAACAAATTGCAGATTCTTTTGAAGGAGTAGACAAATCTTTTGCTATCCAAGCAGGTAGAGAAATTCGTATTATGGTAAAAGCAGAAAAAATATCTGATGCAGATATGACATTACTTGCAAGAGATGTTGCAAAGAAAATAGAAGATGAAATGGATTATCCAGGACAAATTAAAGTAAATGTGATTCGTGAATCAAGAGCAATTGAATATGCCAAATAAAAAAACGCAGGGTAAGTTTGACTTTACTCTGCGTTTTTTTGTAAGAACAGTTAAAAAATTCACTATGTCACTCAGGAATAGCAAGACACACAGAATTGATTATCTGATCCCGATTCTGAAACTCTTCCATGAGGCCATCTACAATCTGCAACAAGCTTTCGACAGAAACATAGATATATCCATCCATAATCTGCTGCTGTACAAAATAGTGGAATGCAAGATTTTTTGCCTCGATATCATCTGCAAGTGTAATCTTTTGCGGGGCCTGTGTAGGTGGAACACTTACAATGCCATGATCTTCATATCCATGTACGATGGTGTTTTTCAAAATGTTTCCTGCTTCTAAAAAGCTCCGCAGCTTTTCCAGACCTTCCGGAGTCTGTAACACATTTCTGTTTACAAAAATAAAAGTTTCATTGTTTGCTAATGTCATAGGGATACCTCCTTCTACATTAGATGTGCTGGTTTGCAAGTTTCATGTATCTATTATACCACTATAATTGACATAAATCAAGAAAAATGAAAAGAGTTACGTAGATTTATAAAAGAGTATTTCCATTTTTAATTTATTAGTGTATAATAAGTAGTATGGAAAACGAGAAAGGAGAATGTATTTTGAGAGTTTTAGCACTTGGAGATATTGTAGGAGAAAATGGATTAAAAAAAGCAAGTGAAGTGTTGCCAGACTTAATCAAGAAAGAACAAATTGATTTTGTGATTGCAAATGGAGAAAATGTAGCAGGAGGAATGGGAATTACTCATAAACTATATAAAGAAATTCTAAAAATGGGTGTCGATGTAGTGACTATGGGAAATCATACTTGGGCTAAAAAGGATATCTTTTCCTTTATTGATGAAGAAGAACGTTTAATTAGACCAGCCAACTATTCCAAAGGCCTACCAGGAAAAGGACATGTTGTTGTAACATGTAAGGATAAAAAGATTGCAATTATTAATTTAATTGGAAGGACAGAAATGAATGTATTATCGGAAAATCCATTTATTAAGGTAGATGAAATCATAAATCAACTGCAAGGGAAAGTAGATATTATTATGGTAGATTTTCACGCAGAAGCAAGTGCAGAAAAAATAGCAATGGGTTATCATTTAGATGGAAAAGTAAATGCTATGTTTGGAACACATACACATGTGCAAACAGCAGATGAAGTTATACTAGAAAAAGGGACTGGATATATTACAGATATTGGTATGACAGGCCCTGTAACATCAGTTATTGGAATGGAAGTAGGAGCATCATTAAAACGATTTCAAACAAGTCTTCCAGAACGATACAAATTAGCAGAGGGGAAATGTGGACTTTGTGGTTGCATTTTCGAAATTGATGACGAAACTAGTCGAACTATAGAAGTAAAAAGAGTAAAAGTGTAGAAAAATGGAGAAAAAACGCAACCGAAATTTCCTTTTTTTTCCAAAAAACACTAGACAACAATCCTAAAATATAATATAAATATACTTGTTAAAAAAATGAAACAAAAATTAAATTTTAGGAGGCAGAAAAAATGGAAGTTTTAAAAATTTCATCAAAATCAAATCCAAATTCAGTAGCAGGAGCAATTGCTGGTTTGGTAAAGGAAAATGAAAGAGCAGAAATGCAAGCAATTGGAGCAGGAGCATTAAACCAAGCAATTAAGGCAGTAGCGATTGCAAGAGGATTTGTAGCACCAACAGGAGTAGACCTTGTTTGTGTACCAGCATTTGCAGAGGTTCAAGTTGAGGGGGAAGACAGAACCGGAATTCGAATTGTGGTAGAATCGAGAGATTAGAAAGATGAGATAGATTTTAAATGGGGGAGAACATGAAATGAAAGTGTTTTCTCCTTTTTGTTTATATGGTAGGAGTTTTTCAGAATTGCTTTGTAGTTACTACCACTTAGCAACTCTGAGATTCGCTGGTTGCAGTTGCATTTTAAAAACTTTTAAGGTATGATGTATTAGAAAATGAAGGAGTGATAAAGTGAAAAACAATCTGTTTAAATATATATTTATTGTGATTGTAATTGGGCTTGTTGGATGTGCAGGATATTTAATTTCTGGAAAAGCAGAACCACAAATGAATAAAGTAGTACAAGAAGAAACAACAGAGCAGACGAATATGATTACGAATATTCGTATACCAGTTGTAGCATTTGACACAATCAATCCAATTTTAAGTAAAAATCAAAATATACAAGATGTAGCAAGATTAATATATGAACCATTACTAAATATAACAAAAGACAATAAAATCCAGTTATGTCTTGCTAAAGAGTGGAGTAAACAAACTCCAACTTCGTATGTTATTAAATTAAAAGAAGATATTAAATGGCAAGATGGAAACGTATTAACAGCAAAAGATGTGCAATTTACCATTGACCGTTTAAAAGATAGTGCAGTTCATTCGATTTATGCTTATAATGTAGAAAAAGTAATTGGGGTAGAAGTAATTGATGATAATACAATTAAAATCAATTTAGGAGAAGAAGTACCATTTTTTGAATACCATTTAACGTTTCCTATTTTATCAAAAGACTATTATGAAAATGAAGATTTTGTAAATACTCAAAAGAATAATCATCCAGTAGGAACGGGAAGGTTCAAAGTGGTAAGTAATAATGAAACTATTTTATTAAAGCAAAATCAAAATTGGTGGAATGCCAAAAACGAAGAAACCAAGCTAGAAGAAATTCAAATTTTAAAATACCAAACGATGGGAGAAGTATATAATGCATTTAAGTTAGAAAATATCGATTTATTAACAACAAAAACACTCACTCTAGAAGAGTATATTGGAACAATTGGGTACAAAACAAAAGAATATTATGGAAGAAATTTGGATTATCTTTCCTTTAATTGTAAAGAACCAGTACTATCGAATATAGAAGTAAGAAAAGCAATTTCTTATCTAATAAATAAAGAAAATATCATTGCTGGAACTTACCGAGGAAAATATTATATAGCGAACTTTCCATTAGAATGGGGAAGCTATTTATACCAAGAAAGAAAGGTGAATTATGAAGTAAACCAGGAAATAGCAAGAAATATATTAGGACAAGCAGGTTGGAATTACCGTAATAAAGTATGGCAAAGGACAAAAAATTATAGAACCGAAAAACTACGATTTGACTTAGTTGTTAATAATAGTAATGGGCAAAGAGTACAAGTGGCAGAAAATATCAAACAGACATTATCTGATTTTGGAATTGATATAACGATAAGAAAAGTATCAGATAGTCAATATCAAAATTATTTAAAAAATAAGAATTATGATATGATTTTAACAGGAGTATCAAGTGGATTTTCTCCAGATTTATCCTCTTATTTTGAAAGTAATAATTTAGCAAATTTCCAAAATGAAGCTATGAAGGGATTATTAGAGGAAGTAAAAAATGTACAAGATGAAAAATTATTAAAAGAAAAGTATCAGCGAATCATCGAAATTTATGAAGAACAAATGCCATATGTATTTTTATATTATAATAAAGCAGTATTTGTATATAGTCCGAATTTAGTAGGAGAATTTAATCCAAATAGTTATAATATTTATGAGGGAATTGGAACTTGGTATAGGCAATAAACAATAAGCAAGAAGATAGAATAAAAAAACAGAAAAATTTTAAAAAAAGTATTGACAAATGAAAAATGTAATGTGATAATACAGTTACAAACAAACGTTTTATGAAAATAGGAGGAAAAAAGAATGGAAAATTCAGAAAAGAAAAAAGCATTAGAAGCAGCAATGGGACAAATCGAAAAACAATTTGGTAAAGGATCTGTTATGAAACTAGGAGAGTTTCAAGCAATGAATATAGAAGCAATTCCAACAGGCGCTTTAGGGTTAGATATTGCACTTGGAATTGGTGGAGTACCACGTGGAAGAATTATTGAAATTTATGGACCAGAATCTTCAGGAAAAACAACACTTGCTTTACATGTTGTAGCAGAAGCACAAAAAATGGGAGGAGAAGCAGCGTTTATTGATGCAGAACACGCATTAGACCCTGTTTATGCAAAACATTTAGGAGTTGATATTGATAACTTAATTGTATCTCAACCAGATACAGGAGAGCAAGCATTAGAAATTACAGAAAGCTTAATTCGAAGTGGAGCATTAGATGTTATTGTTGTTGACTCTGTTGCAGCATTAGTACCAAAAGCAGAAATTGATGGAGATATGGGAGATTCTCATATGGGACTACAAGCAAGGCTAATGTCACAAGCATTAAGAAAATTAGCAGGAGCAATAAATAAATCAAAAACTGTTTTAATCTTCATTAACCAATTAAGAGAAAAAATTGGTGTTATGTTTGGAAACCCAGAAACAACAACAGGTGGTAGAGCATTAAAATTCTATGCATCTGTTCGTATGGATATTCGAAAAACAGAAAACATAAAACAAGACGGAGAAGTAGTAGGAAGTAGAGCAAGAGTAAAAGTTGTAAAAAATAAAGTTGCTCCACCATTTAGAGAAGCAGAATTTGATATTGTATATGGAAAAGGTATTTCCAAAGAAGGAAACATTCTAGATATGGGTGTGAACTTAGACATTATTGAAAAAAGTGGTTCATGGTTTAGCTATAACGGAAACAGAATTGGACAAGGTAGAGAAAATGTAAAACAATACTTATTAGATAACCCAGAAGTTATGAAAGAAGTAGAACAAAAAATAAGAGACAACTTTGCAAAAGCATTTGAAAAAAGCCTAGGAGAAGAAGTGTCAGAAGATGAAGAAGAATAAAAAAGTGCAGGGGCAGTAACATGCTCCTGTTTCACTCTTATGGAGGAGAAAAATGTATCAGATAGAAGAGTTTGATAAAGAGAAAACAAAAGTGATGAATTACATTATGTATAAAAAAAGAACTGAAAAAGAAGTAAAAAATAAATTTCAAAATACTATACAAAGTGATATGTTATGTGATATTATAGAGTACATAAAAGAGGCAGGGTACTTAGACGATAGTGACTATATTAAAAGAGCAGTTGCTGAATTTATGGCACTAAAAAATTTATCAAAACGTGAAATTAAGTACAAGTTATTTACAAAAGGCATTAACAAAGAAGAGTTAGAAGATTATTTTTATGAACATCAAGAAGAATTAGAAGAATACGAAAGAAAATCAGCACAAAATATTTTTGTTAAAAAACAAGGGACGCAAGAAAAAGAGGAGATAGCAAATTATCTTCTAAAAAAAGGATATCAACAACACATTATAAAGGAAGTATTAGAATGCAAAACTTATTAACCATGCAAACGAACCAATATGCTATTAAACTAGATAACTTTGAGGGACCATTAGATTTACTGTGTCACTTAATTGATAAAAACAAAATGAACATTTATGATATTAAAATTAGTGAAATAACAGACCAATATTTAGAATACATTAATAAAGCAGAAGAAATGAACCTAGAAGTAACAAGTGAGTTTTTAATTATGGCATCTACACTTGTTTATATCAAATCAAAAGCACTTTTACCAAAACAAGAAGAAGCAGAAGAAGAATTAACAGAAGAAGAGTTAATCGCAAGAATTATTGAATATAAAAAATATAAAGAGATTACTAAAAAATTAAGAGAAAATTATAATGAATTTTCTGGTAGATTGTTTAAACTAACAGAAGAAATTAAACTTCCAAAGCAAAAACTAGAAAAAGAATATACTAATACGATTATACCGGAAATCTACGAAGAACTAATCAATCGAAATAAAACTAGGCTAAACCAAAATGCAGAGAATATTAAGAAAATTGCAATTACAGATACTTATACAGTTGCAAGTAAAGTAAAAGAAATGTTTAAAGAATTGGTACGAAGACCAAAATTTGTATTTAACAAATTATATTCTTTATCAAAATGTAATAAAGTAGAGGTAGTAACTGCATTTACAGGATTACTAGAATTAACAAGAAGAGATAAAGTAACAGCTACACAAGAAGAACTATTTGGAGATATTATTGTAGAAAAAAATAAAAAAGCAAGCTAAAAGATGTGTATAAAGGAAAGTTTTATAATACAAAACTTTCCTTTATTTTTTGTCTAAAAATGCCGTCGAAAACTTCCCATAAATCGATAAAACTTCCTAGATTTTGCTATTGGAAAATATTACCATAGGATGTATAATGACAAGGTAAAATTAGCAAACAAAGGAGGAAAGCGTATGAAGACAAACTATATTGAAAAGGACAAGCTGTTAAGTTTCGAAATAACAGAAGAAATTGACCATCATACAACAGAAAAAATAAGGAGGAGAATGGATAATGAAATTACCAAATATATGCCAAGAAAAATTGTATTTGATTTTAATCAAGTTACTTTTATGGACAGTGCAGGAATCGGAATGTTAATTGGAAGATATAAAATGGTGAAAATGCTAGGCGGTAGTGCAGAATTAGTCAATGTAAAGCCAAGTATTAAAAAAATATTTGAAATGTGTGGTGTATTAAAAATTATTCCAATTCGTAAAGAAGAAACAAGAGTGGGATAAAAGTTAAGGGAGGAAATTATGAAAAATCTATATGATAATGAAATGAAACTAGAGTTTTTAAGCAAATCCAATAATGAGGCATTTGCACGTATTAGTGTAGCAGCTTTTGCTTCACAACTAGACCCAACCATTGAAGAATTAGCCGATATTAAGACAGCTGTATCAGAAGCAGTAACGAATTGTATTATTCATGGATATGAAAATACAGAAGGAAAAATTGAAGTAGTATGCAAGATATTTGCTAATACCATTATGATTGAGGTATCTGATAATGGAAAAGGAATTGAAAATGTAGATATGGCAAAAGAACCACTTTATACAACAAAACCAGATTTAGAGCGTTCTGGTATGGGATTTACGATTATGGATAGTTTTATGGATGATTTAGAAGTGGAATCTATTTTAGGATTAGGAACAAAAGTAACCATGAAGAAAGTTATTCAAAAACAGGAACCAAAAGAAAAAGCTCAACAAGAAGGAAAGATTTTTAGCTCATGTAGAATATAAGAAAGGGTGCTTGCAATGTACGAAAATAATTTATTAGACATCAAAAAAGCCCAAGAACGGAAACAAAGAAGCAATGGAACGACTTGTTGAAAATAACAAGGGACTAATTTGGAACATTGTAAAACGTTTTACTGGTAGAGGTTATGAAACAGAAGACCTATACCAAATAGGATGCATGGGCTTTATAAAAGCAATGAAACGATTTGATACAAGCTTTGAAGTACAAGTTTCAACATATGCAGTACCATATATATTAGGAGAAATAAAACGATACATACGAGATGATGGAATGATAAAAGTAAGTAGGAGTACAAAAGAACTTGCCATTAAAATATTAGAATTACAAAAGGAATATATAGCAAAAACAGGAGAAGATATTACGATTGCACAGATTTCGAAAACATTAAATGTTCCAAAAGAAGAAATCACTTATGCAATGGATGCCTTAAGACCAGTTTCTTCTATTTATGAGGAAAGTTCTAGCGATGATACAAGAAGTGTTATCGATAAATTACCAAATGTAAAAGATGAAACCAATCATATTGTAAATAAAATTGCTTTAAAACAATTAATTGAGAATTTAGAAGATAGAGAAAAACAGATTATTTTATTACGATTTTATAAAGATAAAACACAGTCAGAAGTAGCAAAAGTTTTAGGAATTACACAGGTACAAGTATCTAGAATTGAGAAAAAAATATTAAATTCGATGAAACTAAAATTAACTTGCTAGGAAGGAAGAAATATGAAAAAAATAATCATTGGAATCATTCTTTTGGTTCAAATTCTTTTTTTAGTTCCAGTATTATTTACGAAAGGCTTTGGAACGAGACAAATAAGTTCCAATGTACAACAACAACAAAATTTAGTAAAAGAAGAAAAACAAGATACTTCTTATAACTATGGAAATTATCAAACTATAAAATTATTACATGCAAAAACAGGGGAAGTAGAAGAGGTAAATTTAGATACGTATTTGTGCCATGTTGTATCAGCAGAAATGCCAGTCGATTTTGAGAAAGAGGCATTAAAGGCACAAGCAGTAGTAGCGAGAACCTATACGATTTATAAAATTACCGAAAATGCCAAAAAACATCAAAATGCAGATATATGTGATAATAGTGGTTGTTGCCAGGCTTGGGTCTCAAAAGAAGATAGACTTGCTAGGTGGGAGGAAAGTTTAAGAGAAGAAAACTGGAAGAAGATAGAAGAAGTTGTATATAATACAAAAGGAAAAATGATTACTTATGAAGGAAAACCAATTAATGCATTTTTTCATTCTAATAGTGGTGGAAAAACAGAAATACCAGTAAATGTATGGGGAGGAAGTTATCCATATCTTCAAGCAGTGGAGACTTCGCGGAGAAGATGCATATGGTCAGTACTATTCCGAACTTACACTTTCAAAAGAAGAATTTGTAAATAAAATAAAAGAAAAACATAAAGACTTTGAAATTGATTTTGAAAAAGAGGATGCCATTTTTATTAAAGAGAAAACGGATAGTAATCGTGTAAAAACTCTAAAAGTGGGAAATTTAGAACTTGCAGGGGTGGAAGTAAGAAGTTTGTTAGGGCTTCGCTCAGCAGATTTTACTTATCAAGTAGAAGGAAATAATATAAAATTTTCGGTGATTGGCTATGGACATGGAGTTGGTATGAGCCAAACTGGAGCAGATGCTCTTGCAAAACAAGAAAAAAATTATGAGGAAATTATAAAACATTTTTATACAGGTGTAGAAATTATAAATATGTAGGGAGACGGCGGGGGCGCGTCTCTATATTTTTGATACAATAAATTAAAATGTATAAATTTTGTAAAAAAAGGAAATACTTTTCCTAGAATATAAAAAACGGATTAACAATTTTTAAATGATAAATCATTAAGAAATTGTAACATTCGCATAATTATCTCCTACAGAGCTTTTTTCCTTAACAGGAAAAATTTCTTAGGATATAAAAATATAGGAGGAGTAAAGATGAGAAGAGATTCAAGAAGAAGACAAAAAGAAGAAAAGAGTTATAACATTTTTTATATTGGGGGAAGTATCCTAGCAATAGGGATTTTAGCATTTGCTATTACGTTTGTAGTATATGGTAATAAGATGGATAAACAGGCAAGTTTGGATAATCAAAAAATAGCAAGTTTAGTGCAAGAGAGTAATAATAAGACATCTGAAATTAGTACGCAAATGGGAAAAACAGTAGAAGAATCCCAAAATACAGTAGAAAATACAATAACACAAAACAAAACAAATACAAAAAATACAGTAACTTCACAAACAAATACAACAACGAAACAAACCAATAACAACAAAACTCAAAATACTGTAAAACAAGAAGAAACAGTTACAACAAAAAAGGATACCAAAACACAACCACTTACTTTTGTTAAACCAGTTGATGGAGAAATTATGAAAGATTATGCCAAAGATAAATTAGTATATTCAGAAACATTAGAAGAATGGACAACACATTTAGGATGGGATATAAAAGCAGAAAAAACAACAGTTGTAAAAGCATCAGCGCCAGGAACAGTAAAATCGATTAAAAACGACCCAAGATATGGATTAAGTGTTATTATTGAACACGAAGATGGATACCAAACGCTATATGCAAATTTATTATCGACTGAATTTGTAACAGTAGGAGAAAAAGTGACTGGAGGACAAAGCATAGCAACCGTAGGAAATACAGCAGCATTTGAAATTGCAGATGAATCCCATTTACATTTTGAAATTACAAAAAGTGGAGAAGCGATTGACCCAAATCAATTAATAAAATAAATTGATAAATATGAAAAGAACACTTGAAAAGTGTTCTTTTTTGATATAGAATAATGCTTGTGTATAAAGAGACAAAAAAGTGGTACATTAAGATAAAAAACTTACGGAGGTAACGAATGATAACATTAGAAGATGTGAAGAACAACAAAGAAGTGCAAGCTCTTATTGAAGGAACACAAAAGCAATTAAATGTGTTAGGATTTACAGAACATTCGATAAGACATATTAGCATTGTTTCCAAAAGGGCAGCCGATATTTTAGAAACATTTGGTTATAGCAAAGACCGAATTGAACTTGCAAAAATTGCAGGATATTTACATGATATTGGAAATTGTGTAAATAGAGTGGATCATGCACAATCTGGAGCATTGCTTGCTTATAATATTTTAAAAGATATGGGAATGAACGATAAAGACCGAATTGAAATTATGATGGCAATTGGAAATCATGATGAGCAAACAGGAACAGCTGTTAGTGATATTTCAGCAGCGCTTATTTTAGCAGATAAGTCCGATGTTCATAGAGACCGTGTTGTCAATAAAAATATTGCAACATTCGGAAAGCATGATAAAGTAAATTATGCAGTAACTCATACAAGGTTAGATTTGGATAAGGAAAATCGAAAGGTGATTTTAAATATTAGTATTGATACTGAAATATGTCCAGTATTAGACTATTTTGAAATCTTTATGGATAGAACCATGATGAGTAAATATGCTGCTAAATATCTAGGCGTATGGTTTGAACTAGTTATTAACAATACAAAATTATTATAAAATTAAGGAGGAAATAATGAAAAAGAGTAAATTAGGAAAAGGATTAACGGTTTTAGCAATCATTGCAATATGTCTTATTTCGTTTGTGGGAATTTATGTAAAGAAACAAGGAGAAATGGTAAATTTATTACCCCAATATCGTTTAGGAATGAATTTAGGAGGAGCAAGAGTTGCCAAATTTAAAATAAGTGATAAGACAGAAGAAATTATTTATGATGCTTCTGGAAAGGTAACAACAGAAGGGAAAAACGAAGATGGTTCTCTAAAAGAAGGGTATACCAAAGAAGATAAACCAGTAAATAGCCAAGAAGTAAAAACAGAAGATAACTATAAGATGGCAAAGAAAATTATGCAAAATCGTTTAAAAAATATGGGCATTAGTGAATACCAAGTTAAATTAAACCATAATAATGGAGAAATGGTTATAGAAGTTCCAGAAGATAGTAATACAGATGAAATTATTTCTAATCTTATTTACTTAGGAAAATTCGAAATAAAAGATAGTGATACAAATGAAGTATTAATGAATAATAAAGATGTAAAACAAGCATCTTGTGTATATGGAAGTACTTCTACAGGAACTGTCGTATATTTAAATATTGAATTTAATAAAGATGGAACAAAAAAGTTAGAAAATATTACAAAAACGTATATTTCTTCAACAAATGAAGAAGGAAAAACGCAAACAAAAAATATTAGTATTGAATTAGATGGAGAAAGTATGATTAAAACATACTTTAATGAAACCATATCAAATGGTATTTTACCATTAACTATTGGAAGTGCATCAACTTCTAGCGAAGAAATTACAAGCTACATAAGACAAGCAAATCAAGTAGCAGGGTTAATTGATGCAGGTGTTATGCCAGTTCAATATGAATTAGAGCAAAACAACTATATGTCACCATCAATTGATACGACTATCATAAAAATAATAATGGGAGTAATAGGAATTATTCTTGTAATTGGGTTTGTTAACTGGATTGTTCGCTATAAAGTAAATGGAGTATTTAGTACAATTTCTTATTTTGGATTTGTTGCCATTACGTTACTTGCCATTCGCTATGCCAATGTTGTTATATCACTAGAGGCAATTGTTGCAGTTATTTTCTTATTAATTGCAAGTTATATAATATTCACATATACCTTAAAACAATTTGCTAAAAAAGATGCAAATCAATTTGACATTATAAAAGAAACCTATAAACGTTATGCAAGTATACTAGCACCAACATTAATTATGGGAGTTGTATTTACTTTTATGAACTGGTTACCAATTTCAAGTATAGGTATGAACTTATTCTGGGGAATTACCATACTAGTTATTTATTATTATATGGTAGTAAGATTATTATTTGATGTACAAGAGGTTAAAAAATAGAAAGGAGAAATCAGATGGAAAAGTTAAAAAATAAGAAAGTAATTTACTTAATAACAGTCTTAATCATTCTTTTAGGAATTGTCGTAACATGCATATGGAAAACAAATTTCTCCTTACAATACAGCGAACATTCAAGAATTGATATTTATATAGGAAAAGAATATCATTTAGAGGATTTAAAACAAATTGCAAAAGACGTATTTCCAAATGAAAAGATAGATTACCAAGAAATTGAATTTTTTCACGATTCAGTAGCAATGAATGTAAAACAAGTAAGTGATGAACAAATGGCAATATTAAAAGAAAAAGTAAAAAGTAAATTTGAATTAGAAGAAATCGATAGCAAAATATCTGTTACAACAATACCACATTATCGTATAAGAGATATGGTAAAACCATATATTGTTCCAATGATGATTGCAACTCTAATTATTTTTGCTTATGTAGGAATTCGTTATTTGAATTTAGGAATATTTAAAGTAATAGGAACACTACTTATTCGATTAATTATATCAGAAGCAGTATTAGCAAGTATGATTGAGATAGCAAGAGTTCCAGTAGGAATGTATACCATGTCAGTAGTAATTCTAGTATACTTATTAGTAACTACTTTTACAGTAACTCAATTTGATAATGAATTAAAAAAGAAAAAAGTACAACAAGAAAAGAAGTAAAAACATTGACTATTTTAGAAAAAGTGTATATAATATAAAAAATTAATATTGCGAAGAAAAAGAAAAAATATAGTAAGTATTAAAAAAGAGAGTTAGAGTTTGGTGAAATCTAATAATATGAGCTATATGGGGAGCTTTGGAGCAAATCAAAATGAAGGTGGGTATTTAATACCAAATAGGGTGGAACCGCGGAAAAAGTAAAACTTTCGTCCCTAGCAAGTAATTGCTAGGAATGAAAGTTTTTTTGATTTTATCTTAGCAAAAATTAAAGGAGGTATTTTTATGGTAGATTCAATGGAAAAAATCGTAAACTTATGTAAGGCAAGAGGGTTTGTATACCCAGGTTCTGAAATATATGGAGGACTTGCTAATTCTTGGGATTATGGACCATTAGGGGCAGAACTAAAAAAGAATATTAAAGATGCTTGGTGGAAAAAGTTTATTAAGCAAAATCGATACAATGTAGGAATTGATGCGGCAATTATTATGAATCCACAAGTGTGGGTAACAACTGGACATGTGGGAGGATTTTCCGATCCATTAATTGATTGTAAAGCTTGTAAAACAAGACATAGAGCAGATAAATTAATTGAAGAATGGGCATTTCAAAATGGAAAAGAAATGGCAGGATTAGATGGGTGGACAAATGAACAGCTAGTTAATTATATAAAAGAAAATAATATTGTATGCCCAAGTTGTGGAAAAATGGACTTTACAGACATACGACAATTTAATTTAATGTTTAAAAGTTATATGGGTGTTACAGAAGATGCCAAATCGGAAGTTTATTTAAGACCAGAAACAGCACAAGGAATGTTTGTGGACTTTAAAAATGTACTTAGAACAACAAGAAGAAAAATGCCAATGGGAATTGGGCAAATGGGACGTTCTTTCCGAAATGAAATCACTCCAGGAAACTTCATTTTTAGAACAAGAGAATTTGAACAAATGGAACTTGAATTTTTCTGTAAACCAGGAACGGATTTAGAATGGTATGAATATTGGAAGAAATTCTGTAAAGATTGGCTATTAAATTTAGGAATCAAAGAAGAAAATTTAAGATTAAGAGAACATTCAAAAGAAGAATTATCTTTCTACAGTAAGGGGACTACAGATATCGAATTCTTATTCCCATTTGGATGGGGAGAACTATGGGGAATAGCAGATAGAACAGATTATGACCTATCAAGACATATGGAAGCATCGAAAGAGGATTTAACATATTTAGATTTAGAAACGAACGAAAGATATGTACCATATTGTATTGAACCAGCAGTAGGAGTAGATAGAATTTTCTTGGCGATGATGTGTAATGCATATGAAGAAGAAAAAGTAGGAGAAGATGATACACGTACTGTATTACACCTACATCCAGCTCTTGCACCATATAAAGTAGCAGTTCTTCCATTATCCAAAAAATTATCTGAAAAAGCAGAAGAAGTATATGAAAAACTATCTAAAGACTTTATGTGCGATTATGATGAAGCAGGTTCAATTGGAAAACGTTATAGAAGAGAAGATGAAATTGGAACACCATATTGTGTAACAATTGACTTTGATACATTAGAAGATAATACAGTAACAATACGAGATAGAGACACAATGGAACAAATAAGAATAAAAATTGATGAATTGAATATATGGTTACAAGAAAAAGTAAATTTCTAAAAAAGTATTAACAAAAGGGAACAAATGCGTTATAATAATATTAGTGAAAGTTCAAAAAAGAACTAAGATAAAGGAGGATATCATATGAGCCGAGTATTGGCAAATACGGATTATTTTCGGTTGAATGGTTTTAGGGTTTTAAAGACCAAGGAAGGAAATGTTTTTGTTGGACATTACATCACCAGATACGAAGCTGAAAATAAAAAGATAGCAATAATTTTACAACATCTGTATGAGGAAAATGAGAAGGCAAAAGATATGACTTTAGAACAAATAAAAGATATTGTTCAGAAAAAATATCATGTTTCCATAAAAGTGGAGGAAGTTCCACAGTCTGAGCCAAAACCATTTGTGGAACCACAACCGAGGAAAGTATTTCTCAAAATAACCCAAATTCCTAGTTTAAAGGAACCAAAACACACGAAGAAAGCTTAGGCTTTCTTCGTGTGTTTTGGTATTTAATGATATAAATCATCTTCATATAAATCTTCTATATAAACATCTTTTTCTTCAAAACTATCAATAAAACTAATTTTTGCAATATTATCGTGAATTTCTTGTACCCATACAGGTCTTTCATCATAATAAACATCCACTTTTTCTTTATTATTTAGCATTGTATGCAATCTTTCTAAATTCATAGCTTGTACCTCCTAAAAATATATTGTTACTAAAAGTATATCCGTCTAACAAGAAAAATATACCAAATATAAGTTGATTTTAGAAAATCCCTATGTTACAATCATAGAAGAATTACTAAAGAAATCGTGAGGAAACAATGGAAGAAGAAAAGAAATTAGCTTTAAAAAAGAAATTAAATATGAAGTTATATCCAATTTATAAAATGGTAGCAGCAGATGTATTATTTTTTAATGCGATAAAAGTCTTATTTTTAACACAAGTAAAAGGAATATCAAATGCAAATGTAGTTTTTATGGAGACGATATATGCCTTTTTTAAACTTATTTTACAAGTGCCTATGACAGTAGTTGTCTCAAAATTAGGAATAAGAAAAAGTATTATTATAGGAAATATATTTTGGATTTTAGAAGTAGTACTAATTATGATTTCTAAGAATTATTTTATTATCATCTTATCACAGCTTTTTTCGGCGATAGGATGGTCATGTAAAACCATATCGGAAACACCAATGTTAAATACATCTGTACCAGAAGCACAAGTAAAAGGAAAGATATTTGCAAAAATAGAAAGTAAAGGATATTCTAGATATTGTTATCTTTCAGCAATAAGTACAGTATGTGCAGGGTTTTTATATGAAGTAAATGCATATATTCCTATCATACTTGCGATTATTTTTATGGTATTTGCACTTATCATTTCACTTAATTTTACAGAAGTAAAAAAAGAGGAACAAGAAGAAAAGAAAACTGCAAAACAAAGTATAAATGAAGTAAAAGAAGGATTTTTATTTATTATCAAATCACCAAGATTAAAGAGTTTGTTATTAATGATAGGATTTATGTGGGGAATGATTTGTTTATTTGGAACTTATCAAACAACACTACTAAAAGATATTCATGTGCCTGCTAAGTATATTGGAATTATATTAGCAGCATTAGATATCATACAAGGAATGTCTGCAACAAAAGCAAATAAATTTAACGAAAAACATAAAAATCATTCTTTAACCTATATAGGAATCCGAATGACAGTAGGAATTGCTGTTGCAGGAGGAGTTGTCGTAATTGGCTTATCGAAAATACCACAACTTGCTATTATTATATTTACCTATATTTTAAGAATGTCTGATAAAGGCGTATTCCAAATTATTCGAAAACGATATATGGGAAATTTTATGACACCAGAAATGTTAACCAAAATATATGCAGTATATAGCTTAATTGCAAGTTCGTTTAGAATGACAGCTAGTGCAATTGGTTCCTATTTATTAACATTTATGACCATTGAATATGCAATGGTAGCAGTGGGAATTCTATTTACTGTGGGAATCTTATCATTATCACAATATATGAAAACAAGAATAGGATTAAAGCCAGAAGAATATACTAAAAAAGATATTGCTTATATACAATAAGAAAGGATTGAACCAAATTGAAAATTACATATGAAAATCAAATAAGAAAAGCAGATGCACGGAATTACAGCTTACGAGCTATTAAAAGATGAAATAAAAAATGCAAAAACAGAGGTAATTGCATGTAAAGTAAATAATGAAGTAAGAAGTTTGAATTTAAAATTATCGGAAGATGCTAATATTGAATTAATTGATTTAAATTCAAAAGATGGAATGATGATTTATATAAGAGGTATTATGTATATCATGTCAAAAGCATTAAGTGAGTTATACCCAGAAGCACTTTTAACAGTGAATTATCAATTATCTAATGCTATGTTTTGTGAATTGGACAATATGGAAGTAACCCAAGAAATGATTGCAAATATTCATAAAAAAATGGGAGAAATTATAGATAAAGATTTGGAAATTCGAAAAGTAAAAATGACAGCAAGCGAGGCCCAAAAATTTTATGAAAAGGAAAAAACTCTAAAAGGAAAAATACAAATTGACCAAGATACACCATATGGTGCATCTCTATATTACTGTGAAGATTATTTTAACTACTTTTTTGGAGTTATGCCAATTTCAACAGGATATACAAAAGTATATGATATCGTAAAATATCGAGATGGATTTATTGTACGTTATCCAAACTGGAAAACACCAACGAAATTGACTCCATTTATTGAAAATAAAAAGTTAGTTGCAACATTAGATGAATATGAAGATATCTATAAATTAATTGGAATTAATACCATTTATAAACTAAATCGTGAAGTGAAAAAGGATGGAGCATTGGATGCTATTTTGCTATCAGAAAGCTTACATGAGAAAAAAATAGCAGAGCTTGCTGATAATATTGCAAAGGATAAAAAAGTGAAAGTAGTATTAATTGCAGGACCATCTTCTTCTGGAAAAACAACATTTGCAAAACGCTTAGGAATTCAACTACGATTAAATGGGCTAAAACCAGTAACCATATCGGTTGATAACTATTTTGTAGAACGAGAAGAAAACCCAAAAGATGAATATGGAAATTATGATTTCGAATGTATTGAAGCATTAGATGTGAAGTTATTTAATGAGCATTTAGTAAAATTGTTAAATGGGGAAGAAATTGAAGTTCCAACGTTTGATTTTACCATTGGACATAAAAAATACAATGGCGAAACCATGAGATTAGCACAAGATGAAGTTTTAGTCATTGAAGGAATTCATTGTTTAAATGATCGTTTAACAAGTTCCATTCCAAAAGAACAAAAATACAAAATTTATATTAGTGCATTAACAGTATTAAATATTGATTACTATAATCGTATTTCCACAACCGATACACGTTTAATTCGAAGAATTGTAAGAGATAATCAATTTAGAGGATATAGTGCAACTCATACCATTAAAATGTGGTATTCAGTAAATCGCGGAGAAGAAAGATATATTTATCCATACCAAGAAGAGGCAAATAATATGTTTAATTCTTCCTTAATTTACGAATTGGGAGTATTAAAAGATTATGCACTTCCATTATTAAAAGAAATAAAAAATACAGAACCAGAATATGCAGAAGCAACAAGGTTAATTCGCCTATTAAGCTATTTTGAATCTGTTCCACAAGATGCGATTTCGAAAACATCATTAATTCGCGAATTTATTGGTGGAAGCTTGCTTGCATAATGACTATGTCATTATGCAAGAGTGAAGAATGAATAGTAAAAAGTGAAGAATGGGGGCGATTTTAATCGCCCATTTTTTACAAAACCGTTAAATTAAGAAAGGAATAACAATGTTAAGTAGATTTACAGAAATTGATGAAGAATTTATATGTGAAAATTGTGGAAAAACAGTACCGAAGTTAGGATATTCATGTAGAAATCATTGTCCTTATTGTTTACATTCTAAGCATGTTGATATAAATCCAGGAGATAGAGCAGAAGAATGTCATGGAACCCTAGAACCCATTGGAATTGAAACGAATTCAAAAAAAGGGTACGTGCTTGTATTTCGATGTAAAAAATGTGGACAAATTCGAAAAAATAAGGTTGCCAAAGATGATAACATGGATTTAATTATTGAATTAAGTAGTAGACCAGTCTAATGATAAGAATACTAAGAGGTTTTTATAGTTAAAAACAATACAAAAATTAAAAAAAATACTATTAAAAACAATGTTTTTGGTGTATAATAACTTTGAAAACGACAAAAAATAGCAAAAGGAGACTTTGAAGTGATATATGGACTAATTGAAGTAAAACCAAAAATAAATAAGAAAAAAGTAATTATCACAGTTATAGTAGCAGTAATAATAATAACTGCTATTGGTTTTGCTGTTTTTTGGAATATTCATAAAAAGCATAGAGGGATATCTGAGCAAAATGTAATTTCACAACAAGAAGTAGTATCACAACAAACAAAACAAAAACATGTTGCAAAAGTAGAATTTTTACCAGTTTATTCAGAAGAAGCAAACAACAGATTAAATAATATTTATCATTTAGGAGAAAAAGCAGTTTATTTAACATTTGATGATGGACCATCTAGAAGCGTTACTCCATTAATATTAGATTTATTAAAACAAGAAAAGATAAAAGCGACTTTTTTTGTACTAGGTGCTAGAGTTGATTTAAATCCAAGTATTGTAAAACGAGAATATGAAGAAGGACATTTTATTGCAAATCATGGTTATTCTCATATTTATTCTAATATATATAGTAGTACAGATGCTGTATTAGCGGAGTATCAAAAGACGAATACAGCAATTCAAAATGCAATAGGGGTAGAATATAATGGGCATTTATTCCGATTTCCAGGAGGTTCTACTGGAGGAAAATATCATACATTAAAAAAAGAGGCAAAACAATTATTAGCAGATAATCAAATTGGATATATCGATTGGAATGCGTTAAGTAGTGATGCAGCAGGTGCTAAAACAAAAGAAGCTTTATTAGAAAGTGTAAAACAAACAGTAGGAGAAAAACAAACAGTTGTTATTTTAATGCATGATGCGGGAGATAAGATACTAACCTATGAGGTATTACCAGAAGTAATTGCTTATTTAAGAGAAAAAGGATATGTTTTTAAAAATTTTTATGATATTATGAAATAGAAATCTTGACAGATGACTATTTTAGAAATACAATACAAAAAGAGAAAATTTAAGTTTAAAAGGAGGATTTTTATGCCACTTGTAACAACAAAGGAAATGTTTGAAAAATCAATGAAGGAGCATTATGCCATAGGAGCATTCAATGTAAATAATATGGAAATCATACAAGGAATTATGGATGCAGCAAAGGAAGAAAACTCACCAGTTATCTTGCAAGCATCAGCTGGAGCTATTAAATATGCAAGAATCCATTATTTAATGAAAATGGTAGAAGCAGCACTAGAAGAAGCACCAGAAATTCCAGTTGCAATTCACTTAGACCATGGACCAGATTTTGAAACTTGTAAAATGTGTATTGATGCAGGTTTTACATCTGTTATGATTGATGGTTCTAAATACGACTTTGAAGAAAATGTAGCACTTACAAAAAAAGTAGTAGATTATGCACATGCTCATGGAGTAGTAGTAGAAGCAGAGCTTGGAAAATTAGCAGGAATTGAAGATGATGTAAATGTTGCAGAAGATGATGCTATGTATACAGACCCACTTCAAGCAAAAGAATTCGTAGAAAGAACAGGATGCGATTCTTTAGCAATTGCAATTGGAACAAGCCATGGTGCATACAAATTTAAAGGAGAAGCGAAACTAAGATTTGATATTTTAGAAAAAATAAAAGAATTAATTCCCAATACACCAATTGTATTACATGGAGCATCAACTGTTATTCCAGAATTAGTAGAAATGTGTAATCAATATGGAGCAGATATTCCAGGAGCAAAAGGAGTACCAGACCAAATGTTAAATGAAGCAAGTAAACGAGGAGTATCAAAAATTAATGTAGATACAGATTTAAGACTTGCCATGACTGCACAAATTAGAAAAGTGTTTGCTGAAGAACCAAGTGTATTTGACCCAAGAAAATATTTAACACCTGCAAGAGAAGAAATCAAAAAAACAGTGAAACATAAAATGAAAGAGGTATTTGGCTCTAATAATAGAGCATAAATATAAAATAAAATAAAAGGGGAGAAAAAAATGAAAAAATTAACTAAACTAGGATTATTAGCAGTTATAATGCTAGTAGTAGTAATGCTTTTAACAGGTTGTGCTAATAAGCAAGAAGATGAAAAAGACAATTTAGAAGGATTAGCTGTCTATACAGCGGAAGAAACATCAGACTATGAAACCTTTAATCAAATTGAAGGAGTGGAATTTAAATATCCATCAAGCTATGTTTCAGTAGGAAAAGAAAGTATGCCAATATTTGCAGACCCAGATGTACCAGGAGCAACAATTAATGTTGTAACAACAGACTTTCCAAGTGTATTAACATTTGAAGGATATATTGATGCCTCAATTCCAGGAATCAAGCAAAAAATGGATATTGAAGGAGAGATAAATAAAGAATATATTAATCTAAATGGAATGAAGGCAGCAAAATTAGATTATACAGCATCTAGTGAAGGATACAAAATGAATATTACGCAAATATTAATAAAAAAAGAAAACAAAGCTTATGTTTTAACATTAGGAGCATTAGAAAAAGATAAAGAAGCAGTTTCTGAAAAGTTTGAAAAAATTATTAAATCTTTTAAATAAAAAAGAAGGTTTGCTTCTAGGGTAGATGAGAGCACCTACCACTACAATAGTTAGCTTAAAAAAGTAGAACCACGTGGGGTTCTACTTTTTTAATATTGTTTGCTTTTTAAAGCTCTTTCAACAGTACGATTTGCATCCTTTTTGGCTAGTTCTTCTCGTTTGTCATATAATTTTTTTCCTTTACCAACACCAAGTTCCATTTTTACAAAACTTCCTTTAAAATATAAGCTCATTGGAACTAAGGAATAACCTTTTTGTTTGGTTAAGCCAATTAAACGATTAATTTCTCGTCTATTTAATAATAGTTTTCGATTACGTAGAGGGTCTTTATTAAAAATATTACCATGTTCGTAAGGACTAATATGCATGCCCAATACATACACTTCACCATCTTTTATGATAGCATAACTATCTTTTAAATTTACTTTTCCTGCACGGATAGATTTTATTTCAGTACCAGTTAAAACAATACCAGTTTCTATCGTATTTTCAATGGTATAATTATGTTTTGCAGTAGGATTTTTAGCAATAAGAGATGACATGAATTTTCTCCTTTTTAATTTTTTCTTATTATACCACGGAAAAGCAGAAAAAGAAAAGTAAAAAAAGAAAAATACATAAGAAAAAGTCGATGGAAACATCGACTCTTAAATGTAGAATAAAAATAATTAATCATTATGATTATGATATTCGTTCTTATTTTGCATTGCATAGTACCAAACAAGCCCTACAATAGCAAGAGCAGCAATTGCTAAAACAAACCATGTCCAAGTATTAGCACTCATCCCCATAATAGTTCCTTCATTTGCAGTTCTTACAGTAGTATAACCATCATTATTTCCAACATTATCGGTTCTTGTCATATCAGAAGCAACTTTATTTGCACCACCAGCTACTGCACCACCAATACCTTTTACTCCATCATTAATGGCATTACCAACATCTTTTACACCATCTGTAATAGCGGTTCCTGCATCTTTTACCATAGTACCTGCTCCATTTGCAACATTATTAACGGTACCTTTTGTTTTATCCATAGAATCTTTTAATTCATTGGCAGCAAAAACAGAAGATGTAGCAAAAAGAAGAGTAAGAACAAGTATAAAAGCAAAAATTTTCTTTGTCATATCTTTTTACCTCCTAAAAAAATCAGTTTTTAATTTATAAAACTAATAATAGTATGGATTGGTTTTATAAAAATATCCATTAAAAATTAAACTATTAAGGTAAAATTTTCTAAAAAAAGAAGATAAGTTTTCTTATCTTCTTTCTATAGAAATATTTCAAAAATAAAATTTAATGTTTTAAACGAATTAAAATGGCAATTCCTAGTAATATTAATAAAACTCCAATAACAATCAAAATAATATTAACTACATTTGTTAAACCAAGACTTGCTTCTGGTAATTGATTTAAGGTGCTAACGGTTGATGAAGAACCTGAATAATTTGTTCCAGTTGGTGATAATGTATCTGTAGGTGCTTGTTGGTCTTCAGCAGACGTATCTTGCATAGAAGTATTATCAACAGAAGTATTTGAAGTTAAATTCATATTAACATCAGTTGCTTGTACAAAAACAGGCAAAAGTAACATAAGTATTATCATAAAAATAATTATTTTGTGAAATAATTTTAACATGATGATTTCCTCCAATCATTTTTTTCTATTGTATGTATTTATGAAACTATCATACACAAAAATAAGTTAAAAGTCTATACTATTTATAAAAATATTTTAAAATCAGAATAAGATAAGTAAACTGACTCATAATTCAAATAAGAAGAAATTACTTTACATAGAGAACATAATGTGATAAGCTATTAAACATCTTAAGAAGGGCGTGGTGAAAAGATGAAAAGGACAAAATTAGCAGATAGAGAGTTGCCAATATATAGCAAAGGAGAAGAAATTGCTAATATGGTAACCCATATTATTGGAGGGGTACTTGGGATTATTGTTATTGTTTTATGTAGTATCAAGGCGAATGATGCATATGGTGTTATAAGTGGTGTTATTTTTGGCGTATCAATGCTAGTACTATATACTATGTCTAGCATATACCATGGGTTAAGCCCAAAAGTAAAAGCAAAAAAAGTATTGCAAATATTAGATCACTGTACGATATTTTTATTAATTGCAGGTTCCTATACACCATTTGCATTATGTACTTTAAGAGAATATAGTTCTGGACTAGGATGGACAATTTTTGGCATTATTTGGGCGTTAGCAGCATTAGGAATTACATTAAATGCAATTGATTTAAAAAAATATCAAATATTTTCTATGATATGCTATTTGCTAATGGGATGGTGTATTATTGTTAAAATTAATATATTACCAAGCTTATTAGGAATGAATGGATTTATTTTGTTACTTGCTGGTGGAATTGTTTATACATTAGGTGCTGGGTTTTATGGAATCGGAAAAAAACATAAATATATTCATACCGTTTTCCACATTTGTGTATTATTAGGAAACTTTTTGCAATTTCTTTGTGTTTTATTATATGTTATATAAAAATAAAAAAACAAGAAGAGTTTTACAATTATAGAAAACTGTGGTATAACAAGTAAAAAAAGAATAAAAGAGGAAAAAACAATGTATTATACCTATATGTTACGATGTGAAGATAATTCAATCTATACAGGAATTGCATCAAACTTAGAACGTAGAATGAAAGAACATTTTGAAAAAAGTAAAAAATGTGCTAAATACACATTAAGGCATACTGCAAAAAAATTAGAATGTGCATGGCAAACAGAAAATAGAGCACTTGCTTCAAAATTAGAATATGCCATTAAGCAATTGACAAAACAAGAAAAAGAAGAATTAATTCACAAACATGATTTAGGAAAAATATTAGGAATTGAAGTGGAAAAGTATAAAATATATAACAAAAAGAAAGAAAAAACCTCAGACTAAATTCAGTCTGAGGTTTTTTTCTAAATCTGGATGTCGATATGAGTGTAACTATTTGTCCCCAAATTTTGGTTAAATCTTTTTTTACCTGTGTGGGGAGCAGAAACTTCTGCCACCTTTCTAGATATTTTTTTAGGTTTTAACCTTTTAACCTCTTGAGGAGGGGGGTACAAATAAGTTGCTACACAATCATATAATGTTGAGATTGCTCATAGGCGCCTCCTTATGAAATTGGGTTACGGAGTTCTAAATCTAGTATAGCATAAATTGGAATAAAATACAAATAAATATTATTAAAGGTATGAGTTTTTAATTCTGGGGATTTCCCAAGATATCAATATTTTTTAGACATTA
>CANAZY010000006.1 GCA_947365805.1 uncultured Clostridium sp. | reverse complement strand
TAATCCATTCTTTCACATCTAATTTAAAAATAAATGGAACAATTGCAATTAATACCGAAACCGCAATAACAATTGGTGTATATATTCTAGAAAATCTTGTAATAAATTTTTCTGTTTTTCCCTTATTATTGGTTGCTTCATAAACCAAATCTACAATTTGAGAAGCAGCAGAATTTTTAACATCTCTTAACACTTCACATGTAATTGCACCTGTTAAATTTACTCCACCAGATAACAGCTCTGTTTCTTTTGATACATACACTGGATTGCTTTCTCCTGTAAGGCTTGATGTGTCAATTTCAGATTCTCCATAAATTACTTTACAATCTACTGGTACCTTTTCTCCTGGTTTAATTAAAATAATCTCTCCTACCTTAATCTCTTTTACATCCACAGTTTCTATGGTATTTTCAATGACACGATTTGCTGTATCTGCTTTTATTTTAACAATTTCTTTAATACTTTCTTGGGATTTATTACTTGCTCTTTCTTCTAAAAATTCACCTAAACGATATAGTAAAATTACCAAACAACTTTCTGTATATTCTCCTAGAGCAAATGCTGCAATAACTGCAATTGTCATAAGCGTTTCTTCTTCAAAGTTCAAATGAAATATATTCTTTATTCCATTCCAAAGTAGTTCATAACCAGAAAATAGAATTGCTAAAAATACTAACTCTATTCTAAATTTTGCAAGCATTGGAATAAAGGATAATACTAAAAACAAAATTCCAATACCATATAAATATATGGATAATTTCTCTTCTTTTTCATCATGATGCTCTTCTACCTCACAATGTTCATGGTGACAATGATGACAAGCCATCTCTATTTCCCCTCCTCTTCTAAAATATGTGCTAAGCTTGTTGAAATAATTTGTTCAATATGTTCGTCTTGTAAACTATAATAAATTTGTTTTCCTTCGCGTCTATATTTTACAAGTTTTGCATTTCTTAATATCTGTAATTGATGGGAAACTGTAGATTGGTTTAAATCTAACAATTCACACAAATCACAAACACATAGTTCTGTGTTTAAAATACTGCAAATAATACGAAGTCTTGTATTATCTGCAAACAACTTAAACATATTCGATAAATTCTCTATCTCCTCATTGTTGGGTTCTTCTAGTTTTACTTTATTTATTTTTTGATAATGTGGGCATTTCTCTCCACATACGAAATCCTTTTCTTCCATATTTTCTCCTTTCATATGCATGTATGTTCATATGTTAATATATAATATATGATATGCATTGTCAATACATATTGTGAAAATTCTAAATTTTGCTAAAAAAGAGGTTGCATAGTATGCAACCTCTACATAATCGTTTTTCATATTATTTTTCCTATTTCTTTATTTTCTTATCCTTATTCATCATCATATATAATGCAGGTACAAGGTATAGTGTTAATATGGTTGCATATACAAGTCCACCTATTGTTACTATTCCTAGTGGTTGTATCATTTCTGCTCCTTGACCCATTCCTAGTGCCATTGTGGATAATCCTAAAATAGTGGTAAGTGCTGTCATTAAAATTGGTTTTAATCTTGTTTTACCAGTTTCAAGTAATGCTTCTTTTACTTTCATTCCTTTTTCTAAACGTAAACCATTTGCATAGTCGATAAATACAATACCATTATTTACAACAATTCCAGCAAGCATTAGGAAGCCTAGCATTGCAATTAAACTGATTTCACAGTTACAAATTGCTAATGCAAAAAGTCCTCCTGTAAAGGCAAGTGGTATGGTAAACATGACAATAAATGGTGATTTTAGGGATTGGAATTGTGCTACCATAATTAAGTAAATAAATATAATTGCAACTAAAATCATAGTTCCTAAGTCTTTCAATGATTCGTTAATCGTTTCGCTTTCTCCTTGTACTTCAACATGATATCCTGTTGGTGCTTGGTATTCTCTTAATTTATTTTCCACTTCTCTTCCAACAATTCCGATGTTACTATCTGCTTTAATAGTAGCAGATACTGTAATATATCTTTCTTGGTTATCACGTGAAATAGATGATAAGCTATCGGTTTCTTCCATGGTTGCAATTTCTGATAATTTTACTTCTACTTCCTCATTATTCTTTTTACCAGATAGTGTAATCGACTCTAAATTTTTCGTTGTTATCTTCTTTTCTTCTTGTTTTACTACAACAACTGGATAATCTTTGTTATCGATTGTCACTTCTGTTGCTTCTTTTTCATTTGAAACCATTCCTGCTATTTTTTGATAAACACCTGCAACTGTTAAACCATATTCCATTGCCTTATTTTTATTCACAATCACTCTTTGTTCTTTTTGTAGTTCACTAATTCCAGAATCCACTTTGTCTATTCCATGAATTCCTTCCAATAATCCTGCTACTTCTTGTGAAATTTCTTTCAGTTTATCAGTTTCTTTTCCTTTTATTACAACTTGTATTCCAGATGACATCATAGAAGACATATCCATATTAGAAGTACTAACTGAAATTTCATAACCAGAGTCTTTTGTTAATTCATAAATTTCTGCTTCAATTTCATGATTAGATAATTCTTTTTTCTCTTTTAAAATGGCATACATATTAATTGAACTTGTTCCACCACTTGACATTGACATGCTTCCCATTACACTAGAATCAACTGCTCCAATGGTTTGAATATCTTTAATGTTTTCAAGTAGACTATCAATAATTTCATTTGCTTTTTCTTGAGCTTCTTTTGAAGTTGTGTCTTTTGGCGGTGTTATTGTTATAGACATTTGTGTTCCATCTACTTCTGGAATAAAGGCTGTTCCCATATTTGCTGCTAACACAAAACTTGTTATTAATAATACTATTGTAATAATAACAACCATTACTTTATGTTTTAATGCTATATTTAGCGATTTTTCATAGACATTTGCAAATTTATCGAATACTTTTGTTTCTTTTGGTTTTGTATTTTTAAACATTTTAGAAGCCATTGCTGGAACTAAAGTAAGTGCTACAATTAAGCTTGCAAGTAGTGAATAACCTATCGTTAATCCCATATCCATAAATAATTGTTTTGAAATGCCTTTAATAAATACAATTGGTAAAAATACACATACCGTCGTTAAAGTCGATGCAGCAATTGCTCCTGCTACACGAGATGCTCCATGAATACACGCTTCTTTTACACTATTTCCTTCTTTTCGTAATCGGTAAATATTTTCAATTACAACAATCGAGTTATCTACCAACATTCCTACACCAAGTGCTAATCCCGATAAAGAAATGATATTAATGGTTACCCCTGTAAAGTACATTAATGCAATTGCAAATGTTAAACTGATTGGAATCGATAATGCAATAATAATGGTTGGTCTATAATCTTTTAAAAAGATAAATAGAATGATTACTGCCAGAATTGCTCCATAGAATAAGTTTTCTAATACAGTTCCGATAATTAAATCAATATAAATTCCTTGGTTCATTAATGTTGTAAAACGAACACCTTCATTGTCATTTTCTAAATTACTCATGGTTTGTTCAATATCTTTACATACTTCTGCAGTAGAAGCTGTACTTTGTTTTTGGAAGCTTAAAATAATAGCATTATTCCCATTTACCTTGGCATATATTTCATCTGAGTTGTTGGTATAACGAATATCTGCTAAATCTCCAAGCGTAATATTTTCTAACCCTGCCATATTAAAAGAAAGGATTGTTAAGTTTTTCATTTCATCAATGTTCTCAAACTTTTCCCCTACTTTAATTAGCATTTTATCTTTTTCATTTTCTATGTATCCTGCTGGCATAGAGAAATTATTTGCCATTAAAATATTGGAAATCATATCACTTGTGATTACACCATCAATAGACGCATTTTTTAAAGCTTGGTCACGAGCCAGCTCAAATTCTTTAATTCCCTTGTTTAGTTCTTCTTCTCCTTGTTCTAACTTGCTAGATGCTTTTGTAAGTTCTATTGTTAAGGTTGATTTTGCTTTTTCTAGTTCTTTTTCTTGAGCTTGTAAGCTTGTTTTTTTCTTTGCAAGTTCTATTTTTCCAACTGTAATTTGATTTAATCCTGTTGTTACCTCATTTAATTTTGAAGTTGTCTCTTTTTTTAGTCCTTCTGTTTTGGTAATCGAATGGTTTAATGTTTCTAGTTTTGCTTTTTGTGCATCTGTTAACTTATCTCCTAATTTAACCAGTTCTGCTTTTTCATTATTCATTTTAGTAAGCATTACATCCATTCCATCAATTGTTTTTACTAAAGTTGTCTTTGTAAAATTTAATGTTTGTTCTTTTGAGGTTAGGTCCTTTTCAGTAGATGAAATTGTTTCTATTCCAGATTGAATTCCTTTTAGTCCATCGATTATTTTTCCCATTTGTTCATTTGATTGTTTTGTAAGTTCTTGTTTTCCTTGTGTAATTTGTGTTTTTGCTTTATTTAATTGTCCTTGTGTTTTCGCTAATGTTTTATTAACACTGTTTAATAGTTTTGTGTTAATATCATCTATTTTTTCTTGGTTTAACTTAACTTCAATTTGTTCTTCAATCATTCCCGTTAAACTAACCGATGCTACCCCAGAAATCCTTTCTAACTCTGGTAATATATTGTTATTTACAAAACTCTTCATTTCAGCATGGTCCATTTCACCAACATCAACTGCTGTTAGCATAACAGGTAACATATTAGGATTAATTTTACTAACAATTGGTGCTCCAATATTCGAATCATCCCAAGTAGCTTTAATCAAATCTAGCTTTCCATTTAATTCAATTAAAGCAGAATCCATATTCACATCATTGGAAAATTCTAAAATAACCATAGAAGAATTTTCCGAAGAAACAGATGAGATATTCTTTACATCACTAACAGTTGCCATTGATTGTTCTATTGGTTTTGTAACTGTTGTTTCTACTTTTTCTGGACTTGCTCCTATATATGTTGTAATAATTAAGGCATATGGTAAATCCATTTTAGGCAACAAATCTGTTGTCATATTCGTAAAGGAAATAAATCCTAATATTATTACTAAAATCACTGCCACAAACACAGTAAATGGCTTTTTTACACTATAATTTGAAATCATTTAAAATTCAACGTCCTTTCTTGTATCACGGGTCGATGAAGGCATCGACCCCTACATATTTTTATTATTTTGAATGAATTGGTGTAAATACTCTTATATAATAAGGCTGAATATCTTTTAAAATATCACACACCCAAATCACATTTCCATCTTTTCCTGTTAGTTTAATATTCGGAAATGTCTTTAA
Organism: uncultured Clostridium sp.; assembly: GCA_947365805.1. Lineage (GTDB taxonomy): Bacteria > Bacillota > Clostridia > TANB77 > CAG-508 > RGIG8482. The sequence continues at coordinate 54,153 of CANAZY010000006.1, read as the reverse complement.
CATTTTCTCATCCGAAAAATATTTCAAAGTAAAATTTTTAATATCCTCATTTTTATAAAGTTCAGCACATTCAAAGATATATTCATCATATGATGCAAGTTCAATATTATGCTTTGCTACGATTCTTGTAAAAAACATTTTTAATGCAAAACTGCTAATTAGAAAATCAATAAACAAAAACAAAATCATGCAAATACATGCCGTTTTTAGTGCTTTTATGGATACTTTTTCTTTTATCTTATCAATTAATTTATCAATAATAGGATTAAAATGACTCATTAGGTAAATTGCTAATATTCCCCAAAAGAAAGAAAACGCAATACAAATTCTTCCTCCAATATTAAATGCCATATCCGAATAATCCCACCATTTAATGTGAAAAATCACTTCTCCAACTAAGCTAATTAGATATTCCACTATGGAACCAATCACAAATCCACCAAAAAATAAGGTATAATTATTCTTTTTAAAACGCTGTAATAACGGAATCATAATAACTGCACCAACACCATAAATCGCACAAAATGGTCCATATAAAAAGCTTTGTCTGCTTTCAATAACTCCTTTGGTAACAAACCCAAAGGCAGTTTCAATTATAAAACCTACTACACTATAAATAATAAAATAAGCAAGCAATCTCCAAATGCTAATTCCCATAATTGTAAATTTCTTTTTAGCCTTTTGAGCTTTCTTTACTTTTTTCCTTTGTTCATGCCTTTCTTCCGTATTTTCTATTATTTCTTCTTTTTCTAATGTTTTCTCCATTTAATTTCTCCTTATATTTTCCATATCTTCCATTATACCAATTTTCGCACAATATGTAAACCAATTCTATGGGTATTTTTGTAAATTTTTGGTGAATTTTTCCATAAAAAAGAGCCCCATGGAGGCAGCTAAAAATGTTAAGTGTCAATATTTGCTCTCGTTCAAACATTGACACTTTGCACTTTATTTACGATTTATATAATTCCAACTATCTTTACACATCTCATCAATTCCAAGTTGTGCTTTCCATCCTAATTCTTCACTAGCTTTTTTAGGGTCTGCATAGCAAGTTGCTATATCTCCTGGTCTTCTTGGTACTATTTTATATTTCACTTCTTTTCCCGTTGCTTTTTCAAATGCCTTTACCATATCTAATACACTATAACCATTTCCTGTACCTAGGTTATAAATATATAGGCCTTTTTGTTCTTTTTCTAATTTTTGTAATGCTTTAATATGTCCTTTTGCTAGGTCTACTACGTGAATGTAATCCCTTACTCCTGTTCCATCTGGTGTATCATAGTCATTTCCAAAAACAGACAATTCTTTTAATGTTCCTGCTGCTACTCTTGCTACATATGGCATTAGATTATTTGGTATTCCTTGTGGCTCTTCTCCAATTAGTCCGCTTTCATGTGCTCCTACTGGGTTAAAGTATCTTAAGATACATATATTCCAGGTTGGGTCTGATGTATAAATATCTTTTAAAATTTGCTCAATAAATAATTTTGAAGTTCCATATGGATTGGTTGTTCCTCCTGTTTTACAGTCTTCTGTAATTGGAATGGTTTCTGGATCACCATATACGGTTGCAGAAGAACTAAATACAAATGTTTTTACGTTATATTTTTTCATGGTATCTAATAATACTAATGCTCCTGAAATATTATTCGTATAATATTCAATTGGTTTTTGAACGGATTCTCCTACTGCTTTAAATCCCGCAAAATTTAATACTGATTCAATCTCATTTTCTTCAAAAACTGTTTCTAATTTTTCTCTATCTAAATAATCAATTTTATAAAATTTAAAATCTTTTCCTGTAATTTTTTTAATGGCGTCTAAAACCTCTGGTTTACTATTTGAAAAGTTATCGATAATAACTACTTCTTTTCCTTCATTTAATAATTCTACTACTGTGTGGCTTCCAATAAAACCTGCACCACCTGTAACCAATACTGCCATTCAATTCCCTCCTTTGTTTTTCACATTATATATCATAACTTTAAATTTGTAAACAGCTACTTTTGCTATAATTTATTTACAATAATTGGATTTCACAGATTCAGGAACTTTATTAAATCATTTGACTCTACTTTTTATTCTCCTCTTAATTCTTTCAATAGCATTTCTTTTATTTTTATAATATCAGGAAATACTACTTTCTTTCCCTTTTGTGCTATTTCTAATATAATATTTGCCTTTTCTTTTATTTCTTTTTCTAATAAATATGTAATTCTTACCTCACTCTTTTTTCTTACATACACTTCCTCAATATACTTTTGTATTGTTGGAAACATATTTTGAATTAGAAAGATTCTTTCTTCACCATTTACTTTTCCAAACACCAATGTATCAACTCGTTTATATTTCTTTTGTTTATCTTCATAAATTTTCTTATACTTATCAACTTTAGAACTAATTGGAACAAACCAAATTAATCCATCTTCCTTCTTGTCCTTAAAACAGTAATAGCATGGTCTTTTATTGCCATTATCTTTATTGTTAGCCAAATTATTATCCTTCATTTTTTCAAAAAATGAATCGTTTAAAAAATAGAATTTTCCTTCTTCAATTTTCATTATTTTCCCTCCTACTTGCGTATAAAAATATAGAGGGTCTACCACTGTAATTAGTAAACCCCCTATTTAATTTGTTCACCTACGCATTTGTCCTTCGCAAGTAGGGTTGCGAAACCTATTTGTTCACCTACGCATTTGTTCTTCGCAAGTAGGGTTGCGAAACCTATTTGTTAATAGTATGATAACATATGCTTTTTCATATGTCAATTCTATTTTATGCACTTTTCATATATTTATGTTCCCTATTTGTATAGTTCCTGATATATTTTATAATCTCTTACAATTTTTCTTACATAATTATTGGTTTCTTTATATGGTATGTTTTCTATATTACTTCCATCTTCTTTTATCGTTCCTTGTTCCATCCATCTTTTTAAGGTGCCTTTTCCTGCATTGTAAGCAGTTAATGCTAAGAGTGTATTTTGGTTATATTCTTTTAATAAATCTGAAAAGTATTTTGTTCCTAATCTGATGTTTAAATCTGGGTTGTATAAAGAAGATTTTGTAACAAATGTGATATCTAGTTTTCTTGCCAATTCCTCTGCTGTTGTATCCATTAGTTGCATAAGCCCTATGGCATTACTTGAAGAGACAACATTTGGATTAAAGTTACTTTCTGCTTTGATAATCGCAAAAACAAGTAATGGATCCACGTTATATTCTTCTGCATATTGATAGACATATTCTGAATATTTAATTGGGTATATCTTTTTTAATATGATGTTTTGTACTTTGAAAACACCAAATAATAGAATCAATATAATTGCTATTATTATTGCGATAAACAATATCTTTTTTGTCCTCTTTTGCACGATTTGCCTCTTCCTTTCTTTTGTCTTACATTTTTTAGTAAACGGGTCGACGAGGGCGTCGACCCCTACATCTCTTTTCTTTTCAAATGCTGGCGATTAAAATCGCCCCCGCATTTTTAAATATCTAATTTTTTACATAAAATAATTGACATGATTCTTTTATTTTGCGTCATACCAGTCGTTTGCTTCTGATAACTCTACTTTTAATGGAACACGTAATTTAATTGCATTTTCCATTGATGTTTTTAAAATCTCTTTTACTTGTTCTTTTTCTTCTAATAACGTATCAATCATTAATTCATCGTGAACTTGTAGAACAAGTTTTGACTTTAGTCCTGCTTCATTTAGCCTATTAAATACGTCAACCATGGCTATTTTCATAATATCTGCTGCTGTTCCTTGAATTGGTGTATTCATGGCAGCTCTTGCACCAAATTGTCTTACCATATAGTTAGATGATTTTAATTCTGGGATTTGTCTTCTTCTATGGAATAATGTTTCCACATATCCTTTTTCTTTTGCCTCTTCTACAATATCATCCATAAACTTCTTAATACCACAATATTTTTCTAAATATTGGTCAATATACTCTTTTGCTTGCTTTCTAGATACTCCTAGTTGTCCTGCAAGTCCAAAGTCACTAATGCCATAAACAATCCCAAAATTAACTGCCTTTGCACTTGACCTTTGTTCATGTGTCACTTCTTTAATTGGTATGTTTAACACTTTAGAAGCTGCTTGTTTGTGAATATCTTCATCGTTTATAAATGCATCTATCATATGCTCATCTTCCGAAATATGAGCAAGAACTCTTAACTCTATTTGTGAATAATCCGCATCTAAAAAGATACAACCTTCACTTGGTTTAAAGGCTTTTCTTATTTTCTTTCCAGCATCATTTCTTGTAGGAATGTTTTGTAAATTTGGTTCTGTAGAGCTAATTCTACCAGTAGCTGTTACCGTTTGATGAAAATAAGAATGAATTTTTTGGTCACAAGTATTAATATATGGTAATAATCCTTCTACATAAGTAGAATTTAGTTTTGCCATTGCACGATAGTCTAGTATTTTTTCTACTACTGGATGTTCCTCTCTTATTTTTTCTAATACATCAACATCCGTTGAATAACCACTTTTCGTCTTTTTTGCAAATGGCAATTTTAATTTTTCAAATAAGATTTCTCCTAATTGTTTTGGTGAATTAATATTAAATTCTTCTCCCACCAGATGATGAATTTCTTTAGTCAATTCTTCTAGTTGACTCTTTAAGATATTTCCATAAGCAATTAACTCATCTTTATCCACTTTCATGCCAGCATATTGCATATCCGCAAGCACCTTTACCAGTGGCATTTCGATATTGGTAAATAATTCAAAAGCTTCCTCTTGTTTTAACTTTTCTTTTAAGATTTCTTCTAATTTCGATATTACATACACATATATGATTGTTTCTTGTTTTTGCTTGGAATCTCCATCATCTTCATTTGTCTCAAATAAATTTAATTGCTGTCTTTGCTCTTTTACTCCCTTTTTATTTAAGTATTCCACTACATCAATTTCAGCATAGCTCATACTTAGCCCATCTAATGGGTATTTAGAAGCTACTGGATTTAATAAATAGGCTGCAATTTTTATATCAAAAGCAAAGTGCTTTGGTATTATTCCTATTTGTTTTAATAAAATATAGTCTCTTGCTAATTCATAGCCTATTAATTTTTTTTCTTCAAAAATACTAGTAAACGCATTTATAAATTCTTCTTGTTTGTTTTCAAATTGATAATAATATACCGTACTATTACAATACACACTTATACTTATTATTTCTTTTGGAATAATATACCCCTCATCACCATTTTTATCCTTTATTCCAAAATAGTAAATCATGTTTTCTTCTTTATTTAAAAGTTTTATTAACTCTTCTAATTCTTCTTTTGTTGTAATTTCTTTTGTTTCGAATTGGGTGCCTTGTTCTTCTTTCGTCTGTTCTTCTCCTCTTAACGAAAAGCGTTCAATATAACGATTAAAACGATATTTTTTAAATAATTCTAGTACTTTTTCTTTATTCCACTCTTCTACCTTCATCTCTTCTAAGTTTTCTTCAATCGGAGAATCAATATTAATTCTTCCTAGTTCTCTAGAAAGAAGCGCTAGTTCTTTATGTTCTACTAATTTTTCTCTTAATTTCCCTTTAATATGATCGGTTCCTTGCTCTAAAGCCTCATATAATTTATCAATATCTATATATTCTTTAATAAGACCTAATGCTGTTTTTTCACCAACACCTGGGACTCCAGGAATATTATCTGAAGTATCTCCCATTAGTCCTTTTACTTGGATTAGTTGATATGGCTCTACTCCATATTCTTCTATTACTTTATTTCTATCGTAATAATCGGTTTCTGTTTTTCCTGCTTTGGTTCTTGGAATTTCAATGGTAACTTTGTCGGTTGCAAGTTGAAAATTATCTCTATCACCAGAAAGAATCGTAACATCTAAGCCATTTCTTTCTCCAAAACGAGATAAGGTTCCAATTATATCGTCGCCTTCGTATCCCTCTTTTTCAATTATTTTAATGTTCATCGCCTGCAATACTTCTTTTATCATCGGCATTTGCGTTGCTAGCTCTTCTGGCATTCCTTTTCGATTTGCCTTATACTCACTATAAAGTTCATGACGTTTGGTCTTTCCCTTTTTATCAAAAGCAACTACCAAATATTCTGGAGAAAGTTCTTCTTGTACTTTAAATAAAATACTTAAAAAGCCATATACTGCATTGGTGTATGTTCCATCTTCTGTCATTAACATTTTGCTACCCATAATTCCATAAAAAGCACGATTTAATATACTATTTCCATCAATTAATAAAATTCTAGCCAAAATACTTTCCTCCTATTCTTTTAATGCTTTTTTCTTTTGTATTAACATGAAAAGTAGTATTAAAAAAGCAAACACATAACTATAATACTGTCCAAAAATATAAGACTCATTAAATAAAAAATAAACAATTGTCGATACTATTGCTATAGCTGTCATTGCTTGCAATAGTTTTTGCATGCTATCTCGTTGCCAAAAAATCGTTGGTAATATCCATATAAAATACCATGATTGTAAATTGGTAATTGTCATAAAAATAAATAATAGCAATAATCCATTATATGTTTGCATCATTTCTTCCCATGTATATTCTTTTTTGCCAATAACCAATTTTAAAATTTCTAAGATATAAATTAACATATATCCTAGCATACAGCCTTTTGAAAATGTTATTGCAAAATCAAATTTTTGTACAGCAATACTTGCAAAAAATGAATTTGCAAATTTTTCTTGTTGCGTTAAAATCCCTCTTAATACATAAAAATCTTGCATATACATGCTATAACACATTGCTAATACTGCTACAAATACCAAAGCCCATAAAAAACCATATACGATTTTTCGTAACATATTTTCTTTTCGATAATAATATAACACAAAAAATGGAGCAAGTAAAATCGCAAAGTATTTTATTGCTGTTGCACAAGCAAGCATGATAATTGCTGGTAATATCTTCTTTTTGGTAATCAAAAAGTAAATTGCCAGTAGTACAAAGAAAACAACTAACATTTCATTATGTACATTGGATAACCCTTCAAACAAAATCAGTGGATTTAATGCATATAAGATACTATATTTTTTACTTTGATTGGTTATTTTATACACAAAATAAGTATTTGCAAGATGTAAAAACAAATTAAACATTTTATAAACAAATAATGCTAAACTTAAGTTTCCAAAAGATAAATAGCTTAACACCTTACAAACAAGTGGCCAAATCGGCCCGTATACAACAGTTTGTCCGCTCCAAATTCCTTGCATTTTTAAAAGCATTGTATCTTGTCTTGCTTGTTCGTTATTCGCCATTAATTCATTAACAGATGTATAATATGGATTTACCCCATAATGTGCTTCACTCCAACCAGTTCCTATATAATAGAAAATATCGGTACTAGTCATCGGCAAAATAATTAGAAATATAATAGCAACAATTAGAATACATCGAATAAGACTTTTCCAATTTGGAAAGATGGTATCGCAACGTTTTATAAAATAAAAGTAAATAATAGTAATTCCAAGCCATACCCCCATAAACAAAGTTGTTTCTATTATTTTTTGGGAGGTAAGAATTTGATTAGATGGGTTCATAAAAAAAGAAAAGTTAGAAGTTAAATCTATTATGGTATTTCCTTTTAACACATACATTCCAGAAGGAATTGCCATACATATGCATAGCAAAACAAATATAACTTTCAAATTCACTTTATTCCTTATTCTTTCCATATTTTTCCTCACATTTATCAAATTTAAACTGTCTCCTAATCGGTTCTTCATCCAACTAGAAATCTATATCTTTTCACATTTTTAATTAGGTTTTATTCCACTGGTTTTGAATCATTTTTTAAATCATCTATACTATATATGCTATACCCCTCATAATGATAGCTTGCATCAATACCTTTCATATAGACTTCTCTATCATTTATTTTATCTGTTAACGCTTGTTTTAACAAAAGCTTAATTTCTACATCTTTTATTGGGCTTCTTTCCATTGCTAGTAAATAATCTTCTTTATTAATTTTGCTCCAATCAATTACCTTATTAATTTCTTTTTTCAAAATAGCATCTAACCAAATTCTTGTACTTCTACCATTTCCCTCACGAAAAGGATGTGCTACATTCATTTCAATATATTTTTCTATTATTTCATCAAAATTTGATTGTGGCATTTTGTTAATTTGATTTAAAGCTTCCTTTAAATACATCGAAGACGCAAATCGAAAATTGCCTTTTGCAATATTTTCTTTTCGAATCTTTCCTGCAAATTCATATACATCTTCAAAAAGAAATTCATGAATTTGTGCTAAAGCCTTAAACGTTCCTATTTCAAAAGACTCCAATTGTTTTGTTTCAAACAATTGTAATGCCTTTATTTTTGTAATTCTCTCTTCTTCTTTTGCAAGTTCAATTTCATTATCAATTCCTAATTTATTTTCTAGCATTATTTTCTTAACCTCCTATATCCTTTTCTATTTGCTTTTTATACCTATCCTCCTCTGAAAAAATACATCCACAATATTTTTGCATGTATAAACCTAATTGTCTTGCTCTTTGTTGCCCTTCTCGAAAGCCTACTCGAAAATCATGATATAAGAAGGTTATTCCATATTGATTTGCAAGTTTTTCTCCTATTTCTCTTATTCTCTCATGGTTTTGGTATGGACTTACAAGTAAAGTTGTTGTGAAGGTATCATAACCATGTTCTTTTGCATAACGTGCTGTTTGCTCTAAACGTACTTGATAGCAATAGTTTTGGCATCTGTTTGGCAAATTATCGATAACACTTTTTGCAAATTCTCTTAATCCATAATCCTCTTCCAATATTACTTCTACATCAATTGCCTTTGCATATTCTTTTAAGCAATCTCTTCTTGCTTTATATTCCATATATGGATGAATATTCGGATTATACCAATATAGAGTTGGTTCTATTTGTTCTTTTCTCAATGTATCGATACAATAAACACTACATGGTGCACAACATGTATGCATTAGTAATTTCATTTTCTTTTCCTCCTATTGATTTTTAATAATTGCTCCACTATTATTTTTAAAAATCACTTTACTTCCTTCTACATCAACAACATTTTTATAAGAATTATAGTAGTTACTTCGATTAAAATAAATTAAATATTCATACTTATCATTATTCCATAGTTTTATATGTTCTGGTGTTGTTGCATAATTTAAATTATCTTTAAAACGATATTGTAATATTGCCCAAAACCAATATTCTTGTCTTTGATTCGCAAGAATTAATGTATTGTTATTTTCTAGTGGTAGAGTATTTTCTTTTACATAATTTAATAATTCTAATTCTTCTTTGGTATAATCTGTTTCCACTCGAAACAGTACCGTTTTATTAATCCCATAAATGTCCATAACATCTGTTATTTTTTCATTTCGATTAAATGTATCTTTTGTGACCATAACATTACTTGTTAAAAATGAATGTATCATTAATGCAACATAAATACCAACATACATTGTTACTACTACATTTCCATACTTTTTTTCTTCTACCAGACAACATATTCCTTTAAAAAATAAGCAAATTACGAATTGCCATAATACAAAATAAGTTTTAAAGAAATAGTAGGTTGATACATTTAACTTAAAAATACTAAGATACAGTACGCACATGTATAAAATCCAAAAAATGCTCCCTATTACAACAAATGGTATCTTCTTTTCTTTTATTAAATAGTATAACATAAAAGGAATGAAAAATAACACATTTGAGAATAGATTTCGATAAATATACCCTTCTACCTGAATTACATTTCCCACTTGAATTTGGTCATTCGATAACAGCCCTGGAAGCACATGATAGCAAAATCCCATTATAGTAGGAATAATTAGTGTAATAACACAATATAAGAATACCTTCTTATTAATCCACTTTTTCGTTTGCTTACGAAAGTAAAATACATAATAAACAAAAATTGCTCCATAGATTGGTGGTACAAATAAGTAATAAGAGAAGAACAATTCAAAACATAGTAAAAATATACTTGGTATCATGTCCCATCGATTTTGCTCTTCCATCCAATCTTGCATAACTGCCACAATTGTATTAATCACTAATACTCCTATTCCTAAATAAAAATAGCCAAATACCATATTATTTAAGGGATATCCTAATAGATAGATAATCGATACCACTCCTGCTAAAAAATAAGTTATTTTCGTTTTCGCATACTTTTTAATTGTTACAAAAAATACCATTCCACTTATAAAAAGAGTAATAATATCAAACCCAATAAACACTTGATATAAATTCATTTCTCCAACAAAAGGTACAAATGCTTTAAATAAAATCCCAATATTTGAATACGCTCCCGGCATCATTGCATTTGATGTTTCTATGTTATCTACTGTTAATAATAAGCTTTCATTTTCATAGAATTCTCTGGCTGAAATGTAATGGATTGCCGAATCGGTTGTTAAATATTTAATATTCCATGGCATACCAAAATCACAGTATGAAACCAAATATACAACAAAAGCCAAAACAATAATAAAAATGATATCTCTCAAATCAAATTTGTATGTTTGTATTTCTTTTTTATAAATCATTCTTCCTACTAATAGTACACTAACAATGCTATTGATTATACTTAACGATAATAGCGTAATGGGAATATGAAGCATTGTACAAACATAGCTTATAAATGTTTGATAGCATAAAAACAGCACCATTGTAATTGCTATTGATTTAAGACCATCCACCTTTTTATTACTCTTTTTAATAAAAAATGTAGTTGCTAATAATGCTAAAACTGAAATGAAATAAATAATTGACATCATTGTTTCCTTTCCTTACTTTTCTATGATATTTTGAAGTTGTTTTGTCGTTTCTTCCCATGAGAATTTTTGAATTACTTTTCGATGTAAATTTTCTTTACACATCTGTCTTAACTCTTCATTTTGAATCATTTCTTCTAATTTTTCCTTAATATCTTCTATGTTAGGTTTGCAAAGCAAACCTTCTTTTCCATTTTCTATAATTTCCGATGTTCCACCTACATCTGTTGCAACAACAGCACACTTCATAAGCCCTGCTTCTAAAACTGTTGTTGGCAATCCTTCTGAATAAGATGGGTTTACGAAAATATCCATCTTAGGATATAATTTCATAATATCTTCATGTTCTAAATTTCCCGTAAAAATAATATCTTGATTTTCTTTTTTTAATGTTTCCAACAGTGGTCCTTCCCCTGCTAATACGAAACTAATATCATATTTTTTCTTTAGTTTTTGATATGCTTCTATCAATTCAATAATACCTTTATCTTTAATCATTCTTCCAACAAACAGAATCTTAATGGTATCTTTTTCTAATGACACTGGAACAGTATGAAATTTTTTATACTGTGCTATATCAATTGAATTATACAAAACTCCTTTTGCTTTTATATTAAAATGCTTTAACCAGTTTACACATTCTTTTGAAACTCCATAGCACTCTTTTACTAATGTTTTTACATAAGCTGTTAATATATGTTCATAAATTCTTCCTAAGAAATCTAAAACTGGATGATGTACTGTAAAATGAGTTGTTCCATGTTCAATTAAAATCCTTCGAATTCCATGCTTTTTTGCAAATTTTCCTCCTACTAGTGTTGTTAACCAAAATCTTGTCTGCAATATCACAAAATCGATTTTTTCCTTTTCTAATGGTTGTAGCAATTCTTTTTGCCTTTTATTGAATTTTAGAATTGGATGGCGATTAACAAACAAGTGGTAAGTTGGCAATCGATAAATTGTAATGCCCTCTAATTGTTCTATTTCCATTAAGTTTTCTTCATATCTACTTGTTATAATCAAAACATGATATCCCTGTTTTATAAGCTCTTTTGCAATATGATACGTATAACGTTCTACGCCTCCTGTATGTGGCAAATAATAGCCCGTAAAAATAGCAATTGTTTTCAAAATATTGCTCCTCTCTTTATATTAGCCAAAGTAAAAAACCAATTCTTAGAATAATTTCTTCATTCCATCGATTCATAATCTTTTTTGTATAACATATTTTTTGAATTTGCTTTTTAAATGTTCTCGGTTTAAGAAATAGTTCTATCATTTGTTGATTTTCTTTAGTTAATTGTGAATAAAAACATTTTTTAATTTCTTCAATTTGTTTGTTTAATTTCTTAAAATGATTGTCTCCCAATAATATTTTGATTCTTCTTATATACTTTTCTAATACACTTTCTCCACATCTACTTGTATTGTTTCTATGCATACGGTGCTTTACTTGTGGTAAATCATCATAAATTACTTCTCCAAAAGCAGAGCAAATTATATACAGCCACCAATCATGTCCTAAGCAATTGTTTGTTGGAATATACTGTAGCATTTTCTTTCTTGCTTGCTCATTCATTAATGTCGCTGTTCCTATATTGACACATTCTACTAATGAGTTTAAAAAATGGGTTTTATTTCTTTTCTTTGAATGTAACACAAATTCCATATTCTCATCATAAAAATCATAATTGGTATAATACATAATTGGTATCGTTTGATTTTTATTCTTTTCTAAAGTTTCTACTGCTCTTTGTATTTTCTCTTTTTCCCATACATCATCCTGGTCTGCAAATGCATAATAATCTGCTAATGGTGCTTGTTTTAATAGTTCAAAAAAACTATTTACAAACCCTACATTTTCCCCCATGATTAGCTTCACTTTATTTTGTTGTTTAGCATTTTGTAAAATATTTTTCGTGTTATCTTTCGACCCATCATCTCTTACTAAAATTTCGATGTTTGAATAAGTCTGATTATATATACTTTCTAGTTGCTCTTGCAAATACTTTTCTCCATTATAGGTTGAAAGCAATACGACTACTTTAGGCAATTTCATTTTTTCTTACCTTTCTACGATATTGAATATATTTTGTGGATGTAGCTAATAAGCAATAAATTCCCATTATTACTAAATATGCAACTATAATCCCTCTTTCTTGCCACTGTTTTATAAAAACTGTAGAACAAATCCATGCAATTATACCAACTAGTAAATAAATTGCAAATTGTTCTTTTATGTTTCGATATATTGTTAATATCGTTGTTTTAACAAAAGCAATTGCATATATCACATAAGCAATTAAAATAAATACTAAATCCCATCGATATATTGATAAATCCACCTTATAGATGGTATTTAAAACTGGTATTCCTATGAAATAGCCAATCATTGTACTCACCATTCCAAATCCTATAATGAACCATATTGCTATATGTTCTATTTGATTCATTTGTCTCCATTTGCTTTCTTTATAACTTTTGGTTAACATTGTAATGGTTGGTGCTAAAATAAATTGTGCAAATAATGGTAAAATACTTGCAGGCATTAAAATTATCCCATAAATCCCTTGAATTTCATTATTTAAATATTTCTCAATTGCATATTTAGGTGCATTCATTAAGTACATTGTTAAAAAAGTACCTGCAAATAAGAAAAACTCGCCTTTATAAATTGCATACACATTTTTAGAACTCACTTTTTCTTGTTTGGAAATATTTGGAAGAATTCTTGGTAAATCAAATATAAAAAGAACCATCAAACTTACCACTGGCAATGTCATACATGCAATTACTAAATTTTTAAATACCATATCTACTAGAATAAATAGCATAATAGTTAATATTGATTTTATCACCAAAGATTGTCCAACTACATATAATTTATCTTGTTTTTGTAAAATAGCATAAAATACATCGACAAACGCCTCTATTGCCTTCCACAAACTTAAAAATAATAAAATCCATTTTTGATAAATATCATATTGACAGAAAAAAATAACTACGATTGTAATAATTATCATTGCTATACAAGTTAAAACTCTACTTGCCATATAATCTTTATCTTTTATTTGATTTTTGATATCGGTAATATGACAATTTCTTCCAGAATATATTGCAAAAATATACAACAAACCTGCTGTTGTTACCGTAATTGAAAAAATTCCTGCATCTTCTAATCCATTTATTCTTGTAATTGCAATTAAAAAGAATAGGGAATTAAAGGATGCAAGAGTGCTCCCAACAGTATTCCATATGAAATTACGAAATATGGCATTATTTTTTATCATTTTTCTCATCCATTTCCTCTATTTTTTGGCCTAGTATTGCTAGTTCTTGTGCCAATTCTGTGGTTCTTTGTTTTTCATCATTTAATAATCTGCTTTGCTTAAAATTAATGAATAGTAAAAATACAACACCTAGCAAAAATACTAAAGATGGTGAATAACTAATTCCTAACTTAAGACTAATTGCATCTAAACTCTTTGGAAACATAGCAAGCATAATAATAACAATAGTTGCAAGAATCCAGAAAATACTTTCATACATATCAAAGTTTTTATTCATAACCGATTTGATAATATATATAATTAAAATAATACCAATGATAACAAACAATAAATTCATTCTATTTCTTCTTTCTAAACAAATTTCTAAGAATAATGATAATAATATTGTAAAACACTTTTATCATATATTTCATTGGACCAATAACACCTTTGTGCATACTTGTCCCATATTTTCGTTCTCTCATTTTGGTTGGAATTTCACAAATTTCATATCCATTTAATAATAATTCAATAATTAAATTAGCATCTGGAAATTCTGGGTAATTTCCCATTCCAGCAAAATGTGAAATTGCTTTTTTGTTCATACATTGAAATCCCGAAGTTGGATCTTTAATCGTTTTATGACAAATTGTTTTTATCAGTCCAGATAAAATATTCGTTCCTAATTTTCTCATTGTACCATGTTTATACTCTGTTTGTTCTAAAAAACGAGACCCAATTACAATATCTGGATGATTTTCTTCCATATATTCTAAGAGTTTTTTTACTTCACTTGGAATGTGCTGTCCATCTGCATCCATTTGTATCACATAATCATAACCATGTTTATATGCATATTTAATTCCTGTTTGAACAGCTCGTGAATATCCTAAGTTAAACGGTAATGAAATATATTTTTCATTTTTCTTTCTTATAATTTCTTCTGTTCTATCGGTTGATGCATCATTTATTACCAACAACTCTAAATCTGGTAAATCCCTTTTAATTTCATCAATTACTTCTTCAATATTTTTTTCCTCGTTATATGCTGGCATCACAATTAATGCTCTTATACTTTTCACTTTTATCTCCTAGTTCTTTTATTTTTTATATTGTGGAAATCATCAAAATTCCTTTTCGATTCACATCACTTAAACTTCTTATCTTCACTTTTTTCTTCTTCATATACAACCCCCAAATGGCTATATGCATCTTTCATTGCAATTCTACCTCTTGGTGTACGGGATACAAAACCCTGTTGCATTAAATATGGTTCATATACATCTTCTATGGTTTCTACTTCTTCTCCTATGGTCGCTGCAAGTGTTTCTAAACCTACTGGTCCCCCATTATATTTCGTAATAATCGTTTCTAATATTTTACGGTCGGTTTCATCTAGTCCTAATTCATCGATTTCTAATTTATTTAAAGCAATTTTTGCAATTTCTAACGTAACTTCTCCATCTCCTAAAACAGAGGCATAATCACGAACTCGTTTTAAAATTCGGTTTGCAATTCTTGGTGTTCCACGAGAACGTCTTGCTATTTCATAAGATGCTGTTTCGTTAATTGTTACTCCTAAAATAGAAGCTGACCTTCTTACAATTTCATCTAACTGTTCTGGTGTATATAGTTCTAGTCGACTTACAATTCCAAAACGGTCACGTAGAGGTGTTGTTAAAGAACCTGCTCTTGTTGTAGCACCTATTAGAGTAAACTTTGGTAAGTCTAGTCTTATTGACCTTGCACTTGGTCCTTTTCCAATAATAATATCTAATGTAAAATCTTCTAATGCTGGGTATAAAATTTCTTCTACGTTTTTATTTAATCTGTGGATTTCATCAATAAATAATACATCAAATTCCGAAAGATTGGTAAGAAGCGCTGCTAAATCACCTGGTTTTTCAATCGCTGGGCCTGATGTAATTTTAATATTAGAATTCATTTCATTTGAAATAATATTGGATAAAGTTGTCTTTCCTAGTCCTGGCGGTCCATACAATAAGACATGGTCAAGAGGCTCCCCTCTTTTTTTAGCAGCCTCTATATATACTTTTAAATTTTCTTTTACTTTATCTTGTCCAATGTATTCTTTTAACGTTTTAGGTCTTAATGTGTTCTCTAGTCTTTCCTCTTCTATATTTTCTAATTCTGGACGAATAAGGTTATTTTCTTCCATACTTGTCCCCCTTTTCAAGATAGCAAGATTTTCTCCTACTTTTCTATGATAATAGGATATCCAATAAATAATCCTGTTTCTACAACGCCTACAATACTTTTTAGCTTTTTCTCATAGGTTTCATCTACATTATGAAATACAACATCTAATATTACATTTCCGCTTTCTGTTACAACTGGTCCGTCTTTTCCGTACTGCAAGTCTTAACGTAACATCTTCTGCTCCCATTTCAAATAAAGCTTGTCTTACTAAATTAATTGCTTCTGGATTTACCTCTACTGGAATTGGAAATTTATCACAAATGTGTTCCACCATTTTGGAATCATCAACTAATATATATGTAAGTTTACTTGCAGCAATGTTTAGTTTTTCTTTGTACATTGCTCCACCTCTTCCTTTTACTAACCAATTATGAGAGTCTACTTCATCTGCTCCGTCATATGACCAATCTGGTTTTTGAACCATAAGAGTTGTAGTTGGTATTCCAAGATTTTCACATAACATTTTTACTTCATACGAAGTTGGTATTGCTGTAATATGTAAATTCTCTTGTTTTACTTTTTCGGCGATTGCTTTTGTTGCAAGAAATGATGTTGAACCAGAACCTACTCCAATGACATCTCCATCTTTTACTTTTTCTGCTAACTTTCTTGCAACCCTTTCTTTTGCCTCTACATTGCTCATACTTCCATTCCAAAGTGATTTTTGTTTTACATTTTCTTCCCAATTCATATTATTCTCTCCTTTTTTATTTATTGTAGGAATCGACGCCCTCGGCGACCGGTTTTACACACATTCCTACATTTCTTCGTACAAATCTTATGGATTATGTTCAATAATCGTTTCTAATTGTGCATACGTATCGGTTGATAATAATTGTTTTGATATAACTGTTCCATTTTGTTTTAAGATTCTATATGCCCTTGATTTATATCCTCCATGTCCTTTTTGAACCGTCTTTTTGGTTCCTTGTGGTAATGAAGTATTAACTCTATATACCGTTTTCATTGGAATCGTTTGCAAAGTTTGTGATTGAATCACAACATCATATTCTACTTCTTCCTTACAACCATAAATACTAACCGTAATTCTTCCACCATTTACGTGAGATACAATCTTTACTGGGTATTTTCTAGAATTCTTAAAAATAAATTCTGGTCCCCCCCAAGAAACGGTTGCATCGGTACTCAATGGAACATATCCTGTTGCAAAACGGTGGTTAGAACGCTTTACTATTTCTAAGTTTGCTCTTAATGCTGTATTATAAAGGGTAGATGAAACTTGACAAATTCCTCCTCCAATTCCATTTTCTACTCTTCCATTTACATATACTGCTGCAGATTTATAACCTGCTGCTACAGTTCTTTTACCTACTACTTTGTTATAAGAAAAAGTTTCTCCTGGCATTAAAACTACTCCATTAATTTTGTTTGATGCTAATTTAATATTCGTAGTTCTGTTGGTATTACTTGTTGAAAATGTTGTTGAATAGCTTGCAAGTAAATTGGGAAATGCTTCTGTTCCAATTTGATTAGTTGTTACTTTTGGTTTCGTAATTTTTAGTGGTATGGTTATAGTATTTTCAGAAGAACTATTTAATTGGTTTTGTGCTTCTTCCACACTTACCCCAAAATCAACACCCTCTACATGCGGATAAACAGTAAATGGCTCTTTTGTATAATACGCATCTTTTGCTTCTTTATAAATCTCACTTCTTATTTTCGATAAATCAATTGCATTTGGCTGTTGTTCTATTACTGGAATTTCAATTGTTGCTGTTTCTTCTATGAAAGAATTACAAGCTTCTACAATTTGTTTTTTTAAAGTTTCTTGTTCAATTACAACACCTGCTTGCCCTTTATCAATGATTAGATTTACGCCCTCTACTGCATAACTACTTTGTTTTACTGCATCTGGTAAATTTCCTTCAGTAGATGCAATAAAATTTGTTAGTAATTCATCTTTATAGGAATATGCTGGATTAATATCTATTTTCCAAAGATTTGCATTTAAAATATCATAATTATCTTTTAAAATATTTCCTGTTCTTCCAATGTTATATGCCAAATCAATGGTTTCTTGTAATTTAAAGTTCATTTCAATTTGCTCTGGTGTAACAATAGTTTCAAATTCTCCATGTTTTAAGGTAATATCTTTTTTCAATTGTTTTTCTAATATTTCGTTTAATTGTTGTGCGACCTGTTCTTTTGTTAAGTTGCTAACATCAATTCCTTTAATGGATACCCCTTTTACAATCTTATCATTACTTTTATTCATTAATGCGAATATAACAGAAAATACCATTACTGCTATTAATAATATAGCAGATACAATTGCAATTACTTTTGTATAACGATATAATCCATCTACTTTTTTTGCTTCATCGGGAACTTCTTGCTCTTTTATTTCTTCACATTCTTCTAAAATGGTAGCTTCAGCTTGTTGTACTATCTCTTCTTGTTGTTCCTCAACAGTACTTCCTTCTGTTTCTTCATCTTGTATTTCTTCTTTTTTCTCTTCTACAACTTCCTCTTGTTTTTCTTCTGTTTCGATTGTTTCTTCAACCATTTCAATTTCTTTTTCCTTCAATTTTAAAACTCCCCAAAAATTAAAAAATAAACCGTATTATAACTTATGCATAATACGATTTATATATTATCATATAAATAAAAAATGAACAACACATTTTCCCAATTTTTGACGGTTTTTTCTTATATTTTATTCTTGCTCAAAAATTGTTTTTAATACGCCTTTTTCAATAACCTCTGAAAAGATTTCTTTTAATACAATTAGTACAATAGGTCCTATCATAAGTCCTAAGATACCAAGGAATTTAAATCCTGTATACATAGCCAGTAATGTAAATATTGGATGTAATCCCATTTGATGACTAATCATTTTTGGTTCAATTAAATTCTTAATAATCGCCCATATAATCCATAAAATGCCTACACCCATCGCCGCTGGAATGTTTCCTACTAGTGCTAAATATGCTACCCATGGAATCATAACCGTTCCTGCTCCAAAAATTGGTAACAAATCCACAAATCCAATAAAAATTGCCATAATAATTGGATATTCAATTTGTAGACCAAAAAATTCCATTCCACATAATCCAATTAGTACCAATACAAAGCAAATACAAGATAGTTTCGCTTCTGCTTTTATGTAATTAATTCCCACACTAAAGGTTGTCTTTCCATATGTTTTTGCTGTTTGTAACCATTTACTTGGAATATGTTTTTTACACATTTCCATGATGTAATCACGGTCAAAGCAAATAAACACTACTGCCAGAATCGTAATAAATCCATAGGTAAACCAAGATGGCATTGCACTAATTGTATTAAGTACTCCTGTAAAGAAATTAACAATAAATGTTTTTAGCCCTTCTAATAATCCTCCATAAGATTTTTCTGCAATTTGCATCACTTCTTCTGGAATTTGAGTTCTTCCTTCTTGTATATCTCGTAACAAACTCATTCCATATTCATAGGCATTCGAAATATAGCCATTTAAATTTTCTACTAATGCAATGGACTCTGTTATAATACTAGAAACTAATATGCTAATAAGTACAACAATAACACCTACAATTAAAATTAAAGAAACAACACTTGCAGGCTTTCTCTTCCATTTTAATTTTCTCATCAATAGTTTAATTAGTGGCTCTGCAATACTTGCAATTATAAGTGCAATCACAAATGGCATATAAAATAAAGCAGTTTTATATAAAGCATATACAGCTACAAGCACAACAACAAATATGCTTATTTTCATTGCAATCTTTTTATAATAATCCTTTTTTTCCTCCATCTTTTTCTCCGTTTCATACTCTTTTTATTATTTCATAAAAGGACGAACTTTACTTCGTCCTTCTTTTTAGTTAAATATTTCGTCAAATTCTTCTGCTGTAATCGTTTCTTTTTGTAGTAATAAATTTGCTACAATATCTAGTTTATCCAAATTTTGTTTTAAAATTTCTTGTGCTTTTTGGTAAGCAGTATCAATTAATGTTTTTACTTCTACTCCAATCACATCTTCAATACTTTCACCAAACATATTTAAATTTTCATTTTCTTCTAATGAAATTGGTCCAAGTCTATCACTCATTCCATAAGCTGTTACCATATCTTTTGCAATTTCGGTTGCTACTTGTATATCATTTCTTGCCCCTGTTGAAATATCATTTAATGCTAATTTTTCAGCAGCTCGTCCTCCTAATAAACCTACTAATCTTTCTTCTAATTCGGTCTTCGATTTATAGAATTTATCTTCATTTGATTTATACATAGTATAGCCACCAGCAACCCCTCTTGGAATAATAGAAATCTCTTTTAATGGGTCTGAAGTTTCTAAAAATTTTCCTACAATAGCATGTCCTGCTTCATGGTATGCTGTTAGTTTCTTTTCTTTATCTGAAATGACTCTTGTCTTTTTTTGTACACCTACTGTTACCTTTTTAACCGCTTCTTCAATGTCTTCTTGGCAGATAGCGTCATGGCCATTAATGGTCGCGATAATCGCAGATTCATTTAAAATATTGGCAAGTTCTGCTCCTGTATAACCTGCTGTATCTTCTGCAATGCTTTTTAATGATACTGTAGGTGCAAACTTCTTTCCATCAGAATGAATTTTTAAAATTTCTTCTCTTCCTCTTACATCTGGTGGTGCAATGGTAATCTGACGGTCAAATCTTCCTGGTCTTAATAATGCCTTATCTAACATTTCTGGGCGGTTTGTAGCAGCAAGTACAATAATAGTTTCATTTTCTTCAAATCCATCCATTTCTACTAATAATTGGTTTAACGTTTGGTTATTTTCTGACTCAGCACCACTATTGGATGTTCTTCTAGAACCAATGGCATCAATTTCATCAATAAATACAATACATGGTGCTAGTTTTCTTGCTTTTTCAAATAATTTTCGAACACGAGATGCTCCAAGTCCTGCAAACATTTCAATAAATTCAGAACCACTCATTGAAATAAATGGTACTCCTGCTTCTCCTGCAACTGCTTTTGCAATTAATGTTTTTCCTGTTCCTGGCTTTCCATATAATAAAATTCCTTTTGGAATTTTTGCTCCCATATTGCGAAAACGTTTTGGTTCTTTTAAGAAATCAACTACTTCTTCTAGTTCCTTTTTTTCTTCATCTAGTCCTGCAATGTCTTTAAAACGCACTTTACTTTTATTTTCGTCTCCACCATATACTTTTCCTTTATCACCAAGCCCTTGCATTTCGATAATTAATATCACAACAGCTAGCATTAATAAAGTTGGTAACATACTAAACAATATACTTGGTACTTGTAAAAAGATATTTTTTGGTTTTTGATTTAATTTAATTTCTTTTCCTTGTTCTGTTTTTTCATGTAATAATTCAATAAAAGCTTGTGTATTTGGAAGGATGACTGTTTTTTCTTCTTCTTCATCTTTTAATTTTACTTTAACAGAAGTACTTCCTACTGTCATCTCAATTTCTTGTACCATTTCTTCATTAATTTCTTTAATTAAGTCTGTATATGCCATGTTTTTTTCTTTATCATTATTCTTTTGGTTTACTAGCATTAATCCTGCAACAATTGCACCTAATACCAATGTAACACAAATAGCAATTAGTATATATTGTTTTTGTTTTTTCCTGTTTTTGTCTTTTTTCTTGTCCATTTTGGTTCCTTTCTTGATTGTTTTTTACATTAACGGGTCGACTGGGTCCGCCTGCCCCTACAGTATTTTATTCGTTATTTTGTAATTTCGTTGCCTCTTGTGGCGCT
The DNA here is from genome assembly GCA_947365805.1 of uncultured Clostridium sp. Classification (GTDB taxonomy): domain Bacteria; phylum Bacillota; class Clostridia; order TANB77; family CAG-508; genus RGIG8482. The sequence continues at coordinate 32,148 of CANAZY010000006.1, read as the reverse complement.
AAGCCATCGCCAGCTATTCCAGTTTCATCTTTTTCCTTTTTCCTCGTTTTCTTTTTTACTTCTTTGTTATCCTCGTCTTTATTTTCTTTATCTTTATTATCTTTATTATCTTTATTTTCTTTTTTTGTTTCTTCTTGTTTTTGTTGTTCTTCACGTAACTTCTCTTGTCTTATGCGTTCTTGTTCTTCTATAATTTTCATTAATTCTGCTTTTTTGTTCATAAAATCCGCTTTAACAATTAAAATTGCCACAATTACATAAATATAGGATATTGTTGTATACATCCAACTAAAATATTGAACGGTAAATCCAGTTAAGCTATTTACCACTACATAAATTAAATTTAGTAAAAGTGGTAACGTTAATGCATAAATTCCAATACTAAAAGTAGAAGCAAATCGTATTTTCATACCAGCAATCCTTGCTACAATAAATCCTAATATTGCTAACATAATAATATCAACAAACGTACTTGCAAGATAAATTATATATAAATAAATTGTCATAACAATAAATACGCTAATATATAAACTTACTTTATCAATTTGTGAAACAAAATCTAGAACTGCTTGTTTATCAAAATCTGGAATTGGATAATTTTGCAAAATGTCTTGATAACGATATTCCATTTGTTGAGTTAAAAGTTCATTCTTATAAATAACTTTATCTCCCAATATTAGCATTCCTGCTTCATAGCCACTTAATTTCTTTGTATAATCTTGTATTTGTTCTTCTGTTGCATCAGTATCAATTGCAAAATATGGCAAAATGGAATGGTCATCTTTAATTTCGACTGTTTCCCCTTGGTTAATTTCCAAATTGCCTTCTACAAAATGAAGTTCATTTATATTGTCTCTAAAGTATACAAGTGCCTCTTGAAAGTAGGTATGAAATTGGTAAATAAAAATACCAGCAACAACAATCACGAAAATCAACATCATTTTTAACCAATATTTTATTGCTATGGATATTTTTTCAGCTCCCAATATACCATATTGTTCAAAATCTTTTATCGCTAAATATGCTCTTCTAAAAAAACTTAGTCTCTTTCTATTTTCTTTGGTCATGTAACTTTCTCCTTTTAACATTTTTCCACAATCATTTCTTCTTTGGTATCTTTTACAGTATACCCTCTTTTTAACAGTTCATCACGTAATTCGTCGGATTTTTGGAAATCTCTATTTCTCCTTGCTTCTTTTCTTTGTTCTACAATTTGCATAATCTCTTCTGGAATCTCTTCTTTTTTGTTATTTATTGTATCAATTTTAATTCCTAGCACACAGTCAAATTTGGAAAGTAGTTTTGCAACTTCTACATTTTTCTTTTCAAAACGAGCTACTTCCCATACAAAACTCATAGCAAGTGGCATGTTTAAATCATCATTAATTGCCTTATGGAAATTTTCTTCTACAAGGTTTAATTTTTCTCTATCTTCTTTGGTTAATTCATCTTTTCCATTTAAATGATTTTGGTAACTCGTACGTAATCTTTCTAATGATTTTGATGCAGCTTCAATGCCTTCCCATGTAAAATTTAATTTATTTCGATAATGACAAGAATAACTAAATAGTTTGTATACAATTGGGTCATACCCTTTTTCTTTAATGTCTTTTATTAGATATACATTTCCTAAGCTTTTAGACATCTTTCCACCATTAATTAGCAAGTATTCTCCATGCATCCAGTAATTGGCTGGTATTTTGCCACAACTTCCTTTACTTTGCGCAATTTCATTTTCATGATGAGTTGGTATTAAATCGATTCCTCCTGTATGAATATCAAATTGTTCTCCTAAATATTTTTGTCCCATGGCAGAACATTCAATATGCCAACCAGGGTAACTTAATCCCCATGGACTATCCCATTTCATTAAATGATTTTCAGGTGCTTTTATCCATAAAGCAAAATCGTATGGATTTCTTTTCTCTTGGTCTACTTCTACCCTTGCTCCTGCTTTTTGGTTTTCTACATCAATATTAGTTAATATTGGATACTTATCTAATTTTGAAACATCAAAATAAATTGCTGTCGATGTTTCATAAGCATATCCATTTTCCATTAACTTTTCAACATATTTCAACATCTCTAAAATGTGATCTGTTGCTTTACATACAATTTCTGGTGTTTCAATATTTAAATCTTTTAAATCATCAAAAAACAATTTGGTATAATACTCTGCAATTTCTATTGGTGTTTTATGCTCTTCTCTTGCTGATTTTAACATTTTATCTTCGCCTTCATCACCATCTGATACTAAATGTCCAACATCAGTAATGTTTATAGCATGTTGTATTTGATAGTCATTATACCTAAGCACTCTTCTTAAAATATCTTGAAATATATTCGTTCTCATATTCCCAATGGTTGCATTCTTGTATACCGTTGGTCCACATGAATATATTTTTACTTGATTTTTATCAATTGGTTTAAAGATTTCTTTTGATTTTGTAAGTGTGTTATACAATTTTAAATCCACTAACATTTTCCACCTTTCTTTTAAACTTCGAAATAGAGTATAAAACTTTTTAAGCCTATACTCTAATTCAAATAAAATAATCATCTAGTCAATTGTATTTGTAATGGTATTTGTTGTATTTCCTTCTGATGGTTTATCACTTTTATCAACTACTTTTACAGTAATAGTTTTGGTTGCTACATTTTTTGCACTATCTTCTACTGTATATGTTATGGTATACGTTCCTTTTTTAGAAGTATCAATTTTATCAACTACTTTTCCATCCTTTTTTATTTCTATCTTAATGTTTTTTGTAATATCACCATCTACATTATCTTTTGCACTAACTTGTGGCATTGTAAATTTATCATCTTGTTTCACTTCAATCGTATCTTTTACATCTTTTATGGTAATCACAGGTTTTTCTGTATCTGGTTTTGCAGTATGTGTATCACAATTTGCTGTTGGTGCCATATATTTAGCGTCTCCTGCTGAATGCCAAGAAGTATCGGATTCACTCTTTGGTCTTGTAATAAATACCCTCTCTTCTGTATCTTTACAGAATTCATTTGCTAATTTACCAGTTTCTTTACATATTTTTAATTTTACATGTGTAGTACAACTTCCTGAAGGTGCTGTTCCTTTTACATAATATTCACCATATGCTCTTGAACCTCTTTGGTCATGTTCACAATTTTCTGTTGCCAATAATCCAGAGTCCATGCAAACTCTTGCTGTTACAAGCCCATTTGGTTTTGGAAAACTTGCAGAAGCTAATCCTTTATGAATTTTATTCATAACACTTCCCCATCTACTAGATACTGTACCACTTCCTGGAACAACCGAACTATTTCCATCGGTTGGTGTATCAAATCCAAAAAACATAGATGCTGTATAATATGGTGTAAATCCACAAAACCAAGTAGCTGTAGAATTATTGGTTGTTCCTGTTTTTCCACAAGTTTGCATTCCACTTACTCTTGCTCGTGTTCCTGTTGCTCCACTTGCCCCTGTTAAACCAGTTCCTGTTGGCTCTGTCAATAATGATTGTATTAACCATGCATTTTGTTCTGAAAAGACACGATGTGTTTCTTGTTTCTTTTCCATAATAATATTGCCATTTCCATCTTCAACCTTTGTATAGAAAGTAGGTTCAATGTAAACACCATTATTAGCTATTGTAGCATATGCTCCTGCCATCTCTAATGGGCTTGCTCCATTGTCTATTGAACCTAGCCCTAAAGATAATCCTTCATTTCCAGATAAAGTAGTAATTCCTAATTTTCTTAAATAATCAATTGCCTTTGTAGGTGTTAATTTTTGTATTAATTTTACTTCTGGAACATTTCTAGAAACTCTTAAAATATAACGTATATTCATTAGTCCATAAAAGTTTCTTGTGTCGTTCTTTGGTGTATATTTTCCATAACTAACTGGTGTATCATCTACAACACTTCCTGTTGTAATTAGTCCTTCTTGAATTGATGGTGCAATAATGGCAATTGGTTTAATAGAAGAACCTGGTTGGTGTGTTGCACTTGTTGCTCTATTATTTCCCCAAGGTGTTTTTTCTCCAATTACACCTCTTGTTGCTACCACATATCCTGTTTTATGGTCAATAACAGCCATACCAGATTGTAATTGAACTGTTTCTTTATAACTATTTCCATTAGCATCTTTTCTTGTGACTGTTCGTGTCTTAACCCAATCCTTGCTATTGGTATAAGCATCATCTAAGATTGCTTGAAATTCTTTATTTTGAGTAATATAGATTTTATACCCGCCACTTTTAATTTGTTTTTCTGCTATATCTTTCTTTAAGTCGTGTTCTTTTGCATATTGTGCAATTACTTGTTTTACTGCCTCTTCTTCATTTTGTGTTAAAGAATTATTGCTTGTAATTCGCCCCTCTTTAAAACCTAATCCTGCATCCACTTCTGCTATTGCAGTATCATATTGTTCTTTTTCTATTTTTCCTTGTTCTTTCATTTCATCTAATACGGTTTTTGTTCTTTTGGTAATTCTTTCCATATTAGGAGATTCTTTAAATGGATTGTATAAATTTGGTGAATGGTTAATTCCAGCAATGTATGCTGCTTGTGCAAGGCTTAAGTCTGCTGGTTGTTTATCGAAATAGTAATTTGCTGCTACCTTAACACCATATACATTTTTCCCTCCTCCTCCAAGAGGAATTGTATTTAAGTAAGATTCTAATATTTGATTTTTAGACATTTCATTTTCAATTTGAAATGCTTTTGCAATTTCTCTTACCTTTCTTTTCCAGTCTCTATCGTCATCTCCTGTTGCATTTTTAATTAATTGTTGTGTAATGGTACTTCCACCATAACTAGAATTTCCTGTTGCAAATTTTAAAACAGCACCAAGTGTTCTTTGAATGTCCACCCCTCTGTGCTCATAAAATCTTTTATCTTCAATTGCCACAAATGCTTTTGGTAAGTGTTCTCCCATTTCCGATAATAGAATAACTTCTCTATTCTCATCACCATTTAAAGTCGCTACTACATTACCATTTAAATCCACCAAAACAGTATTTTCTGTTTTAATGTTTAAGTCTGCTGCTGATATTTTTAAGTTACCACCAAATACACCAAAAAATACCCCAGCAATTATCCCTGCTCCAACAATAACTGCTATTACCATTAGAATTAACATTATTTTTAATGCTAGCATTAATTTAGGATGTTTTCCCTTTTTCTTTGCTTTCTTACCTTTTTTATTATCATCTTTTAGAGTTTTTACTTTTTTTGTTTTATCATTATCCACGCTCTTTTTTGTTCTTTTTTTATTTCCCATAAAAATATCCTCCTTCGTGATGAAACAATTATATTACATTATTTGAAAAAGATAAAGAGTTTTAAGAAAAATTTAATGATTTTAAGACCCCCCAGTCGCCTATAGCGACTTTACTCTACTATTTTAGACTAACATATCAGTATATCTTCTACACAAGTTATGCATTTTGCTCCTTGTTTTATTAGGTCATTGGTGCCTATGGAACTTTTGCTTGTGATGTTTCCTGGTATAACGAACACATCTTTTCCTTGTTCTAATGCAAAATCAACGGTGTTTAATGTCCCGCTTTTTTCTTTTGCTTCTACTACAATAACCCCATCACTTAATCCGCTAATAATTCGATTCCTTGCTGGAAAATTTAATTTATTTGGTTTTGTTCCAATCACATATTCTGATAAAATTAATCCTTCTGTTTCAAGAATTTTATTATATAGACCTAGATTTTCTTTTGGATAAATTTGGTCTAGCCCATTTCCCAAAACAGCAATTGTTTTGCCGCCTGCTTGTATACAGCCCCTATGAGAATAGCTATCAATTCCTTTTGCCATTCCACTTATAATACAGACACCTTGTTTGGCAAGTTTATTTGAAAATGTTAGACTTACTTGTTTTCCATACTCGCTACACTCTCTACATCCAATCATTCCTATCGTATAACTATGTTTTAATAATTTCTTATTTCCTTTGTAATATAGTATCATTGGTGCATCATAAATATGCTTTAACCTTTCTGGATAATCCTTATCCAATATGGTAATCATCCCAATATCATATTTCTTCATGTACTTCGCATACTTTTCTAAATTTTCTCGGTAGGTCGCATCTACAATTTTATTTGCTATTTTTTCACCAATCCCTTTTATTTTCATTAATTCTTTTTTTGATAATTTCCAAATGTTTTCTGGTGTTTGATAAATTTCTAATAATTGCTTTATTTTAATTGGACCTAAACCCTCAATTCTAGATAACCAAATCCAATATTCCATTTTTTACCTCCTACAATATAAATAAAAAGGGAGCGTAAATAAAATCGCTCCCTTCGATTTATATACTCCCCCCATATTTTTATTTTTGTTCTCTATATTTTGCAGCTTTTACTACATTTGTCATAAGCATAGCAATTGTCATTGGTCCAACTCCACCTGGTACTGGTGTTATGTATGATGCCTTTTTTGATACATCTTCAAAATCAACATCTCCTACAATTTTACCATTTTCATCTCTATTAATTCCTACATCAATTACAACAGCACCTTCTCTTACCATACTTGCTTTTATAAAGTTTGGTTTTCCAAGTGCAGCTATTAGTATATCTGCATTTTTTGTTGTTTCTTCTATATTTTTTGTTTTGGAATGACAAATGGTAACTGTTGCATTTTTGTTTAATAAGCATTGTAATAATGGTTTTCCAACAATGTTACTTCTCCCAACAATAACAGCATGCGCGCCCTCTGTTGGTACGTTATAAGCTTCTAACATTTTTATAATTCCATATGGTGTACAAGATACAAAACAATCTTGATTTAAGCTAAGTTTTCCAACATTAATTGGGTTAAATCCATCTACATCTTTTTCTGTTGCAATCTCTTTAAATGCTTCATTTATATCTAAGTTCTTTGGTAATGGACTTTGTAATAAAATCCCATGAATATTTTTATCAACATTTAAAATATGAATTAAATTTAATAGCTCGTCCATTGTTGTATTATCATCTAACAAATATTCTTTATAATCTATTCCTATTTCCTCGCATGCTTTCGATTTATTTCTTACATATACTTTAGATGCTTTATCGTCTCCTACCATAATAACAGCAAGTCTAGGGTTAATGCCTTTTTTCTTTAGTTCTTCTACTTCATCTTTTAAGTTTGCACGTATATTTTTTGCAAGTTCTTTTCCATCAATCAATTCCATTTTTGTTTCTCCTTTGGTTTTTTCTTATTATATATAAAACCATATTTTTTTGCAATTGTTTTTCTCTTATTTTTTTGTTTTTTACTTTTCTTATGTATCGTGTGCCATATGACACACGATTTGCTAGTAATTAGCAACATTTCTTTTCTTTTCTACAACAAACTAACATAACAATTCTTAAAACAATTAATAGTCCTAATATTACCGCAACAGCTATAAAAGCACCTAATCCTAAAAGAACTAGAATTCCAGTAAGCGCACCTATAATAAGTCCTAAAACAAATGCAAATGCAACTAATAGAATGGTTAATATTAAATCAACACAACATCTTTTTTCTTTGCAACAACATTTTGGTTGTTCATAATAACATTTTGGTTCCATATCCATTATATTTCACCTCCTTAAACTACCTTGAAGATAGTTATATAATATATTATGAATTTTCTTTCTTTTTGTGACAAGTTTCGACTTTATTCTTTCTTTTCTTCTCGAATGTTTATCATATTCTTTACTTTCATTTCACCAGCTCTTGTAATAATTCCATATCCATATTTCCTTTTTAACGCTTCCATGGCATCATCTATTTTCTCTTGTTTTTGATTTGTTTGTTCTTCAAACATAGATAATTGCATTTGGTCTTTTTCCACTAATTTGCTAGTTTGAATCCCAATTAGTCGTATTCCTCTATTTTGATGTAAGTTACCTAATAATTCCTTACCAGTTTCATAAATTTCCTTTGTAATATTGGTTGGTAATGCTAATGTTTTTTGGCGTGAATAACTTATAAAATCTTTTGTTTTAATTTGTACACTAACCACATTTGCTTTTAATCCATGTTTTCGTAATCGAAATGCTACTTGTTCCGATAATGCAAGTAATACCTCATTTAATCGATTAATGTTATAGATATCTTCTGGAAGAGTAATGGAATTTCCAATGCATTTCGGTTGTTCTGGTTCATATACAACTGGACTTTGGTCAATTCCATTGGCATATTCCCACATCAACTTACCATGTTTTCCAAATTGTTTGATAAGTATTTTTTCATCTTGACTGGCCAAATCTTCTATTGTTTTAATCCCCATTTGTGCTAGTTTCGGAATGCTTTTCCTTCCTACCATAAATAGCTCAGAAATAGGAAGAGTCCACATCTTTGTTTTTATTTCTTCTGGATACAACGTATGCACTCTATCTGGTTTCTTAAAATCTGATGCCATTTTTGCAAGTAACTTATTATTTGCAACACCTATATTAACCGTAAAACCTAATTCTTCTTTTACTCGTTTATTAATTTCATATGCTTTATCAATCAATTTTTCATTTGGATGTAAAAATAAGGTCATATCCATAAAACACTCATCAATTGAAAAGCGTTCAATTTGGTCTGTATATTCTAATAATAATTGATATAAATCATTCGAATGTTTTTGATAAGAAGCATAATCACCTTGAAACACCTGTAAATTAGGACACTTCTTTCTAGCTTGATAAAGTGGTTCTCCTGTCTTAATTCCGAACTCTTTTGCTCTCATACTTTTGGCAAGTACCACTCCATGTCTGCTTGCCTCATCTCCACCAATAACAGCAGGAATCGTTCGAATATCTAATGTTTCTCCTAAAGCTAGCCTATCAATTGCTGTCCACGATAAAAACGCATTATTTACATCTACATGTAATATTTGTCTTTCCATAATATCACCAGCCTTATTATAGAACATACGTTTTAATGTGTCAAGTAAAAAATAAAAAAAACAAGGGGAAATATGTCTCCCCCTGCGTTTAGAACTAGTTCGGCAACCTAAACCTGTCAATCTCTTTTTCCATCTGTTGCATTCTTCTTTGGACTTCCTGCTTATAGCTTGAAAAATTTGCTAAAAGCCTTTCTCTTTTAGCATCCAAGAACTGCTTTCCATAGGCAAAAAACTCTTCATCATTTTTGATGTTTACCAAAATCTGTTTTAATTTTTCGACATCTTCATCAAAAATGTTTTTCAGTTGAATTTGTATATCTTGTTTTTGCCTTCTTTCATAGCACGTTCCATGTCCATGGTTTTCGTAATAGATGGTTTCAATCTGTCCATCACTTATCTTGACTTCTATCTTTCCACCATCTTTTAGTTTAACCGCTGTCGTCATTATAGTTCTCCTTTCTGCTTTACTTTTTTGTTGCTTTTTATATTATATCTTACTTTTATGTAAATTTCAAGCAAAAATAGTTTATAGGTATGTTTTTTCTTTATTTGTGACATACTGTAAGAAAGATTTTAAGAGGTGAACTAATGGGTACAAATTTAAAATTAGAAGAAATTGATTTAGAAGAAAAATATGGGCTTGAAGCAGTTCTTGCACCTAACGAATTTTTAACAAAAATGAATTTTTTGCGGAACTGGCCTAACAACTGATTTTGCAAAGAGTTTATTATTAAAAAACGGATTAAACGAATTAAAACAAGCCAAAGAAAAAAAGTGGTATCATTACCTATTCGAAAGCTTATTTAGTCCTTTTAATATTATTTTATTATTAATTTGTGTCGTACTTATTTATACAGATGTAATTTTACCAGCTGTTCCAAGTTATGCTAATATCATCGTTATTTTGGTATTGGTAATTGCAAGCACCCTTCTTGAATTTATACAAGAATATCGCTCCAATAAAGCAGCAGCTAAGCTTCGAAGTCTTGTTGCTACTACTTGTATGGTTCTTCGTGATAGCAAAAAAATTCAAATTCCAATTAAAGAAATTGTAGTAGGAGATGTTGTTTTTCTTTCTGCTGGTGATATGATTCCAGCAGACTTACGCATTATTGAAGAAAAAGATTTACATGTTGGACAATCCACTCTTACTGGAGAATCGGAAGCTGTTAGGAAACTTGCTTTTTCTGAATTAACTTCTTCGAAAGATATTAAAAGTGTCACCGACTTAGATACAATTTGTTTTATGGGTACAAATGTTATTAGTGGTAGTGCAAAAGGTGTTGTCATTAAGACCGCAAACGATACTTATTTAGGAAAAATTGCAAAAACAATTACAACAGGAAAACCAGAAACTGCTTTCCAAAAAGGAATTAAAAACATTAGTAAACTACTTATTCGTTTTATGCTTGTTATGATTCCAATTACCTTTTTAGTTAATATTGGAAAACATGATATTTTAATTACCTTTACCTTTTCTGTTGCCATTGCTATTGGAATTACCCCTCTTCTACTTCCTGTTATTTTGTCCTCTTCTCTTGCCAAAGGCGCTATAAGGATGTCTAAGAAAAAAACCATTGTTAAAAAACTAGATTCCATTCAAAGTTTTGGTGCAATGAACATTCTTTGTACCGATAAAACAGGAACATTAACCAAAGACGAAATTGTTCTTCAAACATATTTAGATATTAATGGAAACGAAAATTATGGTGTTTTAAAACATGCTTTTTTAAATGCTTTTTTTCAAACAGGTTTAAAGGGAAATATCGATACTGCCATTGTCGAAAAAGCAAATGAAATGGAATTAAGCAATATTGTAAATAACTATACTAAAATCGATGAAATTCCTTTTGATTTTGCAAGAAGACGTTTATCTGTTATCGTCTCAGATGGACAAAAAACACAGTTAATTACAAAAGGTGCTGTAGAAGAAATTTTATCGATTTGTACGTTGGTTTATGATAATGGTTCTGTGCACGAAATCACACCACAAATAAAACAAACCATTCGAAGTTTTACAAAAAAATTAAATTCCGATGGATTACGTGTTATCGCTGTTTGTCAAAAAAATGAGATTAATGGAATTACCCATTTTCATGTAAAAGATGAATCTAAAATGGTATTAATGGGATTTATTGGCTTTTTAGATCCACCAAAAGAAAGTGCTAAAATTGCAATTGATAAGTTAAATGAAAAAGGAATTCGTGTGATTGTATTAACAGGAGATAATGAAGAAGTTACAAGATGTATTTGTGAAAAAGTAGGAATTCGTTCTTCTCGTATTGTATCTGGTAGTCAAGTAAATCGCGCTTCGGATGCAGCCTTACTTCGTTTACTGTATGATACTAATATTTTTGTAAAACTTTCTCCTATTGAAAAAGCAAGAATTGTAAGATTGTTAAAAGAGGCAGGAAATATTGTTGGTTATATGGGAGATGGTATTAATGATAGTCCTTCTCTTACCAATGCTGATGTTGGAATTAGTGTTGATACCGCAGTTGATATTGCCAAAGAAACGTCTGATATTATTTTATTAGAAAAAGATTTAAATGTATTGTTAGATGGTGCCATTGAAGGAAGAAAAACATTTGCCAATCTTTTAAAATACATTAAAATGGCAGTTAGCTTTAATTTTGGTGAAGTACTTTCTGTCCTAATTGCAAGCATTGTACTTCCATTTTTACCAATCACTCCAATTCAATTATTAGTACAAAGTTTGTTATACGATTTTGGACAACTCTCTCTTCCTTTTGATAATGTGGATAATGAATATGTAACAAAGCCAAGAAGATGGAATTTAAAAGACTTAAGAAATTTCATGTTTTTCATGGGACCAACTAGCTCAATTTTTGATTTAATGGTATTTGCATCTTTATGGTTTGGTTTTGGACTACGACTTCCAGACGCTGCGCTTTTCCAAACTATTTGGTTTTCGTATGGAGTGGTATCAAACTTAATTGGCCTTCATATTATCAGAACTGCTAAAACACCATTTATCAAAAGCAATGCATCACTTCCCGTATATGCAACCTCTATTACCTTAAGCATCATTGCCCTAATTGTACCATTTACTGTTTTAGGAAAATGGATAGGTCTTGTCGCCTTTTCGCCAATATACCTTATTGTTATCATTGGATTTCCTATCTTATATTGTTTTATTGCTAGCATTGTTAAAAAATTATATATTAGGAAATACAGTGAATGGATATAAGTAATTAACTAAATTCTCTTATTCCAAAGTAGCAGACAATGTGTACAGAATCTGGGAATTGTAACATCAAAAAACAAAAAAAAGCAAAGAGAACCAGATAAAATGGTTCTCTTTGCTTTTTTATCTTCCATCATCTTTACCCATACTATTTTTTACAACTTGTCCTTCTTTATTTATTTTAAAATTCTTATAAAACATAACATTTACAACCACAAGTTGCTCTACCATTGAAAGCATTTGTCCTATTGCTGTGCAAAATGGTGTTTTTAGAAATGATGTTATAACTCTTATGCCAGATGCTACCACTTTATTTGAAGTTACTTTTGCTTCAAATGTATCAGCCAATTGTAAATAACATGTTTTTAATTCATATAGTGGTTCTAATAAAAAGTTTATTATTTCAACACTTAAATATAGTAATGTAATGATTATATTTAACTCATAATATTGATATGAAAATGCTAACATTACAAATGTTGTAAATAGCAAAATTCCTAGTAACTTATAAGCATTTCTTTTATGTTCTTTATAATTGAATTTTCCTTTGCTTATATCTATTTTTGCAACAGTATGAACTGCACCAAAAGAATCCCACTGTGTATCTGTTACTAATGCTGCAAAATTTAATGCAGTAACATATTCTTCTCCAAACTCTAAGGCATTACTAAATCCAAATAAATATGTTAAAAAGAAGCATAAGTCTCTTGCTATTGAAACAGACTCATATTTTATATACTGTAATGGGTGTACTTCAAATTTAAATTTTTTATATTGTTTTATTGTAACAAATAATGTATAAATAAAAATAGTAATTAATGTAGTTAAAACTACGATTGTTTTATCTCTTACAAATACAGCAGTTGCCATTAGCACGCCAAAATTTAATAAATTTAAAATTAGCATATATCGATTGGCTAGCTTTTCTTTTCCTTCAAAATATAATTTTTCCATAACAAAAGAAAATATTAATTGTATGTATAATTGAATAATAGAATATAATGCAAATTCTTTGTATATGTTATAATCCATATTCATAAATTCGATATAACTTTTTATATTAATTGCAATAAATCCAAATACAACAAATCCCACAATGATTCCTAATGTCATTGAAGATAAAACTGCATTTTCTTTTTTATCTTTTTCTTTACTTATATTAGCTCCTGTGGCAAATATGGATCGAAATATTTGCCATATAAATTGTATTGGATATGTAAGGGTAAACACATTTGCCAAATTTTTGTCCAATACCAAACCAAGCATCATCCATGATAATATTGGTATAAATGAAAAAATTGCTTGGTTAAAACTTATTCTTAATAATCGTTTCATTTCCTTCTAACCTTTTTTCTCCAAATTACTTTTGTTTACTCAAAATTTAATAAAAAATGTTTTCTATCTTTTGGTCTGGATGTGTTTCTTTTTGTTCTTTTAATTCCCATGGATAGATAAATAGTTTTTCTCTTGCTAAGCTAAATCCATAGAAACTTTTTTGTATATCTTTTGGTAAATTTTCTTCTCCTCTTACGCAAACACAAGCAAGTAAAATATTTGCATTTGGTAATGTTTTGTTTATTTCATTAAGTGCTGTATGCATTGTTTCTCCTGAACTATATGTACCTTCTACCACAAGCAAATTGAGTTTTCTTTCTTTATCTAAATCCTTTAAAGAATTTAATAAAACAATGTGGTCATACTTACCATTTTGTTTTATCTTTTTTACCTGAATAGGAGCAAACTTGATTAAATTTAACTCATTTGCAATATACACTGCAGGTACCGCACCACTTCTTAAAATTGGCACAACATAGTCGATTCTTATATTATTTTCCATAGTATACTTTTCAATTTCTCTTGTTACTTTTAACACATGCTTTTTAAATTCACTATGTGTCATCATTCTTATTTCATCTTCATATTGAATTGGACCATCATTGCTCCTTGTTTGCATGATACTTCACCTTCTAATTTCATAAATTAATTTTCCTATCTTAACCTTATTTTCTTAATTTTAAATATGTTTCAATAAATTTTCTTGATGGTGAATATAATTTTTCTGGCAAGTTATCTAAGTCGAACCATTGCCAATCATCTTCTTTTGTTGGTTCCATTACTTTTAATTCACCACTATGCTTTCTTGCTATAATTTGTAATGTTATATAATGTCGGTCTTGCTGAATATCATCTGCTACATTAAATAGTTCTAAATCATCTACATCTAAATTTGTTTCTTCTTTTACTTCACGTTTAGCACCTTCAAAAAATGTTTCATCATATTCTTGCTTTCCACCAGGTACAGTCCAACAATCAACTTCGTATATTCCGCCTGTATCTTTCTTATCTTTAGCTCTATGTCCTAATAATATTTTATTGCCCTCTAAAATCATTACTCCAATTCCAACTTTAATATATGGCTCCATTCTTTATATGTCCTTAAAATTTCGTATAACAAAATGCTGACAATCTTATCTTTTTATTTATAATATCTTATTTTTTCTTTTTACACAATAGTTTTAGTTATAAAGGTTTAAATATTCTTCTTTTCTATATATTCCATACACTTTTCTTCTAATTTTTTAAAATCACATATATTGAATCTTTTTCTACTTACTTCATTTAATCCTAATTTATATACTTGATTTGCTAACTTTTTAATCTTCTCTCTATTCATATTACAATAATGTAATTCTTTTCTTAATAAAACTTGATACTTTTCATCTTCTTTAGAAAAGTCTTTTTAATTTAAATATTCTATTGGATATGGAAACATAAAGGAAAATCTTAATGAAGATATAGGTTTAAGTTCTTTTGTTTTCATATCTTTATCCATAATCAAGAATGTAGTGTAAGCCTTTTTATTATAAGAAGATACTGGAGCAAAATAATTAAATTTATTTATTGTAAGTACTATACCACAAAAGAATTTTTTATGTTTTTCATAATCAACATTAGGAATCTTATTATCACCATTTTCTTTTAAATATTTAATATATTCACTATCTACTTCATAAAATTTCAACTTCATTGTAACATCTCCTTATACAAAAAAAATGAGAGTTAAAATTAAATTTTAACCCCCATTAATTAAATTATGCTATTTTGTTTTGAGTTAGCATTAACTCGAATATATCGTTCACTATTTTTTATGAGGTGTGAAACCTCGAATATATCGTTCGCCATTTTGAATTGAGTTGCGAAACACTCGAATTATGAATAGCTATTCTCTTTTAGTATATTTATTATACTATTTTCTACTATGTCAATATTTTTAATAAAGTTTGTAAAATTACATTTTCAAGCTTATTGCTAGAATTCACTTGATTTTCTATAAATAATGCTATTTTTCTAATATTGCAGTTACTTCTATTTCAATTTTTGAGCCATTTCTTACAAATCCCCCAACTTCTACCATGGTAGAAACAGGCATTGAATTTTTAAAGTATTCTGCTCTTATCGGTGATACAATTTTAAAATCATTAATATCTTTTAAATATATAACCGCTTTAACAACATTATCTAAAGTTGCTCCTGCTTGTTTTAATATATCATTAATTTCTTCAAATACTAATCTTGTTTGTTCTGCCACATCTTCTGTTGCAACTTCATTTACTTCTCCTGCTGGAGCTTGAACTCCAGAAACAAAAATCAAATAAGAATCTCCTAAATCAATTTTTTTAGCTGGTGTATATACACCTTTCATAACATATCCTTCTGGTTTAATGTTTTCAATTTTCATATGCTTACCTCCTATTATTTTCCACAACAGTTCTTATACTTCTTCCCACTTCCACAAGGACATGGATCGTTTCTTCCTACTTTTGGTTCTTCATTTTTTACAGTTACATGAGCTTGTTCTGCTCCTCCGTTTACGTCGTTTATGTTTTCTAAGGAAGCATTGGTAATTCTTGCAGCTTCTGTTCTTCTAATTTCCGCTTGTTTTTGGATGTTTAATAGAATTTTTACTACATCATATTGAATATCGTAAATCATTTGGTCGAACATATCGGTTCCTTCAATACGATATTGAACAACTGGGTCTTTTTGACCATATGCGCGAAGTCCAATTCCATCTTTTAATTCGTCCATTGCATCAATATGATCCATCCATTTTTGGTCTACTACTTTTAGCATAACAACTCGTTCTAATTCTCTTAAATCGGTTTCTCCTATTTCTTGTTCTTTTTGTTCGTAACGAGCTAATGCTTTTTCGATTAATTCTTTTAATACTTTTTGTTCATCAAATCGTTTTTCTTGTAAACTTTCTAAGTTTTCTAATCCAAAAATTGTTCTAATTTCTTCTTTTAAAGATTCTTTGTTTACTACTTCTTCTACAGAATATGCATTAATTAAACCAGTTGCAAGTTCTGTAATCATGTGGATAATGCTTTCTTTTAAGTTGTTTCCGTCTAATACTTGCTTTCTTTGTGCATAAATAATCTCTCTTTGTGTATTCATAACATCATCATATTGAAGAACGTGTTTACGAATACTAAAGTTTCTTCCTTCTACTCTTTTTTGTGCTTTTTCAACTGCACCAGAAATAATTTTAGATTCAATTGGCATATCTTCTTCCGCACCAAGTGTGTTATAAACATTGGTAATCATGTCTCCACCAAAAATCTTCATTAAATCATCATCAAGTCCAATATAGAACTTAGATTCACCCACATCTCCTTGACGTCCACTACGTCCACGAAGCTGATTATCAATTCTTCTAGATTCATGTCTTTCTGTACCAATAATTTTTAAACCACCAGCTGCAATTACTTTTTCTTTTTCTTCTTTAATTTCTTCATCATATTGTTTTACTAAACTTCTAAATTTCTCTCTTGAAGCTAATATTTCTTTATCATCTGTTTCGTTAAATGCCATTGCTTCTTCAATTTGTTCATCTGTATACCTTGCTCTTTTCATGGCTTCTCTTGCTAAATATTCGCTGTTTCCACCAAGCATAATATCCGTACCACGTCCTGCCATGTTTGTTGCAATGGTAACTGCTCCAAATTTACCAGCTTGTGCAATAATGGTTGCTTCTTGTTCATGGTATTTTGCATTTAATACAGAATGTGGAATTCCTTCTTGTTTTAGAATTCTACTTAATTTTTCTGATTTTTCAATTGATACAGTACCTACTAGTACTGGTTGACCTTTTTGGTAGCTTTCTTTTACACTTCTTACAATTGCTCTATATTTTGCTGCTTCATTTTTATAAATAACATCATTTTCATCATTACGAACCATTGGTTTGTTGGTTGGAATGGCAATAACGTCTAAGTTATAAATCTCTCTAAATTCCGATTCTTCTGTCATAGCAGTACCTGTCATACCTGCTAATTTCTCATACATTCTAAAATAATTTTGGAATGTAATGGTTGCAAGAGTTTTAGATTCATCTGCAATCTTAACATTTTCTTTTGCTTCAATTGCTTGATGAAGACCATTGTTATATCTTCTTCCATACATAATTCTTCCCGTAAATTCATCAACAATTAGCACTTCTCCATCTTTTACCATATAATCAATATCACGTTTCATAACACCATGAGCACGTAATGCTTGGTTTACATGGTGAACAATTTCAGAATTGTCTAAATCGTTAAAATTATCAATATGGAAAAAGTCTTCTGCTTTTTTAATTCCTTTTGCTGTAAGAGAAGCTGATTTTGCTTTTAAATCTACGATATAATCATAGTTTTCATTATCTTGTGTTTGCTCTTCATCTTTAATATCTTCTTCTACAATTACTTTTGCATTTAAACGTTTTACATAGTCATTTGCTTTTTTATATAGGTCTGATGATTGGTTTGCACGTCCTGAAATAATTAATGGCGTACGAGCTTCATCAATTAAAATACTATCAATTTCATCGACAATCGCAAAATGTAAGTCTCTTTGTACTGCTTGGTTTTTATAAATTACCATATTATCTCTTAAGTAATCAAATCCAAATTCATTATTGGTTCCATAGGTTACATCACATGCATAAGCTTTTCTTTTCTCATCTGGCTCCATTCCAGAAATAGCGAGACCTACACTTAATCCTAAAAATTTATATAATTTTCCCATCCACTCACTATCACGTTTTGCAAGATAGTCGTTAACAGTAATAACATGAACCCCTTTTCCTGTTAGTGCATTTAGATATACTGGAAGTGTTGCTACTAATGTTTTTCCTTCTCCTGTTTTCATTTCAGCAATTCTACCTTGGTGTAGAATAATACCACCAATTAATTGCACATCAAAATGTCTCATGCCTAATACTCTTTTAGAAGCTTCTCTTACAACTGCAAAAGCTTCTGGTAATATATCATTTAATGTTTTTCCTTCTTTTAATTCGTTTTTAAAATATGTTGTTTTTGCCTTTAATGCTTCATCTGATAATTTTGAAATTTCTTCTTCAAATGCATTAATCTTGTTAACTATTGGCATAATTCTTTTTACTTCTTTTTCGCTATATGACTTAAATAGTCCCATTTTTTCCTTTGCCTCCTAAAACTTAAAATAATTCGTTTGTAACTATATCACTAATCTTCACTTTTAGCAAGGTAATTTTAGAATAATTCATGATAAATTTTAGACCCCCAGTCGGCTATGGCGACAGCCCCCTTGAATAAAGGTGCCTTTACTCTACTACTTACATGTTGGCATATTTTTTATTTTTTAGCATACGTTTTAGTAAGGTTCTTATATAGAAAAGAGGTATGCTATGTTTATTTGTAATTTAAAATTAGACCATAAATTTATTTTTAAAATTGGTTTTGTATGTTTATTTATTATTGTGTTAATTCTTGCTGGATTTAGTATTTATAAGGTTTTTTATGCAGAACGAGTTAATGATGTAATCCCAACTCCAGATGTTTCCAATATTACTGCTAACAATTATACAAACATCTTAAAATCGGTTCATGATAGCTTAGATGAACATATTGGACAAAAAATTCATTTTATAGGATATGTATATCGAGTTTACGATTTTGATGAAACGCAATTTGTACTAGCAAGAAATATGGTAGTAAGTTCTGATAATCAAACCTTAGTTGTTGGATTTTTATGTAATTACAAAAATGCTTCTGAATTTTCGGATAACACTTGGGTAGAAATCACAGGAAAAATTACAAAAGGAGATTACCATGGAGATATTCCTGTGATTGAAATACAGGAAATGAAAACTTGTGATAAACCAAAAGAAGAATTTGTCTATCCACCAGATGATATGTATATTCCAACAAGTGCATTATTTTAATTTAATAGGAAATGGAACGGATTTAAATTTGATACCCGTTCCATTTCCTGTTTCTAGTTAACTGTCAAGTCCAAAGAAAAACATTTCTTCTCCGTCGCTTGCCTCCTCAAAGTTCAAAAGATTTCCATCATTATTTGCAATTACTGCAACCCTTGGCCATCTCCTCCATACTCCAGCAGTTATTATTAATACACCTTTACGGCGAATTTGTTCCAACTGCTCTTTATCAACAAAAATGACAGTTTTGGAATTACTCATATGGTGCCTTATAATAGCACCTCTCAATGCTTCTACTGTTTCGAATTTCCGTTGTCTAATTTTTTTTTCGTCCATAGACACTTCCTCCTAGATTTTTTGCATGACTTTATTGTCATATAATAGTTATATTATACTACATCTTACACAACATATCAACTATAATTTACATAAAATAACACATCGCCTTAAATTGCAAGGCGACGTGTTAGGCTTTGTTACTCGTATCCAATAACTGCTCTTACTCCCGAAAGCTTAATCACCCTCATACCTAACTTGTATGCAATCTCACCCACATTTTCTTTTGTGAGTTGCGATTGTGGAAAATAAAACTGAAGTTTTCCTCTTTTAGTTCTAGGCTTTCTTACTCTCGGATAATATCTCCGTATTACCTGTAACGCCTCGTTCAGGTTCATTCGCTTTTCTTCAATTACTAAATACTTCATAACGTAATCCTCCTTCTGCAATTTATTTATCTTTTTATATTTTACATCAGTGTACATAATTTGTTAACTATGCTGTACCATAACTAAAAAGAAGCCAATTTTAGTTTGGCTCCTTTTATGATTTATGCATTAAAATATCTTTTTAATAATCCATCAAATCCTCTACCATGACGTGCTTCATCTTTGCACATTTCGTGTACTGTATCGTGGATGGCATCATATCCTAATTCTTTTGCACGTGTTGCAAGCTCTTTTTTCCCCATACAAGCACCGCATTCTGCTTCTGCTCTTAACATGACATTTTTCTTTGTATCTGGATATACCACTTCTCCTAATAATTCTGCAAATTTTGCAGCATGCTCTGCTTCTTCCCATGCATATCTTTTAAATGCTTCTGCAACTTCTGGATATCCTTCTCTATCTGCTTGACGGCTCATAGCAAGATACATTCCAACTTCTGTACATTCTCCCATAAAGTTATCTTTTAATCCTTTAACAACTTCTTCATCTAATCCTTTTGCTACTCCAATCACATGTTCATCTACATATTCTTTTTTAGCAGATTCTTCTCTTAATTCAAATTTATCGCTTCCTACTCCACATTGTGGGCATCTCTCTGGAGCTTCTTCTCCAAAATGTACATATCCACATACTTTACAAACATAAGCTTTCATAATATACCTCCTAATTTTATTTTTTATATCGTACCATATTTTAAAATTTTGTCAAGATTTTTCATTTTTTTCTTTTCTTTTTTATTTTTTTATGGTAGAATGTGTCGTAAGAAAACAAAAGATGATTTTTTATAAGTTTTGGAGGATAATTATGGAATTTAAAAAATGTGAACGTTGTGGAAGTTTTTTCTTATCAGAAAGCAATATTTGTGGAAACTGTAGCCCAAAAGATACTTTTGAGCTTTCTAAGTTAAGAACTTATTTTGAAGGAGATGTTAACACTACTTCTATTGATTCCATTGCAGTTGATACAGGAATTTCAGTAAAAAATTTAAATAGATATCTTGAAAACGAGGAATTTTCAAAAATATCTAGTAAATTAAATATAGGAAATGTAAAATTATAAAAATAAAATAAAAATATAAAATAGGCAGCATTTCTCGTCTGCCTTTCTTTTATATTATTTTAAGGAGGATTTATATGGCACAACTACAATCAATTTATGATGTATTAAAACAAAGAGATTTAATAAAACAAATTACTTTTGAAGATGAATTTAAGAAAATGGCAGAAAGTAACGAAAGTTTTTCTGTTTATTTAGGCATTGACCCTACTGCAGATAGTATTCATATTGGACACTTTATTCCTCTTATGATGATGTCTTATTTTCAAAAATGTGGTCATAGACCAATTATCTTAGTTGGTGGTGGAACTGCTTTTATTGGTGACCCAAGCGGAAAAACGGATATGAGAAAAATGCTTACCAAAGAAGAAATTTCAAAAAATGTAGATAACATCATAAAACAAGTAAGTAAATTCATTTCTTTTGAAGGCGATAACGCTGCTATTATTGTTAATAATGGTGATTGGATTTTAGATTTAAATTACATGGAATTTATTCGCACTTATGGAATTTACTTTAATGTGAATCGTATGTTAGATGCAGAATGTTTTAAACAACGTATGGAAAAAGGTCTTACCTTTTTTGAATTAAATTACATGTTAATGCAAAGTTACGACTTTTTACACTTATTTGAAACCAAAGGTTGTAAAGTTGAAATTGGTGGAGATGACCAATGGTCTAACATGCTTGCAGGTGTTGATTTAATTCGTAAAATTCACCAAAATGGAAGCTTTTGTGTAACTTGCCCTCTTTTATTAAATTCGGAAGGTAAAAAAATGGGAAAAACAGTTAGTGGTGCTTTATGGCTAGATGCTACTAAGACTTCTCCATATGAGTTTTACCAATACTGGAGAAATATTGGAGATAAAGAAGTTTACGATGTTTTAAGAATGCTTACTTACCTACCAATGGAAGAAGTAAAAAGACTTGCTTCTTTACCAGGAGAACAAATCAATGAAGCTAAAAAAATTGCAGCTTTTGAAATCACAAAACTAATTCACGGTGAAGAAGAAGCTTTAAAAGCCGAAGAAGCTTCAAAAGCATTATTTGAAGGTTCTGGTTCATTAGAAAATATGCCTACTGTAAAAGTAGAAAGCACAAATATTTCTATTTTAGATGCTATTTTATTAACCGGTATAGCTCCTTCAAAAGGTCAAGCAAGAACTTTAATTTCACAAGGCGGAATTAGCTTAAACGATAACAAGATTGAAGATACAACTTATACGCTATCTGAAAATGATTTCACAGATGGATATGCAATTCTAAAAAAAGGGAAAAAAGTATTTTATAAATTAGAAAAATAAAACAAAACCCCGGCGCAATTCTACTTGCACCGGGGTTTGTTATAACCTATTTTACTCTTATGGCGTCTCCTACATAAATCAGATTCGCATTTTTGATATCAGGATTCATTTCCATCAGTTCTTCCATATCAGTATGAAAATAGTTTGATATGGTGTTAAGGCAATCGCCTGATGAAACAATGTAATAAACATTTTTCATCTCGCCCCAGTACATTTCAGGAATTTCCACATATGCAAATTTAGGAAAACTTTCGTCCACATCCAATTTGCAGTCTGGATTTACCGTAAGCAGATATTCCTCTGTAACCTGCAAGCGCCTTGCAATAGACTCAATTGTCTCGTTGTCCTGTGTTACAACATAATAAGCTGTTACTATCTCCTCACCATCATACGCCTCATACATCTGTGTATGAATGGTTTGGATAACTGCTATAGGTTGTCGTTGCGGGTCATCTTCCCTAACAAATTTGTCAGGAGTTATTTCAGCTGCCTCTACCCGCATTGCTCCGCACATACATACTGCTGTTACCATTGCCATAACCATTGTTGCTAATCTCTTCTTCATTTTAATTTCTCCTTTTCTTTTAGGTTATTTTGTTGGTTTTTTGCAATCACAAAAACAAAATGATTACTTTATACCAAATATTAACTACATTATATCACATTTATGTAAATTATTCAAATTTTTAGATTTGAGATTCTTCAAAAACTTTTTTCAAAATAAAATAAAAGAGGAACTTCTATTGAAATCCCCCATTCCTTCATACTGATTATTTATCATCAACGCATATCAGTTAGCGTTTTTCCTTCATCCCCTATAGTATATTCATACTATATATCATTTTATTTACTATTATCAAGTATTTTACTCACTAAAATTGAACTCTGGTACGTATTCTTCTTCGTGTTCTCCTAGTTCTTGCATATATCCATTTTCTAAGTTTAAAGAATATAAATATTCTTCTACTTGCTTGTACTCTTTTTTTGTTAATTTTCGATTGATTAAGCAATCTTCTTTTGCTTGATAGGTTGGAAAATATTGTGCCATTACACTGATATAAACATCATTTGGTAAGTTTTCTTTTACCCATTTTAAAATATGCTTTGTATTTAATATATGATTTGGCAAAACCAGATGACGAATAATTATTCCTTTTTGAATCATTCCATCTTCATCAAATTTAGGTGTTCCTACTTGTTGATACATTTCTTTAATTACATTTGTTGCTATTTTAAAATAATTATCTACACTAGAATATTTTTTAGCAATATCATCTGAATAATACTTTAAATCTGGCAAATACACATCTACATATCCATTTAACAACTGAATTGTTTCTTTCTTTTCATATCCATTTGTATTATAAACAATAGGAATACTTAAGCCTTGTTTTTTAGCAATATCTAATGCTTCTATTATCTGATACACATAGGATGTTGGTGTTACTAAATTGATATTATGAGCACCTTTTTCCTGTTGTTTTAGAAATATTTCCGCTAAATGCTCTACAGTTATCTCTTTTCCTTTTCCGCACTGGCTTATCTCATAATTTTGACAATACTTACACTTCATATTACAGTTAGTAAAAAACACAGTTCCAGAACCATTTTTTCCACTAATGCATGGCTCTTCGTAATAATGTAATGATGCCAAAGCAATCTTTAACTTATCATCACATTGGCATCTTCCTTTTTTTCCTTCTAAACGATTTACTCCACATTCGAATGGACATAATTTACAACTACTTAACTTTTCTATCATATTTCTTCCTCTATTATTTTTATTTTCCTCTATTATAACATAAAATTTAAAAAGAGGAACTTTCATTCCTCTTCATTTTTGTTATGCCTCTATCTTGTTTTCTTTCTTTTTTATATCATGTCGAATTATTCCTATTACACAAGAAATAATAATAATGCATTCTGTAATCATTCCTGTATATGCTCCAATAATTATATCATAAACAATCCACATAGCACTAATTCCTGCTTCTCCTATTCTCATCCATTTTGGATTTTCTTGCCAAGAAACAATCGTCCATATGATAACTGCTACAATTGGAATTAAGCTTACCCAATTTTCATAAGTAAAAATTCCAGCTAATACGAGAAGAATAATAAAAATAAATAACACAATTAAATTTGGTTTGAATTTCTTTTTATCTAATATATAGTAGGTAATATTGCGTATCGTTCCAATAATGAAAGTAACTCCTCCGTGAAATTCCGCCTAAAAAAGCGTACTCTAACATATATGCTACATTTGATGCAATTTGCATTCCTAAAATACTACTTTTCTTTTTAAACTGCATACTTAGTGTTGTTAATGCAAATGCTACAACTGCTAGGATTTGTGCTAATATAAATAAAATATCCATCGTTACCTCTCCTTTGTAGTAACATTTTATCATAAGTATACATATAATGCTAGCATTTTATCTAAAGAAATTGATTTAATATATTGTTGAATTTGCTCTATTCTTATTTCCACACTCGTTCACAATTTTTAGTTTCTTTATCTTTAAATGCTTTAAACATATCTACATGATTCATATTTGCTATACTAAGCAAATATATAAAACAATCTGCTAATTCTTCTTCTACATTAGTATTATATTCTTTTGTGATATCTAAACGCCCTTTTGTATTTTTTCTGATTGCTTTAGCAAGTTCTCCTAATTCTTCTAAAAATAACATCATTTCTCTTTCAATTGTGACACCATCAAATTTTCTATCTTTTTTCATATCTTTTATGTATGTTTGAATTTCTGCAATTGAACTTTTTTCATTTAATAATTCTAATTTTTCTTTTAATTCCATATCTTTTCTCCCTATTATTCAATCTCTTGTTTCAAAATTTTGCTAACAAATTGCCATCTGTTTTTGATAAACTCTTCATTTTTTATTTTATCTTTATTTTATTGCTTTTTCAAGGTCTTTATTTTCTTTTTCCAATTGTTTTAAACTCTTTTTAGGTGTGGGCAATTCTTCTGGCATAGTTCCGTCCTGCTTGTTTAATTGCTTTTCTAACAATTTTTCCAATTTTGTTATGTGTGTCACAAGCTTTCTTTTCAGTATCAACTTTATCTCTTTTTAATCTTGATTCAGTTTGCGTAATACGAAATAGATTAGCTGCAAGTTCTTCACTTCCCATATTATCTAAAATATCTTCTCTATATCTTAATCCTTTTCTTTTAGCAATGTCATCAGCAGTTTCTCCATTATATAGACCTTTATATCCAGCATTATGAAACTTATCAAATTTTTTAACTCCTGCATTTTTAGCAGTTTGATTAAGTGAGTAATTACCCTTCTTTGTTAAATTTCTTTGATAGAATCTCTTTTCATCTTCTGTTAACGAGCTATATTCTTTTTCACTAATTTCTTGTTTTCTCGTTTGAATTGCAAAATATGTTTGTGCAAGAGCAATAACTTTTTTCCTAGTATCACCGTTTTGTGCTATTAAATAACATGCATAACGTGTCAATTTATAATCTTTTTGTTTTCTTTCTGCTCCTGAACCTATTTGTACCTTTTTGTCGACGTCGACAAAATGCTCAAATGCACTAATTCCACTGTTTTTACAAGATTCTTTTGCTTTCTGTATTACTCCTTCAAATTTTCGCCATTCCTTATAGCTTAAAACAATTTGTAGCTCTCTTGCATACCAATATTCAATTCCATTTTCGTCAATGCGTTTAATGTCTTCAAAAGTTTGATTATTATAATTTTCCTCTTTTTCTAGTTTATTCATATTAAACCATTTCCTTTGTATTTTGTCTTTTTGTTATTATATATGAGTGTTATAATAATTGCAATAGTTTTTACGAAAATTTGTTTTAAAATTCATAGATAAAAACTCCTTGAAATAAAATTTGATTTTGAAATAAATGTAATGAATAGTAAAATCCACAACCGTATAGTTGTGGATTTTGGTGGACAGGGAAGGATTCGAACCTTCGTACTCGTATGAGAACAGATTTACAGTCTGCCGCCTTTAGCCACTCGGCCACCTGTCCATATTTAGTTAATAAATGGTGCGCCCTCAAGGATTCGAACCTTGGACCCACCGGTTATGAGCCGGTTGCTCTGACCAACTGAGCTAAGGGCGCGTGTCAAGTTGGTTGGAGCAGGTAGCGGGAATCGAACCCGCATAGCCAGCTTGGAAGGCTGGAATTCTACCATTGAACTACACCTGCATCTCTTCTACCGACATTTATAAATTATAATGGTTATTAAATTGTTTGTCAATACTTTTTTAAAAGTTTTTTTCATCTTTTTTTCGATATTAATTTACATTTTGCGTAGAATAATATAGAATACATATATAATATATGAATAAAGGAAGATTACTTATGTATAATTATATTTCAAACTCAGAAAATGATACTATGAATCTTGCTTGTAATTTAGCAAGTAAATTACACCATGGTGATGTTGTTGTTTTATCTGGTAATTTAGGTTCTGGTAAAACAAAATTTACGGAAGGCTTCTTATCTTATTTTGGACTTGAAGACGAAATTTCTAGCCCAACATTTACGATTGTAAACGAATACCAAAAAAATAGTACAAATATTTATCATTTCGATGTATATCGCCTATCTTCAAGTGATGAATTTTATGCCATTGGTGGTGAGCAATATTTTGAAAATGGTATTTGTATTGTTGAATGGGGTGAACAAATTAAAGATGTTCTACCAAAGGAATATTTACATATTACATTTGAACGAGATTTAGAGCACGAATCGAAACGAGTTTTAACAATACAACCATATGGTGAAAAATATGAAAGATTAATAAAGGAGTTACTATGAAAATTTTAAGTATTAATACTTCTTCTAATATATGCTCTGTTGCTATTTTGGAAGATACTAATTTAATAAAAGAGATCACAATTGATGATGCTAATACCCATTCGGTAAAATTAATGCCCTTAATTGATGAGCTATTTTGTAAAACAAATTTATCTGTTTCAGATATTGATTTATTTGCTTGTGACAAAGGTCCTGGTTCTTTTACTGGTATTCGTATTGGCATTTCTACCATAAAAGCATTTTGTGATGCAACATTAAAACCAAGTGTTGGTATTAGCTCTCTTACATCTCTTGCCTATTCTTCCAATTATGAAGGACTAATTTGTTCTTTAATTGATGCCAAAAATAATAATGTATATTATGGATTATTTGAACATAAAAAACGGAATTTATACACAAGTTGGAGAATTTTTAGCAGATACCATTTTTAATATTACAGAAATATTAAAAGTTTGTAACAAACCTGTCTTTTTTGTCGGAAATGGTAGCACGATTTACCAAGATGTGTTAGAATCAATTTTGGATAAAAATGCCATTATCCAAAATCGTTCAGATTATATGAATTTAAATGCTTATCACACAGGAAGAGCTGCATTTGATATGTTTTCTAAAAATGAAATTGCATCGATTTCCCCTCTTTACTTAAAAAAATCAAATGCCGAAAGAGAATTGGAGGAAAAACGTAAATGATACAAATTCGTTCTATGACAATTTTGGATTTAGAAACAATTAAAGACACATTAACACAAGAATTTGATGACTTTTGGAATTACAATGTGTTTAAATCTGAATTAGAAAATCCAAATTCTGAATATTTTGTTGCTATAGAAAATGATACAATTGTTGGTTTTGCTGGTATTTGGATTAGTGTCGATGATATTCATATTACTAATATTGTAACCAAAAAATCTTGTAGGAATCATGGAATCGGAACAAAATTATTAGAACATTTAATAAAAATATCTAAAGAAAAAGAATTATCTTCTCTTACTTTAGAAGTAAATGAAAAAAATGAACCTGCTATTAAATTATATGAAGGTCATGATTTTCAAAAAATTGGGCAAAGAAAGAATTATTATAACCAAAATGAGAATGCTATTATTATGACATACTATTTTTAATAATATAAAGGAGAAAAACAAATGAAAAAAAACGAATTAAGTTACAAACAATTAAAGGATTATTGTAATCCTAATATTTTTAATTTTAATGATACTTCTGAAATCGAATCCATTCATACCGGAATTGGACAAGAAAGAGGAATTAAAGCTCTTGAATTTGGAATTAGTGTGGATGTAAAAGGATATAACTTATACTTAGAAGGTCCAGATGGTGTTGGAAAAACCATGTATACCAAAAACTACTTAAATAAAATTTCGAAAAAAGAAAAAACGCCTTCTGATTGGTGTTATATTTATAATTTTGATAATCCAAATGAACCTGTTGCTGTTTCTTTACATGCAGGACAAGGAAAAGAATTTAAAGACGATATGGATGGTTTTATTAAAGATATTAAAGCAGATATTAATAAAACCTTTAGTAATGAGGATTTCGAAAAAGAAAAATCCTTAATCAAACAAGAATTTGAGCAAAAACGTTCTTCTCTTTTAGAAAAATTAAACCAAGAATCTATGAAATATGGCTTCCAAGTAAAAACGGCTCAAAATGGTATTTATATGATGCCTGTCATAGATGGAAAAACTATTGAAGAAGAAGAATTTGAAAAGTTAGATGAAAACATAAAAAAAGAATTTGAAAGCAAATCTGGTATTGTCCAAGAGCAAATTCTAACTGCAATTGCTGAAATAAAAGCAATTGAAAAAGCATCGGATAAGAAAATTGAAGAATGGCAATCCAATATTGCCCTACTTACGATTAATACTCATGTTAATTATATTAAATCAAAATATAAACGAAATAAAAAGATTAATAAATTTTTAGATAGTGTAAAAAAAGATATTTTAAAAAATGTACCATTATTTTTAGAGCAACCTAACAATAATCAAAATCAGCAACCTCAAGCAGGTCCAAGACAAGAGCCAAAACAACCATGGCTTAATTATCGTGTTAATTTGTTTATTGATAATAGTGAATTAGAAGGTTCTCCTGTTATTATGGATTCTAACTATTCTTATCACAACTTATTTGGAAAACTAGAATACGAGAATTATTATGGTGCTTTAAAAACAGATTATACGATGTTACAACCAGGTTTGTTACACCGTGCAAATGGTGGTTATATTATATTACAAGCAAAAGATTTATTATCAAATTCTTTATGTTATGAAGCCTTAAAAAAAGCATTACGTATTAAAGAATTAAATATTGAAAATGCAGTTGACCAACGTAGTTCTATGGTTATGGTTTCTTTAAAACCAGAGCCTATTCCATTAGATTTAAAAGTTATCTTAATTGGAAGTTCTAATATTTATCATACCCTACTTGCTATGGATTCCGATTTTAAAAAGCTATTTAAAGTAAAAGTAGAATTTGAAGATGATGCACCAAAAAATGAAGAAAACGAATTAAAACTTGCTCGCTTTATTCATGGCTTTTGTGAACAAGAAGAATTACCACCTCTTGATGCTGGTGCTGTTGCAAAAATGGTAGAATATTCTTCGAAACTTGCTAATAGTAAGAAAAAGCTATCAACAAGATTTAATGACCTTTCTGAAATTGTTGCAGAAGCATGTACTTGGGCAAAACTTGCAAAATCAAAAGTAGTAACAGCAGATTTTATTACCAAGACATTAGAAGAACGTATTGACCGTGTCAAAAAATACGATTCTAAATATACGGAAATGATTCGTGAAAACACTTTATTAATTAGCACTTCTGGGTTTAAGGTTGGTCAAATTAATGGTTTAACCGTTATGACCATTGGAGATTATTCTTTTGGAAAACCTTCTAAAATAACAGTAAACACCTATACTGGTAAATCTGGTATTATTAATATTGAACGTGAAGTTGAACTTTCTGGTTCTTCTCATTCAAAAGGTGTATATATTTTAAGTGGATATTTAGGAGAAATGTTTGCACAAGATATTCCGTTATCACTAACGGCAAGTATTTGTTTTGAGCAATTATATAATGGAGTGGATGGCGATAGTGCATCTAGTACAGAATTATATGCCCTACTTTCTAGTTTATCTGGTGTACCAATTAATCAATCCATTGCAGTTACAGGATCTGTTAACCAAAAAGGTGAAATTCAACCAATTGGTGGTGTGAATGAAAAAATAGAAGGATTTTATCAGATTTGTAAAATGAGAGGATTAGATGGTTCTCATGGTGTTATGATACCAGTTCAAAATATCGATAATTTAAGCCTTTCTGATGAAATTGTTGATGCTTGTAAAAATGGTAATTTCTACATTTATGCTGTTTCTTCGATTGAAGAAGGAATTGAAGTATTAACTGGTGTTCCTGCTGGTAAGAAAGATAAAAATGGACATTTTTCATCAGGAACTGTTAATGCATTAGTTTATGAGAAGTTAAAGAAATATGCTGAAGTAAGTAGTAAATAAAAAAGAATTGTAAAAACCTTGACGAAATCAAATTTCGTCAAGGCTTTTACTTTATTATTTTATTCCTCTGTTTTTGCTTCTTCTGCAACTGGAGCAACTTCAGCTGTTTCTACAACTTCTTCTTTTACTGTATCAACAACTTCTTCTACTACTACTTCTGTAGTTTCTACTGCTGGAGCTTCTTCTGGAGCCACAGCTGTTTCTTCTACAACTTCGCTGGCTGGTTCTTCTACCATTTCTTCTTTTAAAACGATTTCTTTATTTTCAATTCTTGCACCTAATTTTTCTTTTGTCTTAGATGCTTTACCTACTCTATCTCTTAAGTAGAATAATTTAGCTCTTCTTGCTTTACCTACTCTTATTAATTCTACTTTTTCAACTAATGGTGAGTGAACTAAGAATGTTTTTTCAACACCTACACCATAAGAAATTCTTCTTACTGTAAATGTTTCGTTTAGTCCTCCACCTTGTTTTTTAATGATGATTCCTTCAAATACTTGAATTCTTTCTCTATTTCCTTCTTTAATTCTAACATGAACTCTTACTGTATTTCCAACATCTAATACTGGAACTTTGTTTTTTAATTGTTCATGTTCAATTGATTTTATAATATCCATTTGAAAATTTTCCTCCTTCTTTATTTATTTTCTTTCAAATTTTTGATATATTCTATTTCCTCTTTCGTAAAACTTTCCTTTTCTAGCAAATCTGGTCTTTTTTGATAGGTCGTTTCGATTGCCTTTTTTCTTCTCCATTTTTCAATGTTTTCGTGATGTCCAGACTTTAATATTTCTGGAACCTCTCGCCCCTTAAAAGTTTCTGGCCTTGTATATTGCGGATATTCTAATATTCCACTTGCAAAAGATTCCTCTTTTATAGAATCAGAATTTAGTACCCCTTCAACATATCTTGCTACACTATCAATTAATACCATTGCAGGAAGTTCTCCTCCTGTTAAGACATAATCGCCAATTGAAATTTCTTCTGGAGCAATTTCATCAATTACTCTTTCATCAATTCCCTCATAATGTCCACATAAAAGAATGATATGCTTTTCTTTACTTAATTCTTGAACTTTTTTCTGGTCTAATGTTTTTCCTTGTGGAGTTAAATAAATTACTTTTGCACCATCCGTTTTTACTGAGGCATAAGCATCATACACAACATCTGGTCTTATTACCATACCAGCTCCACCACCATATGGAGTATCATCTACTTTTTTGTGTTTATCTTTTGAAAAATCTCTAATATTCGTAATATTAATATCAATATGTCCATTTTTCATTGCTCTTCCAATAATGCTTTCCTTTAGAGGTGTAAACATTTCTGGAAATAATGTTAAAACATCAAATTTCATAATAACTCCTTATATTAGTCCATTTAACAAGTGAACAAT
>CANAZY010000005.1 GCA_947365805.1 uncultured Clostridium sp. | reverse complement strand
CTTTACTTTTTTATATTTTTTCTCTTTTATTTCCCCAGATTATTTAACTCATATGAATCTATCTTTTACAGTCAATAGCTAATTGTAATTAATGTCTTTAGCTATTGACATCATCAAGGTACCAATTCTTCAGTTCCTATATCATTTAAGATTGCTTTTGCTTTTTGGTCTGGCATGCCAAATCTTTGTGATAAATAACGAAGAGAGGCAGCAAGCTCACCATCTGGTCCACCGTATTGCGAAATAATGAATTTAGCAAGTCTTGGGTTTGCACATTTTATTTTAATAGGATATTCTAGTGCTTTTGTATAAGTCCACATTAAAAGTTCCCCCTTTCCCATGGCCAAGGTTCTTCTAGCCATCTCCATTTTTTACATGGATAAAAGATTGTTAGAGGTCCGAACATTTTTTGATATTTGTCGGATAACTCTTTTGCTTTATTGGTATATTCTCTGTGCAAGCAAAGTGCTTTTTCATCATCTGGATGAGTGTCCAAATATAGTCCAAGTTCGATAATAGAGAATTTGTAAGCTCTAAGTTGCATCATCATTTCACTTCGTAATGAATTGTCACATTCACATTGGTTTTCACAAGGACAATCGCATTCACAATGAGTTCTATTTTCTGTCATTTCTTCTAACATTTGTTACACCCCTCTCCAATCATATTTGTTTGTTTGATAAATTCCATTTCTTCGATATCTTGACAAGGAACATATGGGCTAACTAATTCTGGAAAAATAGTTCCCATTTTTAAACCAACACATGGCTTAAAAGTTTTGTCCATAGTTTGCCAAGGCACATAGCTTTGAGCAAGCATAGGATTTGTAGGGAATACAGATTCTTCTTCATCAAATCCACAACCACAATCATCTTTGTCACAACCGCACATAGTATTATCAACGTCTTTACATGCTTTTTCCATAAGGTCGTCTTGGTAATTTGAATAATTACTTAAACAACATTTATGACAATTACATCTTCTACGCATTATAATTCCTCCTTATTTTGGGTTATACTACAATATATGACAAGAATAGGGAAAAGGTGAACATTTTAGAGTGGACTTTATTGGGGATTGGAATCATTGTGGCTATTGTAATTTGTACTTGTTCTATTGTTATATCGATAAAATCGAGGGTGTTTGAAGCAATAGGATTTAGAGGAAGTAAGGAAGAATTGTATGACATTACTTTCCAAAAATTTGACTTTGATTATTCGATTGTATCAGGAACCGATAGCAATGAAAATCAGGAGAACATGATAAGTGAAGCGATTCAACAAATTGATAAAGAAGATGCTCCTGTTATTAAGCAAGTGGATTATTATGCATAATTATTTCAGAAAGGAGATGACTGTTTAAGGTCATCTCCTTTATCTATATATGAATAATTGGATGTGTAAAGTCAAGATTACTACATGAATCGTAGTCATATCCTAATGTGTATACGTCTGTTGCAAAAATATCTTTTTCTAACATTGATTTTAAAATTTTGTTATTGGATTGGTCTAAAAATTTACGAGGAGAGGTAACGATGTCTAGTTTTGGATTGGCATGTGCAATTCCAGATAATAGTTCCTTTCCTTTTTCATTACATCCAAGAACACGAACGTAAGGGGTTGCTTTTTTTGAATTTTGCATATCTTTTTTTGTAATACCAAGTAGACAATATAATAAAATTCGTTGCAATCTGGTTACGGTATAACGTTTGCTTTTTATAATACGAAGTAGTTCATCGATAGTGTTACAAGAATTTGCAGCATTTTTAATTAGGTTTTCTAGTCCTTCTGTTACATCTGGTAAGTCTGCGATTTCAGAAAGTGTCATTTTTCGTAAATTATAAATAATTTGGTGTTCAAATTTTGATAGACTAGAGACAGTTTTTCCGAGAACGTAGTTCTTCATACATAATGTCAAAAGAAGTTTTTGGCATAGCTTTTCGTAAGTTCCAAACATCATTGGTTAGAGCAATTTTACGAATGGCAGTAGCACTTGCAAAACCATCTATAATTTGTGTATCATTATAATCTACTTTATTACGTCTGATACTAAGAGGGGTAATAGGACTGTTTTGTTCTTTTAAAGCTTTTAGATATTCGATTGCTAAAATATTATTTGGACTAGATAAGATATTGGCATATTTACGAATATCATTTAAATACATAAGAAGAGCATTTTCTCTAGCTTTTGGATATGAAAAGCCTTTTCCTAATTCATGGTTTAAAATAGAAATATATTCTTTTGGTTCAGCATATAAAACTTTTGCAAATTCATTTAAAATATTAACATCACATAATTCACTTCCAAAAGAAAGATAATCTACAATTTTTAGTGAATTTAAAATTTTAATATTTCCTCTTGCAAAGTTTTCTGCACTAGAAATACTGTAAATAACAGGTAATTCAATAACAAGGTCAATACCATTTTTAAGAGCCATTTCAGTTTTAGCCCATTTGTTGGTTAGAGAGGTATTTCCTCGTTGTACAAAGTTACCACTCATGAGTGCTACGGTATAATCTGCATTAACCGCTTTTTTAGATTCAGTTAGATGATATAAATGACCATTATGAAAGGGGTTGTATTCTGCAATAACTCCTAGTACTTTATTCATAAATTTTTCCTCCTATCTTGCAATTTAAAAACAATTACTGATATAATATCATAAAATTATATATTTTTCAAATGTTATGTCAAAATATCTTGTTTTGGAGGAAAAAATGGAAGAAGTTATTATTTATACTGATGGCGCATGCTCTGGAAATCCTGGTCCAGGAGGGTGGGGAAGTATTTTAATGTATCAGGAAAATAAAAAAGAAATTTCAGGTGGAAAAAAAGATACAACTAATAATGTCATGGAATTAACAGCTGTGATTGAAGCCTTGAAACGATTAAAGTTTAAGTGCAAAGTAAGCGTATATAGTGATAGTGCTTATGTTGTAAATGCATTTAATCAAAAATGGATTTATGGTTGGATGAAAAACCGGCTGGAAAAATGCAAGTAAAGAACCAGTAAAAAACAAAGAATTATGGGAAGAATTATATGGATTAACGAAAGCACATGATGTTACTTTCATTAAGGTAAAAGGACATAGTGATAATGAATTTAATAATCGTTGTGATGAGATGGCAAGAGAGGCAATAACAAGATTATAAAAACAGAAAAAGGCGTAAACTGTTAAAGTCTACGCCTTTTAAGATGTGTTAAAAAAACGAAACATACTTAGAAACTTTCATCAGGACAAAAGAAATCTGATTTATTAGTTTTCAATAAATCAATAACTCTTTCTAACATATCAACTGTATCATTGATTTCCATAGGTGAACTTACGCAAAGTAATCTTCTACATTTTCAATTAAATCTTGCCAGTATTTTTTTGGCATAAATTGCATTCTTAGCCTGGAATTTTTTCTTTCTTTAATTCCAATTGTATGATAAAAACATTTCCATAGATTTTGGTAGTATAACTCTTCTTCTGGTAAAGATGTAACTTTTATGTTTTTAGCCTCTGTTAGTAAGTATTCTTTTGTGTTATATAAAAGTGCAATATTTCTTTTTTGGTCATGTAAAATAAAGTTTTCATTAGGTAGACGTGCAATAAAATGGTGACCTAATAATTCGATTACATTATTATCGGGATGAATTTTTGCATAAAACATGCCATTTTGTAGTTTCATAAATCGAACCAGCCCACACAACCTATGGAATTCGCCAAAAACACGTTTTTGAGTTTTTTCCATTTTTAAAACAAGGTCATTTGTTAAGAAATGGTCTAGCTTATTACCGATTTGAAATCCTAATAGTAAGTATTGAACAATATCAAGCTCCTTATTTGGAACATTTGATAAAAATACGTGATAGGCGGTAGATAGTGCATGGTAAGAGATGTTTTTTGCTACACCTTTATAGATTCGCTTTGCTTTTTCTTCATCGGTTTCAATAAATATATAGTTGCAAAATAAATCGATTTCAAATTCCGAATTCACAATTCTTGCGGGAATTGTTTTTGAAACATAACTATTAAAAACAATGGTAAGTAAACCATCAAAAGAGCCATCATAAATATAGGCAGTATCTATAAACTTCCACTGATGCATTTTATAACATCCTCCTTTGTAGGATTTAGATGCTCAAAAAGCGATAATTGTTTTGAGGTATCAAAAGCAGGAAGAGATTTTCGCTCTTGATATAATAAATTCGTTTCAATAAAAGAAGAATTTAAGCAACTTGCATGGTTAAAGTATGTTCCGCTTACAAGTAATAAAATAAATAGCTCGCTTTAAAACAATTCCTAAGCCTTTTAAGTTTTCAAAATTTAAATCAAAGTTTCTTCTTGCACGAATAATACGCTTGGCAGAAGTAACTCCAATCCCAGGAATACGAAGCAGGGTATAAAAGTCTGCTGTATTAATTTCGACAGGAAAATTTTCCAAGTGCCTTAAAGCCCATTCGCATTTTGGGTCTAGCAAATGATTAAAATTGGGATGGGTTTCATCTAATAATTCTTCTGCTTTAAAACCATAGAAACGCAATAACCAATCTGCTTGGTAAAGCCTGTTTTCACGAAGGAGAGGAGGCGTTTCTAAACTAGGAAGATTTGAATCCTGATTAACCGACACATAGGCAGAATAATAAACCCTTTTTAAATCATATTTTTTATATAAGCCTTCGGATAAACGAAGGATTTTTAAATCAGATTCTGGGCTTGCTCCTATCATCATTTGAGTTGTTTGACCGTGCTGGAACAAAACGTTTGGCATAATGTGATGTTTCTTCTTTTGAAATGGCAATGTTTTTTGAAATATGATTCATAGGAGCAAAAATGCCTGCTTTTTCTTTTTGTGGCGCTAATAATTTTAAGCTATCATTGGAAGGAAGTTCAATATTAATACTCATACGGTCAGCAAGACTTCCTAACAGATTGATTAATTCTTGGCTAGCTCCTGGAATTGCTTTTACATGAATATAGCCATTAAAATGATATTCGTTTCTTAAAATAAAAATAGCCTTGTACAATTGCTCCATTGTATAATTAGGAGACTTAATAACAGCAGAACTTAAAAAGAGTCCTTCAATATAATTACGTTTATAGAATTCTATGGTAAGGTCTGCTATTTCTCTTGGTGTAAAGGTAGCTCTAGCAACTTGATTCGAACAACGATTGATACAATATTTACAATCATAAATACAAGCATTTGTCATTAAAATTTTTAATAATGAAATACACCTACCGTCACTTGCCCAACTATGACAAATACCAGATATTTTACCATTACCAACACCATTTTTAGTATTAACTCTTTTACTGCCACTAGAACTACAAGAAACATCATATTTTGCAGAATCTGCTAATATTTTTAATTTATCTAATACATCCATAAAATCA
Source organism: uncultured Clostridium sp. (assembly GCA_947365805.1). GTDB lineage: Bacteria > Bacillota > Clostridia > TANB77 > CAG-508 > RGIG8482. The sequence goes on along the minus strand of CANAZY010000005.1, from coordinate 102,216 downwards.
CCCAAACAAATATTCTTGTATTAATATAACACACAAACATGTGTTTATGCAATAGGGAATTGGAAAAATTTTATTTATTAAAGAGAATATTGAAAATGATTTGTTAATATGATAGTATAAAATAGGAGATGTAAGTAAGTTAGATAGGAGCAAAAGATGAAAAAAATATATGTACTTTTAATGCATACCAATACGATACCAGCAAAACTAATTAAAATGGCTACGAATTATCCATATAGTCATGTAGGAATTTCTTTAGAAAAAAACTGTAATATTATTTATAGTTTTGGAAGAAAAAAATTTAATTCCATATTACATGCTGGTTTTTCAATTGAATATAAAAATGGAAGGTTTTTTCAAAAATTTAACAAAACAATTTGTAAAATATATGAAATTGAAATTACGGACAAACAATATGAAGACCTAGAAAGAATTCTTACCGATATTATTATCAATCGTAATCATTATAAATATGATTTTATAGGAATTGTCCTTCGTTTTTTGGGAATTCCAGTAACATTTAAAAATCGATATGTTTGTAGCTATTTTGTTGCATTTTTGTTAGAAAAAGCTAAAATCTACCATTTTAAGAAACGTATATCTATGGTAAAACCACAAGATTTTGAAGGATTATTAGGATTTCGAAAAATATATGCGGGGCGTTATGCCTTATATCAATAAAAGGAGGCAATATGAAAATAATAGGTATTACAGGAAGCTCTGGAGCAGGAAAAACAAGTGTATGTAAGATATTAAAAGAAAAATATTATATAAGTATTATTGATGCAGATGAAGTAGCAAGAGAGCTATCAAAAAAAGGAAATCCGTATTTACAAGAGATTGCTAACAAGTTTGGAGAAGAAATATTAGATGAAAAAGGAGAATTAAAAAGAAAAGAACTTGCTAAATTAATTTATGAACAAGAGGAAAAAAGAAATATACTAAATCATCTTACCTTTGTTTATGTTGTGGAAGAAATTAAAAAAAGAATAGCAGAATTAGTAAATGAAAAAACAGTAGCCATTGATGCAGCATTATTATTTGAGAGTGGATTAGATAAAATTTGTGATACGACCATTGGACTTGTGGCAAGAGAGGAAGAGAAGGTTGAACGTATTTGCAAAAGAGATGGGATTTCAAAAGAAATGGCAAGGAAGAGGCTAGCAATTCAAATGCCAGAAGAAGAACTAAAAAAACGAGTAAATTATGTAATTATCAATGACGGAAGTGAGTTGACATTAGAAAAGGAAATTGAAAAAATAATTAGCAAGCTAATAGAATAAGAGTGAATAATTCAAGCATGTTACAGATGTATGACATTTTTGTAACATGCTTGAATTATGTCATATTTTATCATATAATGAAAATGTATCATAGTAAGTACAAATGACGAAACGAAGAAAGGAGAAAACGATGGAGACATTTGCAGATTATATTTTGTCAGAACATAACTATATCAAAAAAATGGAAATTGTTTATTACCTAAAGAAAAGGGCCAACATTTTCTTCGATAATTCCGTTATTTTTAAAACAGAACTTGCTAGAATGTTTATAGAAGACATGCATATTGATGATGTTGATAAAAATATGGTATTAACAGCATGTTTACTATGTGGTTGTAAAAAAATAAATAATGTTCAAGAATTATCGAAAATTCAGTCTTATGCCAAAGAAGGAGCAAAATATCTAGCAACGTTAGGGTTTGATGAGAAGTTTTGTAAAATTTGTGAAGAAGTAAATCGTTATAGTGGAAGTAGTCCAAGAGAAAAAGAAAGTGATATATTAGAACTTGTGGATAATTTTGGAGGAATGTTATTAAATCGACCAGAAAGAAGGGGCTATCCGGTAGATGAAGCTCTAATTTTATTGGAATTTCGTAATTTAAAGGGAAAAAATAATTGTTATTTGGAAAAATTTAAAGAGTTTGTATGTGCTACAGAAGGAATTGCTGTTTAAGAGGAGGGAGAAATATGAGTGGATTAGACTTGAATACTTATTATGGAACAGTATCAAAATTAGGAAGAATATTTAATAAATTAGACTTAAACCAAACAGCAGAAGCTATTGAAATTGCACAAATAAATGTTAATGGTGAGATGGAAGATATAACAAAGGTTCATATGCAAGATGAAAATGTAGACTTTTCAAAAATTAATTTTAAACGTGAACCAATTGAATATGTTTTAGAAGATAAGGTTAAGTTATAGTTACAAAAGATAAGAGGATTAGTTTGTAATCCTCTTATCTTTTAGGTAAAATGAAAAGTGAAGAGTACAAAAGCTTCACTTTTGGAGGAGGAAAGAAGATGTATGAGATATTTGCAGATTTACACGTTCATATAGGAAGGAGTAAATCAAATAAACCAATTAAAATAACCGCTGCAAGGAGTTTGAATTTTGAAAATATTGCAAAAGAATGTGTGCAAAGAAAAGGAATTAATGTGGTAGGAATTATTGATTGTGCTTCACCATATGTTATTGAAGACATTGAAGAATTCTTACAAAATGGAGAAGCATACGAAATACCAGATGGAGGTATTGTATATAAAGATAAAGTATGTATCATTTTAGGAAGTGAGATTGAGACTTCGGAAAAAAATGATGAAGGAAAAACAGGGAGTGCTCATAACTTATGCTATTTTCCAACCTTACAAGATATAAAAGGCTTTTCAAATGAAATGAGTTATCATATTAGGAATATGACACTAAGCTCTCAAAGAGCAGATATTTCAGCTTATGAGTTAATTGATATTGTAGAAAAGTATAATGGTATCTTAATTCCAGCACATGCATTTACGCCGCATAAAAGTTTCTATGGAAATTGTACTGACCGATTATCAAAGATTTTTAAGGAAAAATTTGATAAAATTTTTGCCATTGAATTAGGATTAAGTTCAGATACTTTTTTAGCAGATACGATTTCGGAATTAGAAACGAGAAGTTTTCTAACCAATTCTGATGCACATTCTCTTCCTAAAATTGCAAGAGAATATAATAAAATGTTGGTAGAAGATATTAGTTTTAAAGAATTCGTAAAAGCAGTAAAAGGACAAGAAGGAAGAAAAATTTTAGCTAATTACGGATTAGATCCAAAACTCGGAAAATACCATAGAACATATTGCGAAACATGTGAAAAAAATGTAGAAGGTATTGCCCCAATTACAAGTTGTCCAGATTGTGATTCTAAAAATATTACGATGGGGGTTTTTGATAGAATCGAAATGATTAAAGATAAGGAAGAAACAAAAAGTCCTGAAAATCGACCCCCATATGTATACCAAGTACCTCTTACGTTTATACCAGGACTGGGTGCAAAAACAATTGATAGATTATTAGACTATTTTGATACTGAAATGACGATTTTACATAAATTATCAGAAGATGATATAGAAGCAGTAACAAATCATAAAATTGCTCACAATATTGTTATGGCAAGAGATGGTGGACTTACCATACAAGCTGGTGGTGGTGGTGTATATGGTAAGGTCACAACAAAAGAATAAAAAAAGTTCTAAATCTCATTTTATTACATAGACATTATGTATAAGATATAGGAGGGTAATATTTTGAGAAACTTAGGAAAAAAGAGAAATAGTAGAGTAAAAGAAATTTTTGTTACACATATCAAAAATAACATAAGAGAATACAGTATTGTGGTATTGTTATTTTTAATAGGAATCATTTGTGGTGTTATTTTTGTAAACAATGCTTCTGAAATGCAAATAGAAGATATTACAGGTTATTTAAATGACTTTACCAATTCTTTAAAAGAAAATGCACAGATTGATAAAGGAGTATTACTAAAAGATTGTTTGATTTCGAATTTTTTATTGGTACTTGCTCTATGGTTTGTTGGCTCAACCGTAATTGGTATTCCGATTGTGTATGGAATTATCCTTTATCGTGGATTTTGCCTGGGTTATACCATATCATCTATTGTTGCTACATTAGGAATAGGAAAACGGTATTTTATTTGTTACAACATCGATTTTACTACAAAATATTATTTTTATTCCATGTATATTGGCATTAGCAGTTAGTGGTATGAAATTATATAAAGCAATTGTAAAAGATAGAAGAAGAGAAACGATAAAATTAGAAATCACAAGACATACTATTTTTTCTTGTATATTGCTTGCAACTCTAGAAATATCTGCTTTTATTGAAGTATACATTTCCTCAAGTTTATTGGAAATTTGTGCCAAATACTTTTAAGGGATAAAAAATATTTTGAAAAAAATCGAAAAAAGCTATTTACAATTTCAAATAATTTTGATATAACATTAGTTGTTATGTTAATTGTGTGAATTACATAAAATAAGAAGTTTAAGGGTAGGGAGTAAACATGGAAAAACAAATTAGCAATTTTTTAGAATTTATTAAGGAAGATAAAAAATTATCTGAGAATACGTTACAATCATATAGAAGAGATATTGTACAATTTGAAGATTATTTAGAAGAAAACAAAGTGAACTATCAAAAAGTAACAGAGGAAGATATGAAACAATACTTTTCCCACCTACAACAAATCGGTAAAAAAACATCAACAATTTCAAGAAATATTGCATCAATTCGTTCTTTTTATCAATTTTTAGTACGTAATAAAAAAGTAAAGAAAGATCCAACAGATAAAATTCAATCTCCAAAAGTTGAGAAAAAAGCACCAAGTGTTTTAACTTCATCTGAAATTGAATTATTATTAGAACAACCAAAAAATATTGATTTAAAGGGAATTCGTGATAAAGCAATGTTGGAATTTGCTTATGCAACTGGAATGAGAGTAACTGAAATTATTTCTTTAAATATAGAAGATGTTAATTTAAAAGATGGATTAGTATCTTGTAAAACAGGTTCTAAACAAAGAAATATTCCTTTAGGTTCTCTTTCATTAAAAGCATTAGCAGATTATATTGAAAACTCAAGACCAATTTTAATTAAAGATGAAAAAGTAACTGCTTTATTTGTTAACACAAATGGAAAGAGATTAACTCGTCAAGGATTTTGGAAGATTGTAAAATATTATAAAGAACAAGCTCACATTACAAAGGAGATTACACCACATGTATTAAGACATTCTTTTGCAACACATTTATTACAAAATGGAGCTGATTTAAAATCAATCCAAACCATGCTTGGACATTCTGATATATCTTCAACACAAGTATATATGCAATTCCAAGATGAAAGTATAAAAAATATATATAAACATGCACACCCAAGAGCATAAGGAGTGCTTGGTAAGAGAGAAGAACGAAGAGTAAATAGTGAAAAGTACTATTTACTCTTCGTTTTATTTTTGGTATAATGCATGTGTGGAGGAACGAAATGTATAAATTTTTTGTAAAAGAGAATCAGATTAAAGATAAGAAAGTTCAAATTATAGGAGAAGATGTAAACCATATAAAAAATGTACTTAGACTACAAAAAGAAGAATTAATACAAGTATGTAGTGTCGATACAGCTAAATCCTATATTACTAAAATTGTAGAGTTAAATAATGATAATATTTTAGGAGAGATATTAGAAGAGTGTTTTGAGACAACGGAAACTGGTATTTCATTACATATTTTTCAAGGGTTACCAAAACAGGAAAAAATGGAAGCAATTATTCAAAAGGGAACAGAAATTGGGGTGAGTGATATTACTCCAGTAAAGATGGAACGATGTGTAGTGAAGTTAGATGAAAAGGCTGAAGCAAAAAAAATAGAAAGATGGCAAAAAATTGCTGAAGTTGCAGCAAAGCAGAGTAAAAGAGATAAAATACCTAAGGTACATTCTTTAGTAAGTTTCAAAAATATCTATGAAAAATTAGAAAAATATGATATAGTAATTGTGGCATATGAAGAAGAAGATAGGACTACAATAAAACAGGTTTTAAAACAGATACATGAAAAACATGTACAAGAAATAGCAGTTTTAGTGGGACCAGAGGGGGGAATTGAAAAAGAAGAGATTGAATTTTTAAAAACAATTCCCAATACAAAGGTTGTTACATTAGGAAAAAGGATTTTAAGGACGGAAACAGCACCAATTGTACTTGCAAGTGTTATTATGTACGAATTTGATGAAATGGAGTAGATGGTATGAGAAAAAAAGAAACAATGCCACAAGAAGAAAAAGATAGAGAAGACCTAGAAAGAGTAAAGCAAAACATTGAGAAATTAGAAAAAGAAGTAATTGATAAAAAACAATTACCAAAAGAAGAAGAAGAAAAAATCAATAAAAAATTATTTGAAAATATTTTTATTGCAGATATTTTAATGGTGTTTTTTTATTTGCTAAGTTTAGGTTCTTTAAATATTGAAACAACAGTGTTTCTTAAAGATATAAAAGTATTTAGTATGGGACTAATTGTTCTTACTATTATTTTATTTGAAATTAGTTATAAAAAAGAAAATGGTAATTTGTGTATTCATGGAATTGAATGTCTTGTTCTAGCGATTGTAACATTGTTTTCTAGCTATATTTATATGGTACAAATGAAAGAGTTTCATATATATTCAGCAATAGTAGCATATGCATTTGCTATTTACTATGTAGGAAAATCTATTATTATTTATAAAAAGATGAAAAAACAATACATTGCCAGTCTAAGTGATATTAACGAAATAATTAGAAAATAATTGTAGGGGTCGATGTCCTCATCAACCTGTTTTAGAAAACAACAAAGAAAAGAGGTAAAAGAACATGAAAAGTATGACAGGCTTTGGAAGAGCAAATTATGAAAATGAAGGAAGATTATATAATATTGAGATAAAATCGGTTAATCACAGATATTGCGATATTAGTGTGAAGATGCCAAGGAGTATTAGTTATCTAGAAGAAAAAGTAAAAAAAGAAATAACAAGTCATATTGCAAGAGGGAAAATTGATGTGTATATTAACTTTGAAAACAATAGTGCCAAAGGAAAAAACATTAAGATGAATCATGAACTTGCAAAATTATATATTGAGGAACTAAAAGAACTTGCCAATGAAAATGATATTAATGCTAATATTCCTGTAACAGAAATTTCCAAATTTCCAGATGTGTTAACAATTCAAAATGTAGAAGATGAAGATACGATTTGGAATGAACTAAAAATATGTTTAGAAGAGGCGATTAAAAGCTTTATAGCAATGCGTGAGCAAGAAGGAAACAAAATAAAAGAAGACTTGAGAGTAAGAATTGGTGAAATAGAAGAAAAAGTTTCACAAATTATTACATATTCTACTGGACTTGTAGAAGAATATGTAGTAAAATTAGAAACAAGAATTAAAGAAATTTTAAAAACGGATGTGGTAGATAAAGAACGTCTAAACCAAGAAATTGTTATTTATGCTGATAAATGTTCTGTAGAAGAAGAACTTACAAGACTAAAAAGCCATATGATACAATTTCGTGGAATGATAGAAGAAGAAACACCAATTGGAAAGAAAATTGATTTTCTAATTCAAGAAATGAACCGTGAAACCAATACGATTGGTTCAAAATCTGGCAGTTTAGAAATAACCAATTTGGTAATTGATATTAAAACCAGAATAGAAGATATCCGTGAACAAATTCAAAATATTGAATAAAGGAGAATAAGGATGCAATTAATTAATATAGGATTTGGAAATATTGTTTCAGCAAATCGAATTGTTGCGATTGTAAGTCCAGAGTCTGCACCAATTAAACGTATGGTGCAAGAAGCAAAGGATTCAAAAATGGCAGTAGATGCTACTTATGGAAGACGTACAAGAGCAGTTGTTATTATGGATTCTGGACATATTATATTATCAGCAGTTCAACCAGAAACGGTTGCAGGAAGACTAGAGAAAGATGATAAAGAAGATGTAGACGAATAAAGAAAAGGGGTAGATGTAAAATGATGGTAGAACCAAGTGTTACCAATTTATTAAAAAAAGTAAATAATCAATTTGAATTAGTAGTAGTGACAGCAAAAAGAGCAAGACAATTATCAAAAGGAGATAAACCATTAACAGATAAACAAGAAGAATCAATGGTTACTCTAGCGGCAGATGAAGTTGCAGAAGGAAAGGTAACAATTATAGAAGAAGAATAAGAAGAAAAGGTGTTTAATGATGTTAGTAATATTATCAGGAGTTTCAGGAGCAGGAAAGGATACAATAAAAAAAGAATTAATTAGAACCATGGATGAAGTGACTTCTCTTCCATCTTATACTTCAAGAAAGCCAAGACCAGGAGAGGAAGAAGGAGATGCTTATCATTTTATTAGTAAAGAAGAATTTGAACAAAGAATTAAAGAAGAAGAATTTTATGAATATGATTTACATCACGAAAATTACTATGGAACATCACGAAAGCTATTAAATGAAAAAATTGAAAGTGGAAAAATCATTGTAAAAGATATTGAAGTAAACGGAACGCAAAATTTAATTCGTTTATTAAAAGATGATACCAAAATGGTTACGATTTTTCTAAAAGTAAATGAACAGGAACTACGTACAAGACTTAAAAATAGAGGAGATAATCTGTCAGCAGAAGAAATCGATTTACGAATTGGTAGGCTAAAATATGAAGAATCTAAAATAACGAATTACGATTATGTTATTAAAAATGATAATTTTGAAAAAACGGTTGCCATTATAAAAACGATTATTGAACAAGAAAAGAAATTAGAAAAAGAATAGGGGAAGCTATGAATAAAACAAAAAGGAAGATATTCGAAACTTCTATGAAATTGTTTGCTAAAAAAGGGTATGATGCTACTAGTATTGAAGAAATAACAGCAACTGTAGGGGTTGCAAAAGGTACTTTGTATTATCATTTTTCTAGCAAAGAAGAAATTTTTAATTTCTTAGTAGAAGAAGGAATGAAACTATTAAAAAATAGTATTGATATTAAAATCTCAAAATTAGACCATACAATTGATAAATTAAGAGCAGTTATTTTGATTCAAATTAAAATTATAGCAAAATATGAAGATTTTATGACGATTGTTCTTAGCCAAATTTGGGGACATGAACCAAGAAATATTATGTGCAAAGAAAAAGTAATTGAATATATTAAAACAATTGAGGACTTAGTAGAAGAAGGAATTCAAAAAGGGGAAATTATTGATGGCGATTCTGAAATTATTGCTTCACGGAATTTTTGGATTAACTTGTTCTAGCTTGGTATATAAGACGAAGATTAAAGAAGAAATTGATATTCCAAAATTGTATAAAGAATTTGATAATTCAATACTAAAAGGACTAGCAAAAAAATAAATAAAAAAAATGTAGAAATTTGTTGACTTTTATATAAAAGTTGTAATAAAATTGTAACGAAAATGAAATATAAATTTTAGTGAATCCTATTGTAGTTTTTTAAGAGAAGTTGTATAATGTGAAGTGGTAGATACGTAGGACAAAGGAGGGAGGTTTACAATGTCAAGAAGCGGCATAGTAAACGTAAGAATGGTAATTACACAAGAAAAGATTTTATCAAACATTGATAAGGTACAAAAATTGATTAATCCAAACAGTAAGAAACAAATCGTACAATTAGATGACGATTCTTACTTTAAAGATTTAATTGAATCAATTAAAACCTATTTAATTGAATATCCAAAAAAGAAAAACTTTCCAAAAGATGTATATAAAGCAGCTTATGGTTTAGTAGAATATGCAACAAATCAATTTGAAGAAAATACAAAACAAATTGAAGAATTAATTCGTCAAAGAGAAAAAAATATTATGCTTTCTGGAGAATTAAAAGATTTATTAGAAGTTGTAGAAAACAAAGAAAAGGATTGGAAAAATACTGTCAAAGCATCAGAAGAAAAATTTGGTGAAGACATTATTGATACATTAGGAATTATTGGAAGATCAAAAGGAAAAACTTCTCAAAATTATGAAGATGCTGTAAAACTAATCCAAGCAAGAATTACAAATCTAGAATCTAACCTACATATTGAAATAGATATGGAAAGAATAGAAGATCGTTCAAAAGCATTAAGCTATATTGGAATTGAAGTTGCAGATGCTCTAAAAGTAATACCAACACCTCTTGACTTAGATAGTGAAGAAACTGTTGTAGAAGAGGCTGTTACAGCTCAACCAAAAGCCAATGTTGCAGTAGCAAAAGAAACACAACAAATAAATCAAGAACAAGCAGAATACCTTGCTAATACAAGAGTTGAAGTAAAACCATCTCTATGGCAAAGAATTAAAAATAGTAAATTTGGAAGAACGATTAGTTATATATTAAAAATAAGAATTGTATTAGATATGCCAGCACTTCCTGAGGGAAGAGGAGAATAAAATAAATACAAAGAAGAAATATGAAAATATTTCTTCTTTTTTGTTGAAAAAAGTAGTAGTATTTGATATAGTAAGAAAAGTAAAATGAAATTAGGAGGAACGATTATGAGAATTGTAGAACCATGGGTAATGGTAGAGAAATTTGACGGAAAAGAAGTTATGAGAAGAATTGAAAGAGCATGTAGAACGTGCTATCGTTCAGAAGATAAAATAACAGATGAAAGTTATAAAAATTTATTAAAAAACTGTATTGGCCGTGGACATGAATCTGTATTAGAACACGAAAAAGTTACAGTTCGAATTTATAGTGATATTGGTTCTTATAAAGATTTAACAAGACATAGATTTGCGAGTTTTTCTGTGGAATCTACTAGATATTGTAGTTATAATAAAGACAAATACGGAAATGAAGTTAGCTTTATGAATCCAGTATATATAGAAGATAAAGCAATGTACGAAGTATGGAAAAATACAATGCAAGAAGCTGAAAATGGATATATTAAAATGAAAGAATTAGGAGCAACTACAGATATGTGTAGAAATTTGTTGCCACATTCAACAGCAGCAGAATATACAATGACAGCCAATATTAGAGAATGGAAACATATTTTTAGTCTAAGAGCAAATAATCATGTTCATCCAGCAATTCGCCAAATTATGATTCCATTATTAAAATACTTTAAAGAACAAATGCCAGAAATATTCGATGAAATACCATATGACGAAGAGTTTAATCCAGATTATTATGCAAAACTATCAGTAGAAGAATTTTAAAGGCGGGAAATAAGAATGATTGATTTACATATTCATACAACTCATTCAGATGGAGATTTTACACCGATTGAAATATTGCAAAAAGCGGAACAGGAAAAATTAAGTATAATTTCAATAACAGACCATAATCAAATAAGTGCATATGATGAATTAGATGCTATTTGTATAGATGACTATTATAAAGGAAAGCTAATTGTTGGGACAGAACTGAAATGTGTTTATAATCATATGCCAATGGAAATATTAGCATATGGGTTTGAGCGTAAGAAGATGAAAAAATCAAATCATATTACAACCAAACAAAAACTTTACGAAGTACAATCAAATTATTTGGATTTTCTTAAAAAGAAAGGCAGTCAAATTGGACTGCTTTTTGACAATAATTTGCAAATTTCAATGGAAAAACTAGAATTCGCAGCTGCTACTTTTGAAAGGGAACTTTGGAAAGATGAAAGAAATGTAGAGATTTTAAACAAGAATGGAATTAATATGAAAATGCCATTTTACCGAGAAGCACAAACTAATCCAAATTCTATTTTTTATATTGATGAAACAAAAGATTATCCAAAAATGCAAGAAGTAATAGAAGATATTCATAAGGCAAAGGGATTCGCATTTTTGGCTCATTTATATGAATATCCATTAGAAAATCATCAAAAAACAATTCAAAAAATAGTAAAAGAAATTAACTTAGACGGACTTGAATGTTGCCATTCTAATTTTACAAAAAAACAAAGTGAGGATTTAATTAATTTTTGTAAAAATCATAAATTATATATGTCTGGTGGTAGTGATTATCACGGAAGAGCAAGACCAAAGGCACAATTTGCAAGAGCAGTAGAGAATAAACCAATTTTAAATGAATTATTGGAAGATTGGATTGACAAAATAGAATATTATCAATAAAAGAAAGTTTTAATACTTTCTTTTTTGTCATAAAATTGACATCTACTAATATAATAAAAGGACAAATTGTTTTAAGAGGTGAAGGAAAATTCAAGTTGTTTATTTAAAAGAGTTAACAAGTATTGATGAACTATTTAAAAGAAATTCGAAACTGCCAGTTTTTTTAAAGAAGGTATTATGGAGGTTGAAAATGCTCTTTTGTATTATGACAGTGCATGAAAATGGTGCTTGTGTATTGCCATACTATAATTTAGAATGTTTTCGTAAAGTAAAGTTGCTTTTCTTAAAGAAAATTTTAGCAAAAATAAATTTACCAATTGTTTTATCAAATTATTTAGAAGGCATAGAAGAATGCAAAAGGGTAATTTGGGGATTGAATTTAAATTTATTGCAAGGTGGTAGTTTATCTAATTATTTGATTCCAGAAATGATTGATTATATTTGTAAGATGACAAAAGAAGAAAAAGAAAAGCAAGAAATCACCTTACTAATTCAAAATCAAACTACAGAACTAACAAAACTAGTAGTAGAACTTGCAAAACAAATAAAACGAATACAGATTGTAACAAAAAAGATGGGACAATTTAAGAAATTAGAAAACATGCTAGAAGATGATTTTGGAATCTATTGTCAAATTACAAACAACAAAAGAAAAAGCTTATCAAAATCAAGAATAATCATCAATTTTGATTATGCAGAAGAACAATTGAATGAATTTACAATTAATCCTAATGCGATTGTTATTGATATTAATATGAAAACATCGATTTATGCAAAAGCATTTTGTGGAATTCATATACATGATTATGAAATAAAACAGGAAGCTAGGCAAGTGGTGGATAAAGTATTTGAAAGTAAAAAAGTATATGAAGGAAGAATGATGGGAAAAACATATGAACAAATTCGAAATATAATAAAAGAAGAAAACGTTAGAATTGTTAATTTAATTGGAAAAAAGGGAATCATTCATAGAGAAGAATATATAAGGACTTCTAATAAATTAACAAAAAATACTTGACAAAACAAGTTAATTATCTTAAGATAGAGACAATGTGAAAAGAAACAATTTTGTTTCTAGTTAGAGAGGAGACTATTTATTATGGAAGAAAAGGAAGTATTATTAACTCAAGAGGGATATGATAAATTAGAAAAAGAAGTAGAATATTTAAGAACAGAAAAAAGGGCAGAAATTGCAGAACGTATTAAAGTAGCATTAGGATTTGGTGACTTATCTGAAAACTCAGAATATGATGAAGCAAAAAATGCACAAGCAGAAAACGAAATTAAAATTGCAAACTTAGAAACAAAACTAAGATATGCAAAAATTATTGATGAATCTGAAATTGATACAAAAACCGTACAAGTTGGAAATACAGTAAAAGTAAAAGACTTAGAATTTGATGAGGAAGAAGAATATACCATTGTTGGTTCTACAGAAGTAGACTTATCACAAAATAAAATTTCAAATGAATCCCCAATTGGTGCAGCTTTACTTGGAGCAAAAAAAGGAGAAGAAATTGAAATAAAAGTACCAGCAGGTATTGTAAAATATAAAATTCTATCAATAAAAAAATAGAAACAGGTCCGCATATGTCGGGCCTGTTTTACTGTTGACATATTATGTAAAAAACGATATAATAGTGAAGTAACTAATTGTTTGCCTATTAGGAATTGCATGTATATAAAAGTTTTTTACTTTTATTAAAAAGGAGGAAGGTTATGTTTCGAAAAAAAGTATCTGAAGTTGCTCGGAAGGAGCTAAAGCCTACAGAAACTACATGGGAAGTCATAAAGGAATATGGCAATGAAAAGTGCCGGAGTTCGAAAGTAAAAATTATTTATGGATATGACAAACTTTTGAACATGCCAATGCAAGAGAGCTATAATTATAAAGGGTATCAAAATGAGAAAAAAGGAAGTATAGATACTATTAATCCTTTTGAAGAGGCTGTTATTATACAGGACACAGGTAGGTTGATTCGAATATTTTACTATATACCATCAATTCTCATGGAAGCATTGCACTTTGAACAGTATTATAAATTAAAAAATCATTTGCAATCAAATTGGGAACTTTATAATGTATATAGAATAGAATTAGGTGAACTTCATCCGGTGGATAGTCCAGAAAATCTATACATTGCTCAAGAAATTATTTGCATATCAAAACAGAAGCTTGAATATTTGAAAGGAATAAAGACAACTCCTGTGAGCATGATTATGACTTATTTTTAAAGATTAAACACAAAAAGCCATTGTAATACTACAATGGCTTTTTGTGTTTATATTTTAACAATTCGTACATTCACACTAGATAAATCGGAATTAGCATAAATTTTAATATCATTTCCAGTATTGTTTTTAAATTTAAAATCGACACTACCATAAGCAATGGTTGCATCTTTATCTTTTGCAACATAGTGAACGGGTTTTATATGAGGATGTCTTTCGGTAACTTTTAAGTCTGGAATTTGTAGTACAACATTATAAAGGGTACTACTTACTTGGCAGTTTCCACCACCATATGTTTTAATAGTATTACCATCTGCATCAAAAGAATCAGCTTCTTCATAACCTCTATCAGCAGTTGGCTTTCCTATTGTGTTACAAAAAGAAAAAGTTTCCCCAGGACCTACAACTGTTTCATTTAAAATAGAAGTGGTAAGAGCAATGTTTCTACTTCTTGGGGTATTTTTTCCTCCAAGTTTTGTAGAAAAAGAAGCAAGTTCTTCTTCAGATGTCTCTTTATTTTCAAAAGCACCAACACGAATTTCATTTGTAACAGTATTATTTTGTGTATTATTTTCTACAGATATATTTGTACTAGTCCTTTCGGCATTAGCGGTATTACTAGAATCTTCATTGCTGTTTTCTTTGTTATTAGAGCATCCTGTAAGTACTAAAACAAATAAAATCAATATAATGATAAAAGAAAAAGTCTTTTTCATATTCATCCTCCTAAATTATAACACTCTTATTATAACCAATAAAACGAATAATATTGACAAAACTTAAAAATATAGTATAATTATAAATAGAGTTAGAAAAACGGAGGAAAAAGAATGGCTGCTAAGATTTGGAAAAAATTTTTATTTTTTGTTTTAATTATTGCATGTTTATTTAATATTATTTCAAAACTAGTGAAAAAAATACCATTTGTGGAAGAATTAAAAACTTCTGCACAATACATTATGAATCAAGATAATGAAAAAAAATAAAAAAATAACGACATAAGGTTGAAATAAATTTTAAAATATGGTAAGATATTCGTTAGAAAATTTAATGTACAAGGAAGAAAGAGGTGAATACAAGATGAAAGAAGGATTACATCCAGAATTTACAGAAACAACAATCACATGTGCATGTGGTAATGTGTTTACAACAAAATCAACAAAAAAAGATATAAAAGTAGATGTTTGCTCAAAATGTCATCCATTTTGGACAGGTAATTTAAAATTAAATACAACTGGTGGTAGAGCAGATAAATTTAAGAAAAAATATGGAATTGAATAAGATTTTGTAAGAGATGAAATAACATCTCTTTTTTTATTTGCTCTTGAAAATAAAGTGTGATATAATGTGTAACGAAATTTAGACTGGGAGAGAAGAATATGAAAAAACTGCTATTTTCAGCATATGATATGAACGTTGGTGGAATTGAAACTTCACTTCTTACGTTACTAAATACCTTAATAGAACGTGATTATGATATTACTTTAGTTTTAGAAAAGAAACAAGGAATTTTCTTAAAAGAATTAGATAGTAGAATACATGTAATAGAATATAAACCTTGCGAATGTAAAATCGTTTTTGTTAGAAAAATACTAAATTTAGCAAAAAGGATTCAATTTGCGTTAATATATAAAAATAAATTTGACTTTGCAGCAGCCTATGCTACTTATTCACAAATGGCATCATATACAGCAAGAACAGCCTCTTCTAATAATGCTTTATGGGTACATTCAGACTATATGCAAGTTTATCATAAAGATATCCCTAAAATGAGAGACTTTTTTGATAGTGTAAAATGTGAAAATTTTAAACGTATTGTTTTTGTTTCAAAAGCATCTTATCAATCGTTTGATAAGATATATCCAGAACTAGAAGAAAAACTGATTTGTATTGGAAATATTATTAACTATCATAAGATAGAAATGTTAGCGAATAAAGATATTGAATTAAAAAAAGAAAACAGTTATACCTTTTTAATTGTTGGAAGACATGATGAAGTAGAAAAAAGACTAACAAGGGCTATATTAACTGCTGAAAAGTTAAAAGATGATGGAATTTTGTTTCAAATATGGTTTGTTGGTGGTGGAAAAGATAGTGATTTGTATACAAAATTGATACAAGAGAAAAAATTACAAAATTATATTAAACTATATGGCATACAGAAAAACCCATATCCTTATTTTAAAATGGCAGATGCTATCTTACTAACTTCTGATTATGAAGGATATCCAGTTGTATTTCAAGAAGCATTTGTTTTAGGAAAACCAATTATTACAACGAATGTATCAGATGCAAAAGAAGATGTAGAAGGTAAATTTGGAAAAGTCGTTTCAAAAGAAATAGATGATATATATAATGCTATGAAGGATTTTATAGAGCATGGATATGAAATAAAAGAAAAATTTAATGCTAAAGTTTATAATGAAACTATAATAGAAAAAATAGAAGATATGATAAATCAATAAAAATAGTCAAAGAAAGGAACAAGATGACAAGATTAAGTATAATTATTCCTGTATATAATAGAGAAAAAACGATAAAAAGAGCAATTGATTCCATCACAGAACAATTAGATGAAAACCTAGAAATTGTAATTGTAAATGATGGTTCTACAGATGGAACAAAAGAAGTAATAAAGGAATATCTTGGTAAATATAAGGAGAATATTTCTTATTATGAGAAGGACAATGAGGGAATTGCAGCAACTCGTAATTTTGGAATTACACATGCCAAAGGAAAATATATTATGTTTGTAGATTCCGATGATTATATTGATAAAACATTAATTTCCAATATCCAACCTTATTTAGAACAAGATATTGATATTGTTAAATTTAAGTTGACTTGTGTTAATAGTCAGAATGAAATAATTGATAAAATAGATGGACCATGTTTTGAGGCTTTAGATGGACAAGAGGCATTTAATCAACTTGCATTTTTGGACAAACTAATTGACTCTCCATGTGTATATGTATTTAAAAAAGAATTGTTTATTACAAATAAACTTTTCTTTAAAACAGGAACATACCATGAAGATTTTGGACTAATTCCACTTGTGTTATTAATGGCAAAATCTATTGTATCTACTGATATTTATGGATATTATTATGTTCAAACCAATAATAGTATTACAAGAAATAATGATTACCAAAAAACGAAAAAAAGATTTGAGGATTCTTTAATACATTATGATAATATGCTAGAACTTATCAATAAGTTTAATATAAATCAAAAGACACAAGAAAATGTAAAAATGTATTATACCAATGCAATTTTTTTAAAACTAAAATCCATTAAAAAAGAAGATAGAAACCAATACATAAAACAGATTCATGAGAGAAAAATGATTCAAAATATAAAAATAAAAGGAATAAGACAAGTATTTAAAATAGTAATATTATCCATTAATATCAATTGGTATTTGAAATTAATAAAGTAAAGAATGGGAGAAGATATGGTAAAGGTAAGTGTTGTTATACCAGCATATAATGTAGAAAAATATATAAAAACTTGTTTAGATAGTATTTTAGAACAAACCCTAACAGAACTTGAAATGATTGTAATTAATGATGGTTCGACTGATAAAACAAAAAGTATCATAGAAACATATGTAGAAAAATACCCTCAAATTATCAAATTAGTAACAAAGAAAAATGAAGGGCAAGGAAAAGCAAGAAACATAGGAATTGATTTAGCAACAGGAGAATTTATTACCTTTGTAGATGCAGATGATAAAATTGCTCCTACTATGCTAGAAGAAATGTATGATATGGCAAAGAAAAAGCAAGCAGAAGTTATTATTTGTGACTATTATGAAATAACAGAAAAGAAAAAAGTACTAAAAAAAGCAATTCCTAGGAAAACACAAGATTTAAAAAAAGATTATATTGTTTCTGTAGCTGGACCTTGTAACAAATTAATACAGAAAAAATTGTTAAAATCAAATAAGCTTTACTTTTTAGAAACAGGAATATATGAAGATATCGCTATGATTCCGCTACTTGGTGTATATGCCAATAAAATAGCATACTTAGAAGAGCCATATTACGAGTATTACATAAGACAAGGTTCTACTATGAGACAAGATATTTTTAATGATAAGTTATTCTCTATTTATCTTGTACTTGAAACACTAATGAAAGGATTTAAAGAATCTGGAACATTAGAACAGTATAAAGAAGAATTAGAATTTATTTATATTAAACACTTACTATATGCAGGAACAGGAAGATTTTTGGAATATAAAGAAGGAAGAAAAGAAGTTTATAAAATTGTTCAAATTATGAAAGAACAATATCCAAATTGGAAAAATAATCGATATTATAAAAATGAAGATAATGTTTTTAAGCTAAATTGTAGAATTTTTTATACAAACCAATTATGGCTTATTGTACTATTTCAAAAACTAAAGAATTGTATAAAGAGAGGAAAAACATGGAAAAATTAAAAGAGAAATTAACGGTACCAAATATTATTATACTATTTATTCTATTACAACCAATCATTGATATCATTACTGGATTAAGTATTCAGTATGCAAATGCTACTATTACATTTGGAATTGTGATTCGAACAATCTTTATGATATTTCTAGTGATATTAGGACTCATAAAAGCAGATAAAAAATACACAATGGGTATGTGTATATATTATGGATTCTTATGCATTTACATGTTAGTTTTTCTAGTAAATGCTTATATGGAAAATGGAATTAATTTGATGTTCGTTCAAGTAAAAGGTCTTATAAAAAACTTTTATTTGCCAATTATACTGGTAGCACTTATTCCAATTTTTAAAGAGTATAAAATCAATATCGATCGAAAAATATTAGCAACAACATTGATGTTATATGTTTTAACTATTTTTATTGCTAATATCTGTGGTATTGCATTTCTTACTTATAAAGCAGGAGATAAAGCGGGAACAGTAGGATTGTTTTATTCTGCCAATGAAATAGGAGCCATTTTGTGTTTACTATCTCCATTTTTAGTAGTAGATTTAGTAAAGGAAAAATTAACATGGATAAAAGGAATTTATGCATTGTTATTTGTTTATGCGGTACTACAACTAGGAACAAAAGTGCCATATTTTGGACTAATTATACTAATATTAACTGTCATGTTTGTTTGTATTGTTAAAGGAAAAACAAAAAAGATGAAACACTTATATAAAAAGGCAGGAATCCTTTTTGGATTTTTAATTGTAGTTTATCTACTAACAGGAATAACTCCAGTTGGAGAAAACTTAGCTAAAATATATGGAGATGTATTTCCTATTACAAAACAGGATTTTCAATTCGGAAAGAAACAAGAACCGTCAAAATTAACAGAGTTTAAAAATTTTGAAGAACTTAAAACAGCATCAGTAAGTGGAAGAAATGATTTTTTAAAGGCGAATAAAGAAAAATTTTATTCTGGTGACATTTCCCACAAATTATTTGGAATTGGTTTTGTAGAAAATGAAAACGGTAAAACACAGGAATTAAAATTAACGGAAATGGATTATTATGATATTTTGTTTTGCAATGGCATAATAGGAACCATTCTTTTTGCTCTTCCAATCTTAATATTTGCAATTGTTTTTATGCGTTATTCTATCATCAATAAGAGAGTGTTAGGAATTGAACCAATCTATTCAATTGTTATGATTGCGGTAGTAGCTTTACTTGCAGGACATGTTTTTGTTTCACCAGCAGTTAGTATTTATATTGTAATAATTTTACTACAATGCAATTTTGCCATAAGAAATGACAAAGGAGAAATAGAACAATGAAAAAAATAACAATACTAGCCTTACATTTGTCTACAGGTGGAGTCGAAAAAGCAGTTTCTACTCTAAGTAATATGCTTGCAAAACAATATGAGGTAGAGATTATTGCAAATTATCGAATCGAGGAAAAACCTGCATTTGAAATTGATAGTAGAGTAAAAATTGAATATTTAATGCCAAATTTAAAACCAAATGCTAAGGAATTTAAAGAAGCACTTAAAAACTTCCAAGTAATAAGAATTTTAAAAGAAGGTATGAAAGCAATTAAAATTCTTTACTTAAGAAGAATGTTAATGATAAAAGCAATTAAAAATCTAGACTGTGATATTGCCATTTCTACAAGATATATCCATAGTAAATTACTTGGTAAATATGGTGATAAACAAATGATTAAAATAGCGCAGGAACATAATAATAATGGAAACAAAAGATATGTTACAAAAATTGTAAAGTCACTTAAAAAGATTGATTATTTTGTGCCAGTTTCTAAACAGTTAACACAGATTTATAACGAGAGATTAAAAGGAAGTACAGTAAAATGTATTTACATACCAAATTGTTTACAATATTATCCTAATATTGTATCAAACTTAAAACAACCAAGAGTCCTTTCAGCTGGCAGGTTCTCACCTGAAAAAGGATTTTTGGATTTGATTGATGTTTTTGAAATAGTAAGCAAAAAAAATCCAGGTTGGTGTTTGACGATTGCAGGAGATGGGCAGGAACGAGAGAAAATAGAAAACAAAATTAAAGAAAAGAAGTTACAGGATAAAATTCAGTTATTAGGATTTCAAAAAGAAAAGGAACTGAATGAACTTATGTTACAATCCTCTATTTATGTTATGACATCTTTTCATGAGAGTTTTGGATTAGTACTGATTGAGGCAGAAAGTTATGGGTTGCCGATTCTTGCATTTGATAGTGCTGAAGGACCAAAAGAAATTATACAAAATGGAAAAAATGGATTTTTAATTGAGAATCGTAACAAAGAAGAAATGGCAGACAAAATAAATGAATTGATGATAAATGAAGAATTAAGACAAACAATAGGAGAAAAGGCAAGGGAAGAATCGCAACAATATAAAGTAGAACAAGTAGAGAAAATGTGGTATGAATTGATAGAAAAGGATTGTTTTAATAAATTTTAAAATATCTTATATTATGTTTGAAATTCATTTAAATTATGATATAATTACAAAAACATAAAAAGGGAGGAAAGAAGAATGCCAAAAGATAATATAGCAATACATGTAGAACATGTGGACAAGTCTTTTAATGTATATTATGATAAAACAAATACAATGAAAGAAAAATTGCTGTTTTGGAACAGAACAAAAAGAGAAGTAAGACAAATACTAAAAGATATTAATTTAGAAATAAAAAAAGGTGAAGTTGTTGGCTTGATTGGAGTAAATGGAAGTGGAAAATCAACATTATTAAAGTTAATGACTAAAATTATATACCCAAATAAAGGAAAAATCGAAACAAATGGAAAATTGACATCTCTTTTAGAATTAGGTGCAGGGTTTCATCCGGATTTTTCAGGAAGAGAGAATATTTATTTTAATGCTTCTATTTTTGGATTAACAAGAAAAGAAATTGATAAAAGAATGGAACAAATTATAGAGTTTTCAGAATTAAAAGATTTTATTGATAATCCAGTAAGAACATATTCTTCTGGTATGTATATGCGACTTGCTTTCTCTGTTGCCATTAATGTAGATGCTGATATCTTACTTATTGATGAAATTTTATCAGTTGGAGACCAACATTTTCAAGAAAAGTGTTTCCAAAAAATAGAAGACTTAAAAAGAGAAGGAAAGACCATTGTTTTTGTTACACATGGAATGGACTCTGTTCAAAGATTTTGTACAAGAGCAGTATGGTTACATCAAGGTTCTATTAAGATGGATGGGGAAACCAAAATAGTAGTAAAACAATATTTAGAAGAAACAGCTTAAGGGAAGGGAGAAGAAGAAATGAATATATTTAAAGAGATATATAATTATAGAGAATTATTAAAAAGTAACACAAAAAAAGAAGTAAGAGGAAGATATAAACATTCATTTTTAGGCGTTTTATGGTCGTTTTTGAACCCACTACTACAATTATTAGTATATTCAGTAGTATTTGGAGCTTTACTTGCAAGTGGAGATGATACTTATTATATCTATATTTGTGTTGGATTAATTCCATGGACTTTTTTTACAACGACTATTATACAAGGAACCCTTTGTGTAGTTGTTAATGGAAATATTGTACAAAAGGTGTATTTTCCAAGAGAAATTTTACCAATTTCTACTGTAATTAGTGGAGCTATTAATTTTCTTATTTCTACTATTATTATATTAGCTTTTGTTTTATTTTCTGGATTAGGAATTACAAAACTTATTTTACTATATCCAGTAGTATTATTAGTACAATGCATATTGCTTTTAGGAATTAATTTTATAGCATCAGCTGTTACAGTTTATGTTAGAGATTTAGAACATATCGTAAGTGTTTTTTTAATGGCAGCTTTTTATGCTACACCAATTGTATATAAACTAGAACAATTACCAGAACATTTAAGAATTATTATGCAATTAAATCCAATGACATATATTATTAATGCCTATCGAGATATTTTTTACTATCAACAAATGCCAAACATGCAACATTTAGGAATTCTATTTGCAATATCACTAGTACTACTAATTGTTGGATATTTTGCATTTAAGAAAATGCAAAAAGGATTTGCAGAAGAATTATAATAGAGGAGAATATTTTAGACATGGAAAAGATAATACATTACTGTTGGTTTGGAAACAAACCATTACCTAAATTAGCTCAAAAATGCATTAGAAGTTGGAAAAAGTTTTTACCAGATTATAAAATTATGAAATGGACAGAAGAAAATGTAGATTTAGAAGAATGTCCCTTTATTAAAGGAGCTTATGAAAATAAAAAATGGGCTTTTGTGGCAGATTATGTAAGAGCAAAAGTCTTAAATGAATATGGTGGAATTTATTTTGATACAGACATGGAAGTGACAAAAGATATTGCTAACTTATTAGAGAAAGAAACTTTTTTAGGAATTGAAGATTCTGGATTTGTAGCAGTTGGAGTATGGCACGAAAAACATAAAAGTTCTTTTCTAACAACAGAATTATTAAAGAAATATAGAACAATTGAAACTTTCGAAATCGATGAAATGACACAAATTAGTATTCCAAAGTTGTTAACTGCAATTTTAGAGCCATATGGATTAAAAAAAGGTGCACAAGAAATTCAAGTTGTAAAAGGTATCACAATTTATCCAAGAGAATATTTTTATCCATACAGTTATCATAGGGATAATAATATTTTTACAGACAATACTTGCATGATACACTATTATGATGCAAGTTGGATTCCGTTAAAAGAAAGAATAGAAATGAAAATGGTTCGTTCGCTTGGAAAAGATAGAACGAATTTGATTCTTAATACTTATCGAAGGGTAAAATTAGGAATAGTAAAAATTTTAAAAGTAATTCTATTCCCAATCGTAATATATAGAAGGATAAAGAGAAAAAGACTTGTAATAACTCCAGAATATTTAGAAAGAATTGATAATACTATAAAAATGATAGAGCAAATGAAGAAAACAGAATATATTACTTTTTATAATGCTCAATGGTTTGGCGTTACAAGTGCAACCAAAGAATTATTTTCAAATTTAATAGATTGTGGAGAGATTTTTAGAAAAAAAGATGTAAAAAGAATTGCCAATGCTATTTTTCATAAAGGAATAAATCAAGTTGTTTTTAGTTCGTTTGCTATTGGTTGGAAAAATTTAGCAATTTATATAAAAAAGAAAAGTAATATTAAAATAAAAACATTTTGGCATGGAAGTCATTCACAAATATTAGATTTATATGGTTGGGAAAGAAACCTAGAGATAATTGAATTGCACAAGAAAAAATGCGTTGATGTTATGGGAACTTGCAAAAAAAGTTTGATGAATTTTTATATCTCACAAGGCTATAAGGCTTATTTTATTACCAATAAGGTGAGTGATGTTGAACCTTATTCTAATAAAAAAAGTAATAAAAACGATAAGACCATTATTGGAATTTATGCTGCTAAATGTGATGATTGGAGAAAAAACATGTATTCTCAAATGGCGGCAATTAAATTAGTGGATAATGCTATTATGGACATGGTTCCATTAAATGAACAAGCTGAAAAATTTGCGAAACAACATAATATAGAGGTAACAGGAATAAAAGAATCAGTTCCTAGAGAAGAGTTACTAAAACGAATTGCGACAAATGATGTGAATTTATATGTAACTTTTTCGGAATGTGCTCCTATGTTACCACTTGAAAGTATGGAATTAGGAGTTCCTTGTATTACAGGAAACAACCACCATTATTTTCAAAATTCACAATTAGAAAAATATATTGTCATTAATGATGAAACTGATATCGAAGAAATAAAAAATAAAATTATATTATGCTTACAAGATAGAGAAAAGATTATAAGCTTATATCACGAGTTTTCGAAGAAAAATTTACAAGAAGCTAAAAGGAATGTAAAAGAATTTTTAGAATTATAGAGAGGTTAACAAATGATTATAAACAATAACAAGGACTTAATATATAACATAGATTACTTAGTTTGTATTCCAAAAGAATATGAACATCATGCCAATATTTATGAATATAATTTTAAATATGTATATATTTTAGAAACAAATTACAAAGAAACAATAAATTTTATTGATTTTGTTAATAAGAATAACATACGAGAAGTTATTTTAATTGACTATCGATTAGAATATGAGATGATAACACAACAGTTATCCAATTCTACCAATATTAGCGTGATTATAACATCTGATTTAGCATCATTAACGAACGAATATGCGATTACAGTTCATGATGCAGTTGTTAATTTATACCAAAATAGAAAGATAAATAAAATAGGAATATTAGACAAAAATTTATATCATCTTTTTAAAACACAATTTGAACAATCTTATTATATATGTCTTGATATGCCTAAAACAGAACCAAAAGACATAAAAAAAAGAGGAATTGCTATTTTGGGTAATGCTAATAATGCAAAACACAGTTACTATAATTCCTTAAGTGCTATAAAATTAATAAATGAAACACCAAATTTATTAAATCCGATTGATTTAGTTAAAAATTTTAGTAAAGAATTTAAAATTAAAGTACAAGAATATAAAACGGTGGAAGATTTAATCCAAGCAAGTGAAGTGGCTTTATATATCAATTTTTGTGACTCAGATAACACTATATTTGTAAAATGTATGGATATGGGAATTCCTTGTATTTTGGGAAATAATACATTAGTGAAAGGAACATCGTTACAACCATTATTACAAGTAAACAGTGATGATGATATTAATGAAATTTCAGTAAAGATTCAAACAGTGAAAGAGAACAAGGAAATCATACTAAAAGAGTATCAAACATTTAGAGAACAATATTCAAAGGAATGTAAAAAAAGTATAGAACAGTTTGTTTCAATAAATATTGAAATGATTGAAGAAAAAGAATGTGAAAAACTATTAACAATAGGGATTCCTGTATATAATGTAGAAACTTACTTAGACAAGTGTATTGATTCTGTTTTAAACTTTAATCATAAAGAAGTAGAAATTCTTATTGTTAATGATGGCAGTACAGATAAAAGTGAAGAAGTTATTTTTAAATATCAACAGAAATATCCAAATCGTATTCGATATATAAAACAAGAAAACCATGGATTAGGAAATGTACGTAATGTAATTTTGAAAAATGCAAAAGGAAAGTATATTGCTTCAATCGATTCAGATGATGTAATTAATAAAAAATTCTTTGAAGAAGCATGGCAATATTTAAAAAAGGATGTAGACATAGTAATTTGTGATTGGCTATCTATTTTCAATGAAGAGGAAAAATATCCAACTCCTGCTTTAGATAGTAATTTACAATTTGAAAGTAACTACAAAAAGATTATATATAGTACGATTATGCCTTCTGCATGTAATAAAATTGTGAAAAAAGATTTATATGAGAAAATTGCACTAGAATTTATCGAGGGGTTAAAATTTGAAGACTTGGGAACGAATCCTATTATTTTACATGAAGCTGAAACAATCTATTATATCAATAAGCCATATTATGAATATACAATTCGTCAGAATTCAATTATGAGAACAAAAATTGAATATAATATGATTGATGTATTAAAATTATTAGAAGAACGAATAAATAAATATATTACAAAATCATTTAATAAAAAAGAACTTATGGCATATGTATTCTTTTGGAGAGTAGAAGAAAGTATTATAAACCAATTATATGAACTAGAAACTGAACAAAGAAACAAAATGATTGATTATATGTATGAAAATATTTTTCCTATTTTACAGCAGTTATATTTAGATAACCAATATGTAATGGCAATGATTGAAAGAATAGATGAAGAGACAAAAGAATATATTTTAGAAAGAAATAAAGAAATATTAAATAGAAATTTAGAAGCATATTTGGATAAAAAGATAAAAGAAAAATCTTATAAAATATTAACACCTGCATTGATTTTATATAATTATGATAATCGTTCAGAAAATTAACAAATAAGAGATATTAAATGCAAATTTGGGGAGGAAATTTGATGAAGAAAAAACTGTTTATTATAGGACTTACTATATTGACCACCATATGCATGAGTATTAACATTGATCAAACTGTAGAAAAGATTTTTGCTATAGAGAATGCATCTGTATTTAATGTTGTGTTTGCGATTTTAATGTATTATTTACTTCAACAATGTGATAAACAGCAAGATAAGAGATTGAAAATATGTGCTGGAATACTGGCATGTTTATTAGCAGCAATGGAGATTATTGGATATAGTATTAATACATATTTGGATTTAAGTGGTATCATAAACTCTCCAATTGCATTACTAAAGAATACTATGAAATGGTTTGGCTATTCTACTATTTTTTATATATGCATTGTATTATTGTTTAGTTATTGTAATCAGTGGTTAGAAAGAATAAAACAGAGAAATGAAAAAGAAATTAGCTTTTTTACTAATAACAAAAGAAGTTTTTTTATTGTTATGGTAATTATTATATTAGCATGGCTACCATATTTGTTAAAATATTTTCCAGGAAATGCAACATCAGACTCTATGTCACAAGTATTACAAGCATTGGGGATTACAAAACTGAATAATCATCATCCAGTCATTCATACAGCTGTGATATGGATTGGTATGACAATTGGAAAAGCGATAGGAAATTATAATCTAGGAATGGCTGTTTATTCTGTAATACAAATGTGTATTATGGCTGCTATTTTTTCCTTTGCTATCTATTATATGGCAAAAAGACAGTTACCAATAATTGTTAGAATTTTATCACTAATCTTCTTTGCTTGTTATCCTGTTAATTCGCTTTATAGTATTACAATGTGGAAGGATGTTATTTTTTCTGGGTTAGTTGTGGTATTTGTCATTGGAATTGTTGAAATAATAACGAATCAAAATACTTTTTTTAAACGAAAAATAAATAGTATCTTATTCATTATTACCTGTATTGGGATGATACTATTTCGTAATAATGGAATTTATATGGCAATTCTTACAATGCCGTTTTTGTGCATAATTGTTAAGCGATATCGAAAACAGTTACTTATTACATGCTTTATTATATTGGCAATATATAGTGTATTTAAAGGTCCAGTTTTTTCTATGTTTGATATTAAAGGAGCATCAATACGTGAAGCGTTATCTATTCCATTACAACAATTTGCAAGGGTTATGGCAACAAAAGAAAACGTTCCAGAAAAAGAAGAAATTTATTGTTTTTTACCAATCGATGATTATAAACAATTATATAGTCCTATCTTATCTGATCCGATAAAAGCCGAATTTAACGAAAATTATTTTAAAGAGCATAAATTTGAGTTTATAAAATTATGGGTAAAAATAGTATTTAAATATCCAAGAGAAGCGGTAGAATCTTTTTTATGTAATTCTTATGGATATTGGTATCCAGAAGCTAAAAATTGGATAGTGTCGACAGAAATTTATCAAGGTAAGGTAGATGGAGATACTGAAGTGCCAATTTCAATTTATCGAGAACCTCTTATAAAAGGAAATGTAGTATCTTCAATTAGTTCATTAATTGAAAAAAGGAATGTACCAATTTTATCAATGGGGTTTAGTATTGGGTTTGCCTTTTGGATTACTATTACATTATGTATGTATTTAATTTATAAAAAGAGATACAAGGAATTAGTACCATATATACCAATATTAGTGTTATGGCTTACATGCATAGCTTCACCGGTATATTGTGAATATAGATATATTTATAGTATGTTCATTACATTACCAGTATTAACATCGATTATCTTAATAAAAGATGAAAAACTAGAAGAATAAAAAATATTATCACAATTAAAAAAGATAAATAAAGGAGATGTTTTATGGTTTATGATACCATTATTATAGGAAAAGGACCAGCACGGAATATCAGCAGGAATTTATTTAAAAAGGTCAAATTATAATGTTCTTATTATTGGTAAAGATGGAGGAGCATTAGAAAAAACAAAGACAATTGATAACTATTATGGTTTCTCAAATACTATTAGTGGAAAAGAATTGCTAGAACAAGGACTAGAACAAGCAAAACGTTTAGGTGTTTTATTAGAAACTGACGAAGTTTTATCAATTGAAAAAGATAACTACTTTACAATTGAAACAAGAAATAATATTTATCAATCAAAAACAGTAATTTTAGCAACAGGAACGAATCGTAATACTCCTAAAATAAAAGGAATAAAAGAGCTAGAAGGAAAAGGTGTTAGCTATTGTGCGATTTGTGATGCATTTTTTTACCGTAATAAGGAAGTAGCAGTATTAGGAAGCCGGAGACTATGCGATAAAGGAAGCGAAGACATTATTGCCAGTCGCTAAATCTGTTACAATTTTAACAAATGGAGAAAAACTAGTAGAAAATAGAGATGAAGCCATAGATAAACTTACAATTGAAACAAGAGGAATCGAAAAAATTGTTGGAGACGAAAGAGTAGAGGGAGTTACTTTAAAAAAAGGAACGAACATTCCTTTCGATGGATTATTTGTTGCTATACGGAACAGCATCTAGTACAGATTTTGCAAGAAAGCTAGGAGCTATTATAGAGGATAATACCATTAAAGTAGATAAGAATATGGCAACGAATGTTTCTGGACTATATGCATGTGGAGATTGCACAGGTGGTTTACTGCAAATTTCAAAAGCAGTATATGAAGGAAGTGTTGCAGGTCTTGCATGTGGGAAGTACATACGTAAACAGAGTATTAATGAATAAAAACAATTAAAATGAATAGAATAAGAAAAAGGAGAGTGGATAAGTATGTCAGTTATTGCAATTACAAGTAAAAATTTTGAGGAAGAAGTATCAAAGTCTAATGTACCAGTTTTGTTGGATTTTTGGGCAAGTTGGTGTGGACCATGTAAAATGGTATCTCCAATTATAGATGATGTTGCAAAAGAAGTAGAAGGAAGAGCTAAAGTAGGAAAAGTAAATGTGGATGAAGAACAAGAGTTAGCAAGTGCATTTAACATTATGAGTATACCAACATTAGTTGTTATTCATAATGGGAAATTAGTAAAACAAGCTGTAGGAGTAAGAAGCAAAGAAGAAATATTAGAAATGTTATAAGTTCAAGTAATACTTGAACTTTTTTTTATTATTAAAAAGTAGGTATAAGATTGACAAACCATCAAGATAGATATAAAATAGGGACATAAAATTAAAAGAACGTTTATTTTGGAAATACATACTAAGTTAAGAAGGGAGAATTGTCTTGTATGGAAAAAATTGCAGTATTAATACCATGCTATAATGAAGAACTAACGATAGAAAAGGTAATAAAGGATTTTAACAAAGAATTACCAGAAGCTCAAATCTATGTATATGATAATAATTCAAAAGATAAAACAGCGGAAATTGCTAAGAAAAATGGAGCCATTGTACGACATGAATATAAACAAGGAAAAGGGAATGTAGTAAGAAGTATGTTTCGCGATATTGATGCAGATATTTATGTTATGGTAGATGGAGATGATACGTATCCTGCTGAATTTGTACATCAATTAATTGAACCAGTTAGAGCTGGACAAGCCGATATGGTAATTGGTGATAGATTATCAAATGGAACTTACCAAGAAGAAAATAAGAGACATTTTCATGAATTTGGTAATAATTTAGTGAAGAAATCAATTAATATACTATTTCGAACCAATTTGAGAGATATTATGACGGGATATCGCGTGTTTAACAAAATGTTTGTAAAAAACATGCCAGTCATGACACCAAAATTTGAAATTGAAACAGAAATGTCTCTATATGCACTAGATAAGAAATATATTATAAAAGAGATACCAATTATTTATCGTGATCGACCAAATGGAAGTGTGTCAAAACTAAATACAGTAAGTGATGGAATAAAAGTAGTTAAAACAATTGTGAATATGTTTAAAAATTATAAACCTTTGCAGTTTTTTACAACAATAGCAATTATCCTATTTATTATTGGGTTACTTGTTGGAGTGCCAGTTATTGC
The DNA here is from genome assembly GCA_947365805.1 of uncultured Clostridium sp. Lineage (GTDB taxonomy): Bacteria > Bacillota > Clostridia > TANB77 > CAG-508 > RGIG8482. The sequence goes on along the minus strand of CANAZY010000005.1, from coordinate 71,665 downwards.
TGAGTTTTTTAAAACACAATATATTACAAAAGTACCATCAGCAATTTTAGCAACAGGAATTATCACATTGGCTGTTATTATTGGACAATGTGGGGTTATTTTACACACTGTTGTAAAAAATCATAAAGAAAGTTATGAATTAAACTTGTTACGATATATGCAATTAGAGGAAATAAAAAAAGAATTAAAAGAAGACTAGTTAGTTATAAAATATAAAAACGCAAGGAATTGATAAAAAGAGACTTGCGTTTTTTATGATTACAAAAATATCGAAAAACAATAAAAAAGTATTGACAAACAAAAAAGATGACGATATAATGACCTCATAAATAAGGAGGGATATTTTATGAAAAAAGCAATTATAGGAAGTCTTATATTAAGTATTTTACATTCTATCTTATTTTATGGGCAAGATTTAGGAATATCAGTATTATTGTTTGCTGTTGTTAGCATATTTCTATTAATGACCTTTTTGAAAAAACATGATAGAATAAAAAATAGCAATGCTTTATATTTAGCATTTCCAATTTTATTATTAAGTGCAACGTATTTTATTTTTAATAATACATTTTTTTATGTCCTAAATTTAGTAGTCATTCCATTATTACTAGGAAGTATGATTGTTTGGGCATGTGTAGATGTTTTTAAACTACATGAAGTTATTAGCAAATCAATTAATCTAGTAGTAGGGTCACTAGAATTTATACCAGGAGCTTGTAGTTTAATAAAAAGTGTAGTTAAGATACAATCTGGAAAAGAAAAAGAGCAAAAGCACAAAAAAATAAAATTAATTGGTTTAGGAGTACTATGTTCTATTCCATTATTATTTATTATTTTAGGATTATTAGTTGCAGCAGATGGCGTATTTGCTAATTTATTTGATAACATATTCAGTCAGATTGCATTTATTTTTACAAGTGAATTTATAGCAAATTTAATTGGTAGAATCATTGTGATTACACTTGTGTTTATTTATCTTTTATGTGTTGTGTATAACATATATAGCAAAAACAGTGCTTTTAATAAAGAATATAAAACAAAGGAGTTTTTAAAAGTTCATATTGACAACACTATTGTGAATACTATTCTTACTATTGTTAATGTAGTGTATCTTATCTTTACAGGAATACAGTTTATTTACTTATATTCATATTTGTTTTCAGATGCTACATTAAATGCTAGTTTAAATTTAGCACAATATGCAAGACAAGGATTCTTTCAATTAATGTTTATTACTGTTATTAATTTTGCGATTATTTTATTAACCAATGCAAATGGAAAAAAAGAAGAAATAAAAAATACTTATACAAAATGGATGAATGTTTTAATGTGTATTTTTACTATTGTAATTGCAGTTTCTGCTTTTATGAGAATGCATCTTTACGAAAATGAATTTGGATATACATTTTTACGTTTAATGGTATACGTTATTTTAATAACAGAAGTAATAGCAATTTTACCGACGATTTACTACATCTTAAAAGGAAAAATAAATCTTTTAAAATGTTATTTTGTTATTGGAATTACTATGTATGTCATTATAAATTTTGCTAATATTGATTATATGATTGCAAGAAATAACATCGGCATAGCACAAAAAATGCCTGGGGTATATGAAAGAAGAGAATTAGATATCGATTATTTAATTGAGAATTTAGGAACAGATGCTGTTTCAGAAATGATTTATTTATACAATACAACTACAGATGAAAAAGAAAAGAGAAAAATAAGCAACTACTTGTTTAACATGTATGAAGATGTAAAAGAAGATAGAAATATTCAAGAGTGGAATTTATCAAAAGATAGAGCAAAAAAACAATTAGAACCATTAAATTTAGAATATCAAAGATATAAAAGTAACCAAAAATCTTATACAAAATATAATTATGAAAACATATAAAGGAGTTTAGTAATGAAAGTAACAGGAAACAAAAGTCTATCTAGCTTTATTAAATTATTTTTACAAATCATTCTTATCATAGGAGCTACCATCTATGTTTTACTGCCAATATTATTAAAAGCTTATATTTATTACATCAATCCAGAATTGAATTATGTACGTGCACTTATTTTATTATATATTTCTGGATTACCCGCTATTGTGATTGTAAACGAATTTATCCATATGTTTGAATCCCTTAAAAAGGATAACCCATTTGTCAAGGAAAATGTGCAGTCATTAAGACTTATATCAATTTGTTCTTTTATAATCGCAATTGAATATGCTATAGGAATATTTGCTGTTACTAATTCCATTTTCGGCATTATTGTTGTTGGTGTATTTGTTATTGCATGGCTTGGCAGTTATGTGTTAGCTGAATTGTGGAAAAAAGCAATTTATTATAAAGAAGAAAATGATTTAACTATTTAAAAGATAGGGAGGAAGAAGAATGGGAATTATTGTGAACTTAGATGTTATGATGGCAAAACGAAAAATATCTTCTTTGGAACTTTCTAATAAAATAGGAATTACAACTGCGAATTTATCTATTTTAAAAACAAATAAAGGAAAAGCAATTCGCTTTTCTACCCTAGAAAAAATTTGTGAGGTATTAGATTGCCAGCCAGGAGATATTTTAGAATATGAAAAAGATTAGAAAAACTCCAAGAAACTACATGGTTTCTTGGAGCTTTTGATAAATATCTGGAAAATTCTTTTTACAGTTGGTCGGTTTTAAATCTTTCCCTACCCATGCATGAAGAGTATATCCTGTATTAATCAATATACCTTCTTTATAAATTTCATAGGAAAATTCAATCCTTGCAGGAGTAAGTTTTGAAATCCAAGCTCTAACTGTTAAGGTATCATCATAATCAGCTGGACGAATGTATTTGCAACTAAGTTCTACAAGTGGCATCATAAGACCTCTTTCTTCCATAGAAACATATGAAATTCCCATATTTTTACTAAATTCTGTACGGGTAAATTCATACCAGATAGGGTATACACTATGATGAACAATTCCCATTTTATCAGTTTCTGCATAACGAACAACGACTTTACTTTCTGAAAACATAAAAATTTCCTCCTTTAATTGACACCAACAATTGTATCATATATAATCAATCTAGTAAAATATTTAAATAAAATAATAACGAATGACTAATTTAGAAAAAGGTGGGAGAAGAAGTTATGAATGAAACAGAAAATGCGTTATTGGAATTAGTAAATAGTATTCCTGTAACCTATGAAAACGAAGAGATTTTAGATGATATTAGAACAGCGATTAGTGATGGAGATTTACAATTAGCTTTAGAAAAAATGGATAATTTGCCAACAGAAATAAGAGGAGAACTTAATTCGGTTTTTGCAACAAAAGAAGAGGAAGAAACGGTAAAAAATGCAATTTATCCAGAGGAATTAGGCAATGAAAAGCTAGAGGAAAATTATATAGGATTATTACTAGATAATCCAGAAGCAATTGTAAAATATTATTTTCTATTTGCGGAATGTTATTTTGAAAATAGCGAAATGTTGAATTTATATAAACGAATTTTATTTACTGATGGAGAGGCTTATGCACCAGAAATTGCAAAAAAAGGATTTAACTTTCCAAGAGATAATGATAGAACAGAACAATTAGCTTATGAAGTAAAAGAAAATGCACTTGAATCTGGATATGGAATTGAAGAAGTGTATATTGAATTAAAGAAATTATTTGTTTTAAGAAAACATTATAGAGAAGTTCCAATTAAGCATATTCAAGAAAGAATTGTAGAAATTGCAAATTACGAACTATACCATGAAATGTCAGTAGAAGAGGTAGAAAGTGCAGTAGAACAAGTAACTGCAACCGAGAAATTCAAACGTGCTGTTTTAAATATGGATTTAACAAAGTTTTTGCAAGAAGGGGATAATAATTTAACCAATGGATTAGAATATCCATTTCCTATTCTATCTAGTGTCTTTAAAGGAATTCGAAAAGGAGAAACTACAGCATTTGCTATGCCATCCAATGCTGGTAAAAGTAGATTCACAATTAACATTGCTGCCTATACAGCATTTGTACATAAAAAGAAAGTGTTAGTTATTTCAAATGAGATGTCAGAAGAAAAAATGAGACTTTGCTTAATTACTACTATTTTAAATAATCCAGAAATTCAGAAAATACACGGACATAACCTTCATAAAACAGAAGGAGAATTGTTAGAATTTAAATTTAGACCAGATGATACAAAAGGCGTAAAGGTAGATGAAAATGGATTTGTTTTACAAGAAGAAAAAGAAAGCAAAAAAGATTTTGTAAAACGATTATCAAAAATATCTACGGAATTTAAAGAAACAATTGCAGTTACTGACTGGGTTAATAAAGAAATGAAAAATTCAATTTATTTTATTAACATTACAGACCATACCAATGACGAGCTAAGAAAAGTTATTATGAATTACTATTATAAAGAAAAAATAGAATATGTATTTTATGATACTTTAAAAACAGATGTTGCAAACATCGGAATAGGGGAAGAATTGAAAAAAACAGCAACGATTCTTTCTAACTTAGCTCAAAATTTCAATATGTTTATTTTTGCAACATTACAATTAGCAGAAAGCCCAACTTTGCCTGTTAATTTAACCGTAAACGATTTAGCGGTTAGTAGAACAGTAAAAGAGGTATTAGATACCCTATGCTTAATCAAACAGATTAACCGTGAAAACTATGAAAACTATGAATATTCTTTAAAAGAAGTCGATACGAAATTTTTTAATGTAGAGCATTTTGAAGATCCAGATGTAAGATATTATGTTTGCGTGGTAGATAAGAACAGAGCTGGTGCAAAACCAACACTACTATTTCGACTAAACTTAGCTTATAATAGCTGGGAAGAATTAGGACATGTACGTCTAAAACAAGCAAAAAATGTAAAATAAAAGAAATGGGGGAAATACCTTGAAGGAACTATACTACAAATGTAAAGATTTATATGTACAATATAAAGAAATAATAAATTATTTAATTTTTGGCGGGTTAACATTTGTTGTATCGATGTTAACATACTATCTTTGTCGTCTTGCGTTCGATTACGTTGTAAGCAACTTCATATCATGGGTAGCAGCTGTTTTATTTGCATATGTTACCAATAAAGCTTTTGTTTTTGAAAGTAAAACAGAAACGACTTTCCTTTTGATAAAAGAATTTGTTTTATTTGTTGCAAGTCGAATCTTTACCTTATTACTTGAGACACTTATTATGTATATAATGATTGATTGGTTCCATATAAACGATATGCTAGTAAAAGTAATTGCTCAAATCATTGTTATTTTAACCAATTATATCTTAAGCAAATTAATCATTTTTAAAAATAAAACGCTAAATACAACAAAATAGCACAAAACAAAACTCCTCTTCATAAAATATACAAAATAGGAAGGGAGTTTTTTATTATGGATTATGAAGTAATGATGAACGGGAATGTTCGTATTGGTATGTATGCACCAGATTTTGAAGCACAAACAACAATGGGAGATATATCACTAAGCGATTATAAAGGAAAATGGGTTGTATTGTTTTCGCATCCAGGAGATTTTACACCCGTATAATCTCTCAATTTGGGGAAATACAAAAAATGCACGATATTGCTTATAATTTTTATATCGATAAGTTAATCAAATTTTGCATTTGAATGGCACAGAATCGATCGTTGAGCGATTGATTGGAAAGAAAATGAGTATTGAAAGAATTTAAAGGAATATGGATACCATATGAAATATTAACAGATATAAAATTAAATGATAAAGAGAAAATTGTTTATTCAATGATTTTATATTTGAGTAAAGAAAAAGAATGTATAATGTCAAATTCATATATAAGTGAATTACTAAGTATTACTAAAATACAATCATCAAGAATCATTAATTCCCTTAAGAAAAAAGGATATATAAAAGTAGAAATTATATATAAAGAAAATTCAAAAGAAATAGCAATAAGGAAGGTTGTACCTATATGCAAATATGATAATACATATAAACAAATAAATATCCAACCTATTAACAAGGACGCTAAAGAGATAAAAAATAATAATAAAATATTTAATAAGAATAATTGGAAATGTAATAATGAAAGAGATTATAGTAATTTTGACTGGACAAGTTTATATGCTAATAGATTCTAAAAATAGACTTGACACTAAATTTTCTGAGAGTTAATATAACACACCAATGGAGGTGAGAAAACAATGGAAAGTATATTAGAATCAATATTTGAAGCAAGAGCAGATGAACTAGCTATTTTAAATGAAAAAGATAAAACTTTTATGAGACAGGATAAATCAAATAGAAGTAAAAATGAAAACTATCTAAATAAAGAATTGCAAAAAATTCCCTATAATCTTAAATCTTTAAAAAACAGTATTACAAAAATAATTGATGACTATATAGATGCAATTGACTTTGAAGCAGGTTACTTTTATAAGAAATATTATCTAGAGGGATTAAAAGATGGTATGAAATTGAATAAAGAATTAAAATAGCCTATGGAAAACAAATATAAATTGTGAGTTATATTTGTTTTCTTTTAACAAAATTAGAGATATACAATAGATATCTAAAAAAATAAAGAGTATATCGCTAAAAGCCACGCTTTTAGGCAGTTTTAGGGAATCGAGATATCGCCCTGATCCTGCAAAATTGCTTTAGAGAAATTTTGATTAGAAAGTTAGCAAGAAATGGAGGTAAAAATTGAAAGAAAATAAAGATGAAGAATTAATTACTATGGTAATAAGAATACCAAGATATAAAAAGAAAATGATAGAAAATATAGCAAAAAATCAAGGAAGATATGAGGCTGATTTAATTAGAAGTGGAATAGACAAAGAATTAAATATAGACTTATATCAAGATAAGATGGAAGAGTTAATTAAAAGAATTCTAAAACCAGTTGAAGAAAAAATTGATAAGTTTTTAAAATCACAACGAAAAATAAATGCAAAATTTTTAAGAACAATTGCTATAAGTGCATACCTAAATAGTGAAGTTATGAAGAATTTATTAGGTGATGAATATTATGAACAATTTAATAAAATGTTAAATAGTGCAAGAAAAAAAGCTAATTATTATGTTAGTAAAGATACTGAAGGAATGACGGAAATGGATTTATATGACTTTTATAATATTGGTGATATTTATAAAGATGATTATAGGAATGAATAATGCAGTTGATAATTATGAAGGTTTGTGATATTATGATAAAGTAATAATTAGTAGTTGTGACTATATGATTGCTATTTAAATATATTTTATAAGAAAAGGAGAATTTATATGGAGTTTTTAGCTGAACTATTAGAAACACTTATGATAATAGGATTTGGAGTATCATGGCCATTATCTATTTATAAGTCATATACTTCAAAATCAACAAAAGGAAAGAGTATATTGTTTTTATTTTGTATTGCAATAGGATATGTTTGTGGAATTATTTCAAAATTAATTTCTCATAATTTAAATTTAGCATTTTGGTTCTATATTCCTAATGTATTAATGGTAAGTACAGATATTGTTTTATATTTTAGAAATAAAAAAATAGAAGAAAAGAATTCTTAAGAGAGGAAAAATTATGAATTTTAAAAAATCTTTTTCATATACAAAAGATATGATCGAATCAGAAAATCTATTTTTGAATCATCTTGGTGATTTTGCCAATAATCCTAGATTAAAACAACCTCCTAAAGAAAAATTACAAATAGGAAATTTTGGAACTTTAGACTACGGAATGAATATGGGAGAAAAAGTACCAGTAGAACTGAAAAATAGATTAGAAAAAAAGATTGATCCAGAAATATTAAGATTAAATTTAGACAATATAGATTATAAAACTGATGTTGTTATTGTTGGAACAGGAGGAGCAGGATTGTCGGCAGCAATAGAAGCTGCAGAAAATGGAACGAGAGTCTTGATGATAACAAAGGACAAATTTGGACTTTCTAATACGGTATTAGCACAAGGAGGAATACAAGCAGCTACTGAACCAGATGATTCCCCAGAGCAACATTTTGAAGATACATTTAATGGAGGACATAATAAGGGAAAAAGAGAATTAATTGAAAAATTAGTATATGAAGCTCCTCAAAGTTTATTATGGCTAGAAAGTTTAGGAGTAAAATTCAAAGAAGAACCAATTATTCCAGGTGGATCAAATAAAAAACGATTACATACTATAGGTGATAATACTGGAGCTAATATCATGGGAGCTCTAGGAGAAAGAGTTAAACAATTATCAGACAAGATAACCGTAATTAGATATGCTGATGCACAAGAGTTGCTAAAAGATGAAGAGGGAGCTGTAGCTGGAATTGTTTTTAAGCAAGAAAATAATTATAAAGTTGTACAATCTAAATCAGTTATTTTAGCAACAGGAGGTTCTGGAAGTTTGTATTATAACAATATGCAAACTTCGAACTGCAAAGGTTCCACAGCAGATGGATTAGCAATTGCATATCATGCTGGTGCGAAATTAATTGATCCAGGAGCTATTCAATATCATCCAACAGGTGGAGCATATCCTATAAATCTTTGTGGAAAATTAGTAAGTGAAAAGGCACGTTCTTTAGGGGCTCTTTTATTTAATTCAAAAGGAGAAGCATTGCAATCAAAAGGAAAACGTGATGATATTGTAAGTATGATTTTATCAGAAGAGGCAAAGGGTAATGCGATTACAACACCTGATGGAAATCGTGGAATATGGTTAGCTACACCTTTGATTGATCAAATAAATGGTGTGGGAACAATAGAGGAAAAATTACCAGGATTATTAAAGAAATATCAGGCAGAACAAATAGATATTCGTAAACATGCAATTTTAATTTATCCTATAATACATTATCATTTAGGAGGAATTGAAATTGATACAAAAGGAATGTCTACAATTCCAAATCTTTTTGCAGTTGGAGAAGTTAGTGGAGGAATTGATGGAGATAATCGCCTAATGGGTAATGCTTTAGCATCCATTGTAGTATATGGAAGAACTGCTGGAAGAGAAGCATCAGAAATTGCTAAGAAAAAGGAATTTTCTAAAAAACTATCATTAGATTACTTGTTAGAAAATAAATTGTTAGTATTAGATGAATTAACAAGATAATAAAAATATAATTAGAAAATATGCAACATTTTAAAGAAAAATTGGACTTATATTAGTATAAGTTCAATTTTTTTCTAAAAATTTAAAAAAATTTTCAAAAAATACCCAATTTCATAAAATTTTTGTGTTCTTATATATAGAGGGAGGGATGCATTTGAAAAATAATAAAAATTAAAGTATTAGAATTTTACAAAAGTAATTTTAGGACAAAAGAGATATTTTATAATCTCATTTTGCATAATATTTATAGAGAAATATTATATGGAGGAGTCAATTTAAATGCAAATTACTTCTAATGAAATATCTAATACAAAATATGTGCAAATTTATTTAACAGAGGATGAATTAAAGAAACAAGAAACAAAAGAAGTAATTGAAAAGTATAAACGAGAAAAATACAGTGTAGCAATTTTTGTAATAGGAAAAGAGAATTATCCCGAGATTCTTAAAAAAATAATTACGAAACAAGTGGAACTAAATTGTAATGTATGCTAACATACAAGACATAAGCAATATCAGGCAAGAAGGAGGAAAAATGACAGTTGTAGGATATTGTAGATTGTCTAGAGATGAAGATAAAGAAAATTACGCAAGTATTGAAGAACAAAAAAGAATTATTAAAGATTATGCTAATACTCGTAATTGGATTGTCGAGGACAAAGACTTCTACATAGATGACAATGTTTCGGGATATACCTTTAATAGACCTGAGTTTTTGAAGATGATTGAAGGGGTAAAAGGAGGAAAAATAGATGTAGTAATATCAAAGGATTTATCAAGAATTGGTAGAAATAACGGACGAGTTTTAGTTTTAATAGATGAATTTAAAAATATGCAGAAGAACTTAATATTAGTATCTGAAATGGGTGGAACTTATGATGTTCTAAATGATAGAGATGATACGATTGGAATAACAACTTGGTTTAACGAAAGATATGTAAAAGATTGCTCTAGAAAAACAAGAGATCACATGTATTCTAAACAAAAAACAGGAAGATTAGTAATGGGGAATTATTATGGATATATAAAAGATAAAGAAGATGTTACAAAGTTATATGTAGATGAAGAAATACGACCTGTTATTGAATTAATATATAAGTTATATATAGAGGAAGGTTTAGGTAGAAAGAAAATTTGCGATATTTTAAATAGTAAGTATGATTATCCTACACCATCTGTGTATTATCAAAGAAAGCATTTAGAAAGAGGAAGAATATATAAGCACCCAGTACAAAAATTATGGTCTACATATATGATAAGTAATATATTGAATAATGATGTGTATTGTGGTAATTTGCGAACACATAAAAAGAAAACAGTTTCAATAAGAGGTAGGGCAATAAAATTACCTAAAGAAGAACACTTTGTATTTGAAAATCATCATGAAGCAATAATTTCAAAAGAAACATTTAAACTAGCACAAAAGATAAAGGAAAGAAAAGCAAAGACTAAAAGTACATCAGGAACAAGAAAAAGGAATTATTATTTTTCAGGACTTTGTAGATGTGGAGATTGTGGTTTTGGAATAAGTGGAATAACTATAACTAGAAAACAAGGACAAAAAGGATATGAATGTTCCCAGTATAGAACTTATGGAAAAGCAAGGTGTAAATGTCATGAAATAAAAGAAAACGATATGATTATTCATCTAAAGGAATTTCTAAAATTTACTAAACAGAAATATATTGAGCAAATAGAAAAAATAGAAATTGATACTAAAATTAATAAAGAACAAGTTAATAAAGAAAAAATTAAATTTGAACTAGAAACACTAATGGCAGAGTATAAAGTGTTATTAAATCAAAAAGTAAAAGATTTAACATCAAGTACAAATGAATATCAAAAACAAATGATAGAAAATACATATAGAGAATTAGAAATTGATAAAACTAATCAAATAGAAAAACTACAGCAAATTCTAAAAAAAGAAGAACAAGAAATTTCAAAAGAAAAAATAAAAAAGTTAAAAACAGCAATAGAATATTTTGATGATATTATTGAAAGTGAAATGCCCAGTAGATATGTTTTAGAAAATATAATTGATACAATATGGATTTATAGTGATAAAACACTAAAAATTGATTTAAAAGTAGATATAGAAAAATTGGTATAAACGTAAAATCAAAACTTATTCCGATGTATCAAAATAAATGTCGAAAATCAAAAAGTTATTCCAGTGTATCAAAATAACTTTACAAAGTCTTAAGCTTGTGATAAACTATACTAGAGGTGAATTGATATGCTAATTAGAGAAAAGTATTTAAATAAAATAAGAGATTTTTATAATGAAACATCTCTAATTAAAATAATATATGGATTAAGAAGAAGTGGGAAATCAGTTATTTTAACACAAATAATGGATGAAATAAAACAACAAGGAATTGATGAACAACAAATAATTTATATAAATTTTGAATCATTAGATTATAGTTTTATAAAAAATGCAAAAGATTTAAATGATTATATAAAAAGTCTTGCAAAAGGTAAAAGCAAATACTATGTTTTTTTAGATGAAATCCAAAAAGTAGAAGAATTTGAAAAAGGTATTAATTCTTTAAGAATTACAAATCAGTTTAGCATATTTATAACTGGTTCTAATAGTAAAATGACTTTCTTAGAATTGTCTACAGATTTATCTGGAAGATATGTAAGTTTTAGAGTTCAGCCATTAACTTTTAAAGAAATAGTAGAATTTAAGAATGTAAAAAAAGAAGATTATAAGAAACTATTATTAGACATATTTGAATGGGGTAGCCTTCCACAAAGGTTTTCTTTTGATAATGAAAGAGCAAAACTAAACTATATATCAGATGTATATGATTCAATACTTTTAAAAGATGTAGTAGAAAGATTAAATATAAAAGATATAACATCATTTAATAAAATATTACAATATGTGTTAGAAACAGAAGGTAGAGAATTTTCTGCAGTAAATGTTTTAAATTATTTAAAGAGCGAACATCATGAAATTGCTACTGACACTTTATACAATTATCTAGAGGCATTATGTTCAACTTTTATCATGAACAAAGTTTATAGATATGATATTCAAGGGAAAAGTGTGTTAAAAACTTTAAATAAATACTATGCATCTGACTTAGGTGTTAAAAAGATTAAAATGAATAATAAAGAAGTAAATTACTCAATTTCACTAGAAAATATAGTATATAATGATTTGATTTCTAAAGGATATGAAGTATATATTGGAAAAAACAAAAAAGGCGAAGTGGATTTTGTTGCAACAAAAAATAAAGACCTAAAATATATTCAAGTAAGTTATTCATTATCTGAAGAAGAAACAAGAGAAAGAGAATTTGGAGCATATGCTGGAATTAATGATTCATATCCAAGATATATCATCTCATTAGATGAGGAAGATTACTCAAGAGATGGAATTAAACATATAAATATATTTGATTTCTTAATGAATGATGAGTTTTAAATAATAAAAATAATAATCCCCACATTGAGAGACTTTACCCCCGTTTGTACGACTGAAATGATAGCATTTAGTAAGGCGGATACATATTTTAAGGCACAAAATGCTTGTTTATTGGGATTAAGTGTAGATAGCAGTGCCTCACACTTAGCGTGGATGTATGATATTTATTGTAAGACAGGAATTCGTGTTCCTTTTCCAATTATAGCAGATAGAAATGGAACGATTGCAAGAAAATACGGTATGATTTCAAATGATATAAGCAATACCGAAACAGTTCGAAATGTGTTTATCATAGATGACAAAGGAATTGTTCGTGCGATTTTAGTTTATCCAATGAATGTAGGAAGATGCATACCAGAAATACTAAGGTTATTACAAGCTTTACAAATTGCAGATTGTAATAAAGGTGCAACACCTGCTAATTGGTGCCCATATGAACCAATGATTGTACCAATGCCACAAACGTATCAAGCACTAGAAGAAAGAATGAGTGATATTGCAAAAAATCGAAATGGATTTAATTGGTATTTAAGTTTTAAACAACCTCAAGAATGTTGTAATCGAAGTGTTGAAGAAACAAAGACAAAACAAATTGAATCAAAAAAAGAAATAAAATAAAAAAGTTAAATAGAAACGCGAAAAAATGGCCATACTATTAAAAAAGAGGAGGTCATTTTTTATGGATAAAAATCAAAAAATTAATTGTACAGTAACAAGTTGCAAATACAACAAAAACCAAGAACAAGAATGTTCCTTAGAGCAGATTATTGTTACACCAATACAAGATTGTAAAACAAAACAACCAGATGAATCAATGTGTTCTAGTTATCACTATGACGAGAAAAAATAAAGATGGATACGCCCTACAGGATAAGAAACAACCAGTAGGGCGTGAGATTTGTGCTTAATTAAAAGATTAAATTTTTTTTCGAAACTCTTATAAACTGAAAAATAGCGAATTGAAAAAACAGATTTCCAATTCGCTATTTTTCATTGTCGTTTTAGTTATTCTGAAATAGCAATATCTCTTTTAGATATCCAAGCGAAAGTACCGTCTTCTAAACGAACTTCCATCATAGGCATATCATCTTGTAAGAAATGTGCTACTTTTCCAGTCAAGATAAGCTTTTTCGACTTTGTGACGGTATCTGTATTCCGTCCCAAAGGCTCATCATAATGAATAGTTGCAGTTTCGCTTATTACTATTGCTTCTTTTCCTGAAATTTTCTTATCAAATTCAGCATGCGTTTTTTCATAAAAAACAACAGATGTAAGTAGTAGAATTACTACTATAGTAAGAAACAACGCAAATGATACTAAATTCTTTTTGTTTGTTTTTCTGTACTTACATTTAAAAAGCATCTTTGCTTCCTCCATTGAACCACTAGTGGGAACCTCGCCTTGTAAATCCATTTTTCGGTCATAATATGTAGATTCCTCTGGTGGATCCCATAGGCTTATACCTGATTGATTACTGAAAATGTTAGAGTTGTCGTTATTCATGTAGTATACCTCCTAACGATTAGTCTCTTTGGCTATTCGTGTCCTTCCTCTTTTGTTAAAGCTTCACTATTCATAATCATAACATTACCTCCTTTCCATTTGTGAAATTATCACAAATACGTTGCTCGTTTTTATTACAGTGAATTAAAAATTCATGATTATATAATATTAACATAAAGTTTATGGATTTTCAAGGGAGTATTTTTGAAATTTATTGACCATTTTTGAATAAGAGCATATTAAAATTGGTCAATAAATTGATTAGTTATCTTCATTTTTCGCACCATCCTTTCGTTTGGATGATTTCATATTGTTTTTAGACAACAAAAAAATCAACCAGATTTTAATTTCTGATTGATTTTCATATCTATCTGTTCTGGTTTAGTTCGAACAGAAACGTTATTGGTCGGAGTGTTCTTATAGGAACTTTCACAAAATGTTGAAAAATCAATAATTACACGGCACGCAAAAAAAGTATCTTTACATTATTCTCAAAAATTTGTTTTGTTCTCTTGTATTTTTAGTAATAATGTTATATAGTTATAAACAATAGAAAATGAGAATAAGCAGCATGGGTGCTACCACTTTACATACACAGTTTTGACTGTGAGAATGGAGGTGGTGCTATATGGTAAAACAAGCTATGTTAATGATAATATACTTACTTTTATACGGTTTAGTAGGAATGACTATTATAGCATTTGCCTTGATTATTGCAATAGTAGTAATTTTGAGCAAATAATAAAAGCACCACATATGCTCTGCCAAGCTTTGTGGTGTTTTAACATATAATTTATATGGTAGCACACATTTCTGTGGCTCTCATTTTCTATCTTTATTATACAGACATTTTTTTATTTTGTCAAATGTATTTCATCAAAAATTATCGTTCCAAATCTCTGTCTTCGCTTATTTCTTTGATTCTTTCTAAACTTTTAGAAAAGAAATATGTTGAATCATTTTTCTTTTTACACATAGAAAATCCCAAATCGTTATAAAATCCGAATAGATAATTTTTTATTTCAGCTTCTATATTTTTACATCCTATACTTCTTGAATAATTTTCAGCTTCATTTATTAATCTTTTAGCTATCCCTCTATGTCTATATCTTTCTTCTACAAATAACCCTTGAATAAATGAATAACTTTCTCTTTTATTTAATTCTAACATTATATAACCAACTATTTCACTTTCTATTCCATAATCATTTGACAAAGAAGCAACATAAGCATTATAACTATTTTCTTGACTAAATAATTTATTCCAAATCCAATATCCATATCCGATTTCCCATACCTACATTACATCCATGATCATCTAAAAGTTTCTCATATAGATTATTCACAGTTTCTTTATCTTCTTCTTTTATTTTTCTATATATAATATTCATATCAATTTTCTCCGTAACTCACTAAATATTTTAATAATTATACTATATTTTTGAAAATGTTACAATAACTTTCCTTATGTTATATACATTAATGCGTGGCAATGCGGAGCAACAGCCACGGATGCTCCCGATATGTAATACGGGAGCAACTTTATATAAAAAAGCTATCAAATGTAGATGTAACAGTAAATACAAGAAAAGGTGTAAATGTAACGCTCATAAATTATCGGCATAATAAAAAAAGTGTTTTTATAAGACGTTAAATCCTATAAGAACACCCAGACTGGTGCGGATGAAGGGACTCGAACCCCCACGTCGTTGACACTGGTTCCTAAGACCAGCGCGTCTACCAGTTCCGCCACATCCGCATTTCGTATTAACAGATTATATCTTAGCATATTTGTGATTTTGTTGTCAATAGAAATTGGGAATTTTTTAAAATTTGTAAGAATCAAATCTTCATAATTATATTGCAAACTATGTGAAATTTGTATATAATGACAAGAGAATGGAGGCTAATATGGAACCAATAAATATATTTGATTTTGATGGAACATTAACAACACAAACTTGGCCAAAGTTTTGGGTATGGGTTAAAAAATTTGGATATAATGGAGAAGAAAGAAATGCCAATTTAGAAAATGCACTTACAGAATATCGAAAAAATCATATTGGAAATGAACTTGAAACATTTTTTGGCTTTTTTAATGATTTATTAGTAGGGCAAAAGGAAACGATTACATATGAAGAATTAATGCAAGGAGAGAAATATATTACCTATAATCCTGGAATAAATGATTTCTTGGAAATGTCATGTGCGAAGAATTATATTGTTTCTGGAGGATTAAGAGAATTCTTACAAAATCTTGAAACAGCAAAACATTTTAAAGGGATTTATGGAACACTCATGCAACATAATAAAAGTGGATTAATTTCTGGAATTGGTGAAGTGATGACAGATGAGAAGAAGATATTAGCTATTTGTGATATATTAAGAAAGAATAATAGACAAGAAATGGATTGTAGAAATGTTTATTTTATAGGTGATGGCTATACAGATGCGCCAGCAATGGAATTTGTACATAACAATGGTGGAAAGGTGATATTTGTTCATCAACCAAACGAAAACGATGATTTAGCATCCTATAATAATCAAATTTATGAAAAACTAAATAAAAATGGAATGATAGACTTTTGTTGTGTTGCAGATTATAGAGATGGAAGCATGCTTTTTAACATTTTACAAAGAAAAAATTAGGAGTAAAGAATGGAAAATAAAATACTAGTTCAAAAAAATAGAGAATATGTTGTAGACATTATTGATTATGGTTGTGATGGAGAAGGAATTGCTAAAATTGAAAATTTTACCGTTTTTATACCAGGTGCAATGAAAGGCGAAAAGGTAAAAATACTAATTGTAAAAGTTAATACCTCACATGCATTTGGAAAAGTCTTAGAGATTCTTACCTCTTCTAATGCTAGACAAAATGCAGATTGTAATACCTATAAACGATGTGGTGGTTGTAATTTAAGACATATGAAGTATGAAGAAACGCTAAAATTAAAAAGAGATATGGTACAAAATCTAATTAATAAAACGTTAGCAAAAAAAGTAATTGTAAAAGAAACCATAGGGATGGAAAAACCATTTTTTTATCGTAATAAGGCACAATATCCTGTAGGATATAGCAAAAACGGAGAAATTATAACAGGTGTATATGCACAAAGAACACATGAAATAATCGAATTAGACTCTTGTGCGATTCAAATGCCAATATCACAAGAAATTGCAAAATTCATAATCGATTTTATGAAACACAATCAAATTTCGGCTTATAACGAAAAAACAGGAAAAGGAGCCATTCGCCATATTGTAGTAAAAGTAGGACTTAAAACAAATGAAGTGATGTGCGTCCTTGTTACAAATGAAAAAACCATTCCAAATGAAGCAAAATTAGTGGAAGCACTAAAAACTAAATTCCCACAAATAAAAACTATTGTAAAAAATATTAATCAAAAAAACACCAATGTCATTATGGGAGATAAGAACAAAATCTTATATGGCAATGGATACATAAAAGATAAATTAGGAGACTTTACATTTAATATTTCTCCATTATCCTTTTATCAAATTAATCCAGTACAAACTGAAAAATTGTACAATACAGCCATAAAAGGAGCAAACTTAAATAAAGAAGATATTGTTTTAGATTTATATTGTGGAATCGGAACAATAGGAACTTTCGCATCACCATATGTAAAACAAGTTTATGGAATTGAAATTGTAGCCCAAGCAATCCAAGATGCAAAAGAAAATGCAAAAATAAACAAAATAGAAAATATGGAATTTTATTGTGGTGATGTAGAACAAATTTTAGAAGACGTTCTACAAAAAGAAAAAGCAAAACCAAATGTTGTTTTTGTAGACCCACCAAGGAAAGGATTGGATACACATACAGTCGAGAATATACTAAAAATAAAACCAGAACGATTTGTATATATAAGTTGTAATCCTGCAACGCTAATACGTGATTTAAAAGAATTTGAAGAACAATATGAAATACAACAAATCCAACCAGTAGATATGTTCCCATTTACAAGCCACGTGGAATGTTGCTCGGTGCTATATCTAAAAGATTCGATACAATAGTTGAATTTACTGCATTTGAAGATTTTATTAGTTTTGAGAGAAAAGGTAAAAATAAGGTTAAAAGAGTTGAAAATAATAAAATTAAGGTAACGATAGAAGTTGATATGGTATGAGGAGTAGTATAATTTTATAAAGAAAAATAAATGATGTTTGGAGATAAAACTTAAATTGGAAGTCTTTGGTAAAAGGCTTTCTTTTTTTGCGTTTTTATGATAATATAAATAAAAATATAATTGGAGGAAGAAGAATGGTTTATAAATATAAAATGGCACAAGAAAGAAGTGTAGGAGATAATATGAAAATAAGAGACCTGTTTGCTGGAAAAAATATGCCTATGGATTTTGTAATAGGTGAATTGGATGGATTCCATGGGATTTTTATAAATAGAAAGAGTATAAAATATTATTTCATACTAGATGGAAATGCAATTGTAACTATTGATGGTGAAAAAAATAATGTTGAACAAGGTGATTTCGTTTTAATTCCTGTAAATTCTAAACATAGCATTGATGGTAAAGTAAGATTTGCAATTATATGCACACCATCATTTGATATAAATAGCGAAGAGATTGTATAGAATATAAAATAAGAGAAATCATTATGGGAATTTATATTAAAAATAGTATGAAGGAGATAAAATGGATGATCAAATAAAATTAGAACAAATAGAAGAATTTAATAAAATTTATAATTCAAATAAAACTAATAAAATAATAGAAAATGCTATAACTAAAAATGGTCTAGAGAATGCTTGTATTAATAGAGATATTATAATAGAAAATCAACCAGTTTTTAATATAGAATTACCAGATAGTAAAAGATGTGACCAACAAGATAGTTGGAGATGTTGGATATATGGTGGTTTGAATCTAATAAAACATAATATAGCTAAAAATTTAAATATGAATGTTATGGATTTAGAATTATCTAATAATCATATTGCATTTTTTGATAAATTAGAAAAGTCAAATAATGCTTATGAAAATATAATAAATACAGAAGATACTAGTTTTGATCATCTTCATAAGGAAAATATTATAAAATATTCTGTTTCAGAAGGTGGATACTGGGAATGGTTTGTAGCAATTATAAATAAATATGGAATAGTTCCATATTCTTATAATCCAAATGCAGTTGAAAGTACAAACTATGAAAAAGTAGAGTATTTATATACTGAAAAAGTAAAAAAGGATATTATAGAATTACTAAATCTAAAGAAAAATGGAACAGGTATCAATTCATTAAGAGAAGAAAAAAATAAGTTTTTACAAGAAAATTATATTTTATTATGCAAAATACTAGGAGAACCACTAACAGAATTTAATTATGAGTATAAAAATAAAAATGGCGAATATAAAAGGATTGAAAATGTAACACCAATCGAATTTAAAAATAGATTTTTAGATTTGGAATTAGAAAATTTTGTAACAATAGCAAATATGCCTATGTATAACAAGGAATATTACAAAATGTATAAAAAGAAATATTTAGGAAATGTATATCAAAACTCTTATGTTAAATATTTAAATTTACCAATAGACGATTTAAAAGAATTAACAATAAAGCAACTAAAAGATAATATTCCAGTATATATGGGAGCACATATTTTGAAATTTAGAGATAAAAAATCTGGAATATTAGATACTAGATTGTATAATTATGAAGATACATTAAATTTAAAAACATTATCAAAAGAAGAAGCATTAAATTTATACGATATTAGTATGCATCATGTTATGACATTTACAGGAGTTAATTTAATTAATGATAAACCACAGAGATGGAAAATTGAAGACAGCTATGGAAATAAAGAAAAAGTAAATGGGTATTATATAATGAATGATAATTTCTTTAATGAATTTGTATTAAGTGTAGTTATAGATAGAAAATATTTATCTGAAGAACAATTGGAACTTTTAGAACAAGAACCAATTGAATTTGAGATTGAAGATCCATTTTAAATATTTATACAATTTTAAATTGTCCAAAGAAATTGGACAATTGATAAGGGCGGTGAAAGAATGAAATTACCTACAAGTATAGAAAATATATTAAACGAAAACATTGTAGAAAATGCAAGATTAGAATTAAAGAAAAATTGGAATCCAGAACCAATATTACATACGATTTGTGCATTTGCAAATGATATAGATAACTGGGGCGGAGGATATATTCTAATTGGTGTTGAAGAAGAAAATGGAAGACCTAAAATGCCAATAACAGGTTTAGAATTATCTGAAATAGATAAAATTCAAAAAGAGTTATTAGCAAAATGTAAGTTAATTCAACCATCATATACACCAATAGTAGATGTTGCACGATATAAAGAAAAAAATATACTAGTAGTATGGTGTTTCGGAGGACAAACAAGACCATATAAATGTCCTACGACATTAGATAAAGACTTTTCAAAAGGATATTCCTATTATATAAGAAAAATGTCAAGCACAGTAAAAGCAACAGAGACAGAACAAAAAGAATTATATGATATGGCAAGAACAATACCTTTTGATGACAGAATGAACCATGAGGCAGAGATTAGAGATTTGAAATTACCATTAATTCAAAATTACTTATATGAAATCAAAAGTGATTTACTAAAAGAATCTGAAACAATGGATTTTATGGATTTATGCAAAAGTATGAGAATTATAGATGGTACACCAGAATATATGAAACCACTAAATGTAGGCTTAATGTTTTTCAATGATGAACCACAAAAATTTTTTCCATATTCGCAAATAGAAGTAGTAGATTTAAGGAATGGTCCAGAAGGTGATGATATGACAGAGCAAATATTTAAAGGACCAATAGATAGTATGATAAAGAGTGCATTAACATATATTAAAAATACTGTTATTGTAGAAAAAATATTGAAGATAGATGGACAAGCAGAAGCGGTAAGATTTTTTAATTATCCATACCAAGCAATAGAGGAAGCATTAGTAAATGCAGTTTATCATAGAGGATATGATGTAAGAGAACCAGTAGAAGTAAGAATAATGGAAGATAGAATCCATATTGTAAGCTATCCAGGACCAGACCGTTCAATAAGCGAAAAATCAATTGAAGATAAAAATATGATAGCAAGAAAATATAGAAACCGTAGAATTGGAGAATTTTTAAAAGAATTAAAATTAACAGAAGGTAGAAATACAGGTGTTCCTAAAATAAAAAGAGCATTAAAGAATAATGGTTCAAAAGAGCCAGAGTTTGAAACAAATGAGACCAGAGATTATTTTATTACAACAATATTTATGCATGATGGATTTGAAAATGAAACGAAAAAACAAACAGCAACCCACCAAGATACCCACCAAGATACCCACCAAGATAAAATATTAGAATTTTGTAGAGAGCCAAGAACAACGAAAGAAATAATGGCATATTTAGATTTAAAAGACAGAAGAAACTTTTATTTGAAATACATGAGACCATTATTAGATAGTGGAAAATTACAAATGACTATACCAGATAAACCAAATACTAAAAATCAAAAATATATAACAAATAAATATTAATAAAGGAGGTAAAAAATGGATTTTGAAGATGAAAAATTTATAAAGGAAGAACAGTCAGATGATTTATTATTTGAAGCGTATGACGAACCGATAAAATCAAAGGCAATAAAACTAGCAAAACAAGCATTAGAAATAAATCCTAATAATATAGATGCAGAAAACTTTATTACAAAATTTGAAACTAATACAATAAAGAAACTAGGCAGATACAAAGAAACATTAGATAAAGAGCAAGCAGAATTAGAAAAAGAAGACCTTTTCAATAAAGAGAATATAGGAATATTTTGGGGATTAATAGAAACAAGACCATACATGAGAACTAAACATAGTTATATGTTAACATTAATGGAATTAGGAAGATATACTGAAGCAATAAAACAAGGAGAAGAACTATTAAAACTATGTAAGAGTGATAACCAAGGGATAAGATATTTAATTATGGGATTATATGCTGTACTTGAAAGATTTGAAGAATGTGAAAAAATATATAATAGTTATTTAGATAATTCTACTTTTATGTTATTCCCACTTTCTATAATGTATTACAAAAAAGGAGATTATAAAAAAGCTAAAAAAATTCTTAAGTCTATACAAGAAAATAATGAATATATTTTAGGATATTTGAAACAAGAAATTAAATTTACAAAAGCAAAGATAGATAATATTGAAAATAAAGGAACATATTCATGGGGGTCAGAGGCAGAAGCATATTTAGTAGTTAAAGATTATAAATATTTACTAGAAACTGTTCCAACATTTATAGAATTTGTAGAAAGAGAGATTAAATAATGGAAGAACAAATTAAAGAATTAACATTACTTTTAATATATTTAACTTCATGGACTGAGAGAGAACCATATGGAGAATATCAAAGAGCATGGAAAGGATATGATTTTGATATATTAAATATCTTAGAAGATGAAAGACTAATAGGTGGAAGTACGCATAAAGCAAAATCTACATATATAACAGAAAAAGGAATTGAAAAAGCAAAAGAATTAATGAAAAAATATAAGATTAAAGATTAGTTGCAAACGATTAATATATAAATCCATAATCTTAATTATAATGTGCTTTACAAAATCAAGTCAAGGTTAAAATGAATGTGCTATCGCACAACCTTGACTTGATTTTAAAAGCACATTCTTTTTCAACTAAGAGGATTTAAGGATAAGTATATTTAATTAAGTAGACATAAGTACTATTAAAACCTAAAATACCTCATTTAAAATGAGGGCAGGAAAGCATGTTTAACACAATGCCTATACACATTGAAGGACAAGCCTTCAAGAGTTAATAAAGAAACAAAAATTTTAAGCAAATATGATGCAGAAATTCACTCGGTGAACTGACTCAAACCCGCTATTCTTCGTTGAAATTAAAAATAGTGAACTAAAAATTTGAAAAAGTTCACTCATTTTAGGCAAAAGTTCACCGAGTGTACTTGAGTTTAATAAAATATTTTAGATTTAGTTCACCAAGTGTACTTAACTTTTAGAAAAAAAGTTCATTTAGTGAATATGAAGAAAAAATAAAATTTTCAAGTACACTTAGTGAACTTGTAGCTTTAGATTATTTAAGTATTAGTTCACTTAGTGTACTTATAAAATTAGATATGAAAATTATATCCAAAATAGAAAAGAGGGAACAAAAAGGGAATTGATTTTATAAAACTGCGATAATATAATGATAGCATGAAAAAGAAAGAGCAAAGAGATTAGATTAAAAACTAATTTCTCTGCTCTTTTTCTTTTCAAATTTAAAGAAAAGGAGCAATTTCATGCTACATGATTATGAAATAGAAGTAGATAACTCTAAGCAATTAAAAGATAATACTATGCTAAATTGTAGCATGGATTATCACTATTAAATAATTTGTTTAGAGAAAACTTAATAACAGAAGCGGAACATCAAGAAATTAAAAGAAAAATCCTAAAAGATTACAAACTTTTGTAATATCAATTTACTTTTTACTTAAAAAATGATATAAAATTATTAAGTTTTATCTCTAGGCGGAACGGAGGTATAATGGAAATTCAAGTCATAGAGAAAACAAACGGAAGAATCAACAGAGTAACAGGTACAACAATAAAGGAGAGATTAAGAGTATGTGCATATTGTAGAGTAAGCACAGATAATGAAGAACAATTAAATAGTTATCAATCACAATTAAAGTATTATGATGAAAAAATAAATAGTAAATCAGAATGGCAATTTGCAGGAATATATGCAGATGAAGCTATAAGTGGTACATTAGATTTTAAAAGAACAAACTTTATGAAAATGATACAAGATTCAATAGAAGGAAAAATTGATATGATACTAACAAAATCTATATCAAGATTTGCTAGAAACACATTAGATACTTTGAAATATGTAAGAATGCTAAAAGAGAAAAATGTAGCAATTTTATTTGAAGAAGAAAACATTAATACTGGTTCAGGACAAGGAGAATTAGTATTAACTTTGTTAAGTGCAATGGCTCAACAGGAAAGCGAGAATATATCTTCACATGTCCTACTAGGGTTAAAGATGAAAAAAGACAGAGGAGAACTAATTGGATATAATGGTTGTTATGGATATAATTACAACCTTGAAACAAAAGAAATAACAATCAATGAAGATGAGGCAAGTATTGTAAGATATATGTTTGAAAGATATGTAGAAGGAGTAGGCTCAAGTACAATAGCAAAAGAATTAACAGCAAAAGGAATAAAAACTCCAAAAGGAGCAATAAAATGGTGCGAATCAACTGTAAGAGGAATCCTAAAAAATGAAAAATATATTGGAGATGTGTTAATGGGAAAAACATTTACAATAGATCCAATATCTCATAAAAGATTAAGCAATTTAGGAGAAGCAGATAAACATTATTTAAAAGAACACCACGAGCCAATTATTAGCAAAGAGTTATTTGATAGAGTGCAAGAAATAAGAACCAAAAGAGCAGGTAACAGAGAAACAGGAAGAAGAAATGATAACTACAGTAAAAAATATCCTTTTAGTAGTAAATTATATTGTGGTTTTTGTGGAAGTTTACTAACAAGAAGAAATTGGAATGCAAATAGAAATTGTGCAAAAGTAGTATGGCAATGTATTAAAAGAGCAAAACATGGAAAAGAAGAATGCTCACATTGTAAAGCAATCCCAGAAGAAATATTAGAAGATTGTTTTATACAAGGTTATAGAATACTCTGCAATGATAACAGAAAAGTAGTAGAAACCTTTTTAGAAAAGATAGAAAATATTTTAAAAGAAAATACTATAGAAACAATAGTAGTAAAATTAGAAAAAGACAAAGAGAAGATAAACAAAAAACTTGCTAATCTATTAGAATTAAATTTAGAAGGCAAAATTAATAAAGAACAATATACAGAAAAATTTGATAACTTAAATGTAGAATTGCTCAAAATAGAACAAAAAATAGAAAGCCTACTACAAGAAACGAATAGAACAGAAAGTATTAAACTAAGATTAAACAAGTTTAAAAGTTTATTTAAAAATATAGATATAATGCCAAAGTTTGATAAAGATATATTTGAATGTTTAATAGATAAAGTAATCGTAGGAGAAACATTAGAAGATGGAATAATTAATCCATATACAATAAGGTTTATATGTAAAAATGGAACAGAGATAAACTGCAAAGATAAATTTACTGCTACGAGCGATAAACAAGCGGCAAATAATATTGCAACAAGCGATAACCAACACATGTGGAATGCGTAGCAGTGCTACAACTAAAAGAAGATATGTAATACTTGATTTTGATATGGTTTCACAGATTATAACTTTTGAAGAAAAAGGCAAATATGGTAAAGAAAAACATCAGAATTTGGTTGTGAAAGTTAAAGTAGTTGCTTAAGTGGTAAGTGGAAACACATAGATGGAATTTTAAAAAATTGAGCAAAATGTTTGAAATACTAGATAATTTACGATTGTGTATATGGTAGTCATAACAGGTATAGGTTGTGTTGGTTAGTAGATATGATGTAAAGCTATATATTTCAAGGAATAGAAGGAATTTATTAAAATGAGTTATAGAGAATCTTTATAAAATTAGATTAATGAAGAAAACAGCTACTTTTATAAATACATCAAGAGCAGAAACAGTAGATATGAATGAATTAATAAGATATGCAGATGAAAACCCAACATTTAATGTTGGACTTGATATTGATGTAGAAAACTATAAGGAAATACTAAATGAAAAAAGAAATAATGTAGTAGTAACACCACATATAGTAGGAGTAACAAAAGAAGCAATAAAAAGAATGGATGTTGAGTTAGCAAATAATATAAGAGAATATTTAAAAGAAAGTTAGAGGTATTAAGAAAGATGAATATTGATGTTAAAAAAGTAAAAATTGTTGTAACTGTACCAGCTGAAAATAGTGAAGAATTAAGAAATGCTATTTGTGATGAAGGAGCAGGAATTATAGGAAACTATACAGATTGTACTATATCTACAAAGTGTATAGGAACTTTTAAACCTTTAAGTAATGCTAATCCATACATTGGAGAAAAAAATAAATTAGAATTTGTAGAAGAAGAAAAATTGGAAGCAAGATGCGATATTAATATAGTGAAAAGAGTATTAAAAAGATTAAGAGAAGTTCATCCTTATGAAGAACCAGCAATAGATATAATTCCTCTAATTGATGAAGAAGATTTATAATATTAAAAAAGGAGTATGAAAATGCAAGTAAATTATTTTATAATACATGGAAGTTTTGGGAGTCCATTTGGAAATTGGTTTAGTTGGTTACAAGATTTTATATCAACAGATGGAAAACAAGTATATGTGCCACAATTTCCAATAGGAGTTGGTTATCAAAATTATGCAAATTGGAGTAAATTACTAAAATACTATTTGAATTTAGGATTAATTAATGAAAATACAACTATAATAGCACACAGTATTGCACCAGTATTTGTTTGCAAATTTTTGGTAGAGAATAAATTAAAAGTGAAAAAATTAATATTTGTATGTGGATTTAACAATTATTTAGGAATAAATGAAGAATACGATACAGTAAATAGAACAATATATTTTAATAACTTAGAAGATGTAAAACAATATGCAGATGAAATTATTTGTTTTTATTCAAATAATGACCCATATGTAAAATATGAAGTAGAAAAAGATTTTGCAGATAAAATTACAACAGAACAAGTATTAATACCAAATGCAGGACATATCAATAGTGAAAGTGGATATGATACATTTGAAGATATAGTAAGTTATTTATAAAGGTTATATTACTAAAAAATAGGAAAATTCGTAATATAGAAGTTAAATATGTCGGAAACTCTCGTAAATTTACAATAATTTACGAGAGTTTCCGACAAGTAAATAAAAAATCCCTCTATGTGTGAGGGATTTTAAGCGTTTATAAACGAACTAACCACATTTAAATGTGCAACATTAAATGTAATTATAGTATATGCAAATTACATTTAACTAAAAAATTTTTGGAGGTGTTGACAAATGAAGATTATATATGTAAAATATAAATAAGCTTGTAAGCGATTTTGCTTATTTAAGTTACCAGTATCTGATTTTATAGATGTGGAAAAAGGAAAATTTAAATTAAATATAATTATTAAATAATATAGATACATTCCTTATTCATATGTTATAAAACAGAAAATATATGAAAGGAGTGTTTTTTTATGGTAACAATGGAATTTGAAGCTAAAAGTTTTAAAAAAATGGATGAGCCAATTAATAAAGGGGGTGAAAAAGCAAAATATGTTTGTTATGCTAAAGCTATAACTATACCATTAGAATTAAATGAATGGATGAAAACAAATCCTAGAGAGCAAAAAATGACAACAAATGTAGCAAAAAATATTATGGATAGTTTAAAGGAAAATGAAAATTTTCATGAATTAAATAGAGGAATAGTTTTGTCAGTGGATAAAGTTACATATGATAACAAAAATGGAAAAGTACAAATTCAATTAGAGGATCCAGAAATACATGGAAATATAGATGGTGGACATACTCTAAGAGCGATATTTGATTTGAATGAGAAACAACTAATGCAAGAAGAAAGATATGTGTTTCTAGAGATTTTTACAGGAATAGATTCTCCAGTCGAATTAGCTTCAGCTAGAAATACATCAGTTCAAGTTGATTTAAAGTCAATAGAAGAACTACAAAAAAGTTTTGATGTACTAAAAGATGTTACAAAAGAATTAAAATTTAGTAATAGAATAGCATATAAAATGAATGAGCATTATAATGATGAAGGGGTTAATCCAATTGATGTAAGAGAAATAATTGCATTAATTAGTATGTTTAGTCAAACTTTATATCCGATACAAAATATAGATGGAACTCTTAATGATCAGCAGCCAATACAATGTTATACAGGTAAAGAAGCCACATTAAAAAGGTTTGTTAATATAGAGAAGATAGACAGAGAAAGAATGCTCAATAATATGAGAGAAATAATACCAGATATTTTTAAAATTTGGGAATATATAGAAACAAATTTTGCGGAATTATCTCAAAAAACAGGTAAGAGATATACTAGTAGAAAATACTCAAAATATAATGAAAAAGAGATAGTGTCTAAATCAGTATTTGATGAAAAAGAAATGCATTATATAGTACCTAAAGGAATGATATATCCAATAGTTGGAGCATTTAGAGCATTAATAAAGATTGATTCTCAAACCCATAAATATAAATGGGCTAAAAATATTGAGTTTATACTAGATAAGATGTCAAGTAGATTAGTTGGAATTGTATTAGATGAAAAATCAGATAATCCTGATGTTATAGGGAAAAATACAAATTTGTGGAGTAATTT
The DNA here is from genome assembly GCA_947365805.1 of uncultured Clostridium sp. Lineage (GTDB taxonomy): Bacteria > Bacillota > Clostridia > TANB77 > CAG-508 > RGIG8482. Next base: position 43,263 of record CANAZY010000005.1, on the reverse strand, counting down.
ATTTAAAGAAATATATATTGAAGGATATTTAATATAGCTTAAATACTAAAAACAAATTATATTACCTCAATTAAAATTGAGGGCAGGAAAGCGAGTGTTCACACATCGCCTACACACATTGAAGGGCAAGCCTTCAAGAGTTAATAAAAGAACAAAAATTTTAAGCAGATTTGATGTAGAAATTCACCCAATGAACCACTAAAAAATGCCAATCAGAGTGTGAAAGTTCACTAAATGTACTAAATTTTATAAAAATACAGCAATTAGTTCACCAAGTGTACTTGAATTTGATTGAAATTTAAAATAAAGTACACCAAGTGAACTAAAGATTTCAAAAAAATAGTAAAAAGTACACTAAGTGAACCCACAAATAAGGATTATAAAAATAAATTTAAAAAAATTTTATACAAGTACACTTAGTGTACTTACCTAAAAATCAAGACTTTATCAATTTTAACAGAAAAAAGGGAAAAAAATGGGAATTGAACTTTATAGAACACCATAATATAATTGTATTATCAAAAAATGTAAAATATTTAAGTCAGTCGAAGCTAGCCGACTGGCTTTTTCTGTTGCCTTTTTTGAAATTTAATTCAAGTTAAGGAGGATTTTTATGTTATACGAAATCAATTTTGATAATACGAAAAACATCAAACTAAATGAAAATATTTTTAATTGCAGTATAAAAATAGCAATACTAAACAAAACATTTAATGCAGGACTAATTAAAGAAAAGAGATATTTAGAACTAAAACAAAATATCTTACAAGAATATAATTTAACTCACATAGGTATTTGAAAAATTTAACTTTTGATGTATAATAAGCACATAAAGATTCTCTAAACTTGAGAAAGAGAGGTTAATTTTGAAAGTACAAGTTATAGAGAAGAAAAAAGGTCGAATTAATAGAACAACAGGAGAAGAGATAAAAGGAAATTTGAGAGTATGTGCCTATGCAAGAGTAAGTACAGAAAAAGAAGAACAAATAAACAGTTACAATTCTCAACTAAAGTATTATGAAGAAAAGATAAAAAGTAATAGCGATTGGAAATATGTTGGCATTTATGCAGATGAAGGAATTACAGGAACATTAGATTACAAAAGAGATGGTTTTATGAAAATGATGCAAGATGCAACACAAAACAAATTTGATATGATAATCACAAAATCAATATCAAGATTTGGAAGAAACACAGTTGATACTCTAAAATATGTAAGAGGATTAAAAGAAAAAGGAATTGCTATTTACTTTGAAGAAGAAAGAATAAATACTTTAGAAATATCAGGAGAAATAATGCTAACAGTATTAAGTGCAATGGCACAACAAGAAAGCGAAAACATATCTTCTAATGTAAAATTAGGATTACAAATGAAACAAAAAAGAGGGGAATTAATTGGATATAATGGATGTTTAGGATATGTATATGATAAAGACACAAAGAAAATATCCATTAATTATGAAGAAACAGAAATTGTAAGATATATCTTTGATAGATATTGTCAAGGAGTAGGTTGCACAACAATAGCAAAAGAACTAACAAATATAAAATACAAAACACCAACAGGCAAAAAGAAGTGGCATGAATCAACTATAAGAGGTATCTTGAAAAACGAAAAATACAAAGGAGATGTCTTACAAGGAAAAACATATACAACAGATCCAATCTCACATAGAAGAGTAGTTAATATGGGAGAAGAAAATCAGTATTATATACAAGAACATCATGAGCCAATTGTATCTGAAAGAATGTTTAATCAAGCACAAGAAATTTTACAAAAGCGAGGAGGAGTACGAGGTCTTGGCAGAAGAAAAGGAAACTTTAGTAGAAAATATCCTTTTAGTAGCAGACTATATTGTGGGTTTTGTGGTAGTTTATTAACAAGAAGGAATTGGCATTCTGGAACTAAAAACAGTATAACAGTTTGGCATTGTATGGAATTTGTAAAACATGGAAAAGAAAATTGCCCACATTGTAAAGCTATGAAAGAAAGTATTGTAGAAGAAGCATTTACAGAAAGTTATAAATTACTATGCAATAATAACAAAGAACTAATCCAAACATTCTTAAACGAAATGGAAGAAATTATACAAGAAGAGAGTAACGAAAGTTCTATTAAAAGACTAGAGGAAGAAAAGCAAATATTAAAAGAAAAGATAGACAAGCTAATTGATTTAAACTTAAATGGAACAATAACATTAGAAACTCTGCAAGAAAAGAAAGCAAAACTACAAAACAAAATAAATAGCATAGAGAAAGAGCAAGAGCATTTGCAACTAGAGTTAGAAGATTCAATTAGTTTAAATCAAGGATTAAACAAGTTTAAAACTTTGTTTAAAGACAACGAAATTATGCCAGAATTTGACAAAGATGTTTTTGAATTAATGATAGAAAAAGTTATAATAGGAGAAAAAGGAAGGAATGGAGAAACAAATCCAAGAGTAATAACATTTATCCTAAAATCTGGAAACGAAATCAAGTGCAAAGATGATGAAAAAGAACAAAAAAATCAACAGTCATCATATGAGGTTAGCAAAAACTATCTACAGCCTATGTGTGAGCCATGTGGAGTGTTGTTCGGTGCTATATCTAAAAGATTCGATACAATAGTTGAGTTTAGTGATCTTGAGGATTTTGTTAGTTTTGAGAGAAAAGGCAAAAATAAGGTTAAACGAGTAGAAAATAATAAAATTAAGGTAACGATAGAAGTTGATATGATGTGCGGAGCAGTATAATTTGATAATAAAAATTTAGGAATGTTTGGAGATAAAACTTAAGTTGGAAGTGTTTGGAAAAGCACTTTCTTTTTTTGACTATTTATGGTATAGTAACCATAAATAATAAAAAATAATCTAAAAAATATAGATGAAATAATGGAATTTATAAAAGAAAGCGATGTTCTAAAAGAACATTGGAAAAATTATCAATCTAAATTTAGTTATGTAGAAGATATTAGTTATGAGGATACAGTGGAAGTATTAGAAGAAATTAAAGATTATTTTATAATGGAGGAAGTATGAAAAACAACAACCATATATTGTCTCAATTGATAAATCTAAAAGAAATATATAAAGATATAATAATTACATCAATAATCATAGCAATAGGTGTAAATATTTTAACAGAAGGAATTTTGCAATTTTTCGATTTAGAAAAATACAACTTTTTACTGATTGTAATAGGAATTATTTTGAGTTTAGGAGTCATTATTTTCTATGCATATAAAAAGATGAAATCAATAAATAGTAGTATTGAATTCAAAGGATTTATTATCTATGACAAATTAAGTAATACAATATTAAATATACCACGATATGATATTTCTGGAGATATGTGTAAATATCTAAAGGGAGCATTTGCAGAAAATAAAAAATTAAAAGAAATATGGGATACACACCCAATAAGTACAATTGAAGAAAGTATGGAAGATGGAGATGAAATTTATATAGAAAGCAAAGATATTATTATTGAGTTATTAGAATATTGTGTATTAGATAGATTGTCAACAGAATTGCAAGATTATTTTAGAAAACCGAATATGAATTTTGAAAAATTGGAGAAAATAGAAAGAAAGAATATTTCAAAAGATTTATTAAGTAATCGATTCATTAATATTTTTACAGAAGAAATAGAGAATAGAGAAGCATTTAAGGATAGTAAAGATGAAATAGAATATAATGAGAAAAATGGAAACGAATTATTTTATTTGGAAATATTTGATTCTGGAGAAATATATAATAAGATGCAATTAATATTTCCTAAAAATACTAAGATTAAAAGAAATGGAAATAATAATTTGCAAATAGATACAAAAAAATATCTTATAGGCATAGAATTTGATTTTAATAGTACAGGAGTGATAATAGATAATGAATTTGAAAAATATTATCTTAATATACAGAATTGTTTTGATGAAAATTTAGACTTAAGATATTATGAATATGGATTTTGTGTTAAAGTTAATATCGAATATAAATTAAGTACATATTTTTCAAAAAACAAATGGAAATACTACTTATGGATAGAAAACTTTATAGAAGATTTAGAAAAATATATATCAATAGATAATTTTATGAATGAAATTAACTGGAGAAGTGTTAGAACTATATTACAGTGTTATAAGAATATTAAAGAGGACAAATAAATGTTGTTCATAGTACATATACTAGGTTAAAAATTATGTTCACAAACTGCAAACAATACATGTGGAATGTGTGGCAGTGCTACAACTAAAGAAAGACACGTAATACTTGATCTTGATATGGTTTCATAGATTATAACTTTTGAGGATAAAGGCAGATTTGGAAAAGAAAAACATCAGAATTTGGGTGTGAAAGTTAAAGTAGTTGTTTAAGTGGTAAGTGGAAACACATAGACTAAATTTTAGGAAATGGAGCAAAGTATTTGAAATACTGAAAAATTTTAAATTGTGTTTACTGTGAATATAACAGGTATAGGATATGTTGATGAGTAGACATGAAGAAAGACGAGGTATATCAGGCAATAGAAAGAATTTATTAAAATGAGTTATAGAGAATCTTTATTAAATGGGTGTCAGTAGATATGTACTGATGCTTATTTTTTTGTCTTATACATTTGCAGACAAATTCTAATCTCCAATAAAAATAATATCAAGAGTAAATAAACTTACTTCGTTCGCTCTTGACATTATTTTTATTGGAGATTTTGTGTGCAATTAAGCAAATATAAGGATAAATATGTTTTGTAAATATTGGTAAAACACTATGAAAAAATGTTGATTTGTGATATAAATTAGGAAGAAAGATAAAAAAATATAACTGTTTAAAGTAGGAGTAAGGAATGAAAAGAGATAACATAGTAAGTAGTATAGAGGAAAAAGATTTAGAACAATTAAAACAAATATTAAAAGATGTTTTTAATAATAATATAAGTTATGAGAAAATGCAAAATTTATATAAGATATCTAAAGATAATAAAGATATTCATGTATTAGGATATTATATAAATGATAATTTAGTAGGAACAGTAACTTTAAATATTTTAACATTGCCATCAGGAAAAGATGCAACTATATGGGATTTAGCAATAAGAGAAGAATATAGAAGATTAGGAATTGCAACAAAACTGATGGATAAAGCTGAAGAAATAGCAAAACAAGAAGATATATCAAGAATATGGCTATTTAGTGGCTTTCATAGAAAATGTGCACATGAATTATATAGAAAACTAGGATATGATGAAAATAGAGATAAAGCATTTGTAAAACAAATAAAATAAATTTGAAAAGGAGAAAAAGTTGAAAATAGGAATAGATATAGATGATACAATGGCAGATACATTTGATTATTTAATGCCATATATAGCAGAATTTTTTGATGTAGATATAAAATATTTGAACGATAATAATATTTCATATAGTAATTTACCAAAAGAAATGAAAGAAAGAGAACTTGAATTTGCAAAAAAATATTATGATAAAGTTATTGCTAGCACACCTTTTAAACCTAAAGTCGCAGAGTATATTAATAAAATTAAAGAGTTAGGGCATGAAATAATAGTTATTACAGCAAGAGATAAAACTTTATATACTGATGAATATAAAACAACTATTGAAGAACTAAAAAATAACAATATTAACTATGATAAATTAATCTGTGATTTTGATAAAGCAAATGTTTGCAAAAATGAAAACATAGATTTATTTATAGATGACTCTATTGCAAATTGTAATAAAGTTAATGAATTAGGAATTGAAACTATATTATTTAGTAGTAAAGGTAATATAAACGATAAAACAGATTTATATAGAGTAGATAATTGGAAAGAGATATATGAAAAAATAAAAGGAATCCAAAGAAATATTTGACAGAGAAATTGGAAAATTAGTAGTGTTTTTACACAATTAAATTTTTATTGAAGAATAAGGAATATGAAAAGAGAAGAAATTATAAAGTATTGTTTATCATTACCAAATACATATGAAGCTTATCCTTTTCCAGATGATAGTTTTTCAGCAACAATGAAACATATAGATACCAACAAATGGTTTGCACTTATTATGAAGGTAAAGGATAAACTGTATGTAAATGTAAAAACGAATCCAGATTATTCAGACATACTAAGAAATACGTATTCTTATATTATTCCAGCTTACCACATGAATAAAGAACACTGGAATACGATTGTGATAGAAGAGAATATTGATGAGGATATTGTAAAAGAATTAATTGAGCAAAGTTATGAATTAACGAAAAAATAGAGGAGATGAACATATATGCAAAACTTTAACTATCATACACATACGTATCGATGTGGACATGCAGATTTGAATTTAAAAGATGAAGAATATGTAGAAGAGTTTATTAAACTTGGATTTACGAAAATAGCTTTTATTGACCATTGTCCAGAGAAAAATGATAAGAGACCTAATATACGTATGGGATATGAACAAAGAAAAAAGTTAGTAAATGTAAAATATCCATGTAAAGAATTTTGGGAAGTTGCGTCAAACTATAATATTAAAGTACTTTATGGAATTGATGCTCATTTTAAAGAACAAATACAATTGTGTAAAGAATTAATGCAATTAGCAAATAAAATAATTGGAGAAGAAACAATTCAAAAATTAAGTTTTATAGAAGAATTCTAAGAATCACACCTCTATTATTATATTCATACAATATGATATAGAGGTGATTTTATGGCAAAAATTATTGTATATAATAATGATACTGACCGTATGGAAACGTATTACCGTGGATTATCTGAAGCAATGCCGTACAATACAGGAAGAACCCTTACAGTAAGAGAATTTCGAGGAGCAAGTAGAAGCAATACCTTATGGACAACCAAACGAACGATGACCTCTTGGAATTCACAAAGAAGATTATATGGAGCACCAATTCCAGTAGGATATGCCTTCCGAAGAGCATGGGAGGGTGGTCATGCAGGGCAATCACAACATTATGCAGGAACAGCATTTGACGTTGGACAGAAATGGACAAATGCTCAAAGAGCTACCTTGCGAAATAGTGCAAAAAATTCCGGATTATGGAGTTATGTGGAGCCTCTTAGTATTTCTCCTACATGGGTGCATTTTGATAGAAGACAGAGTCCTCCAGCCTGTTCTAGTGGAGGATATCCACTTATTAGAAGAGGAAGCCTAAGTGTGTATGTGCTAATTGCACAAGATGATTTAAATACATTAGGCTATTCTACAGGTGGATTAGATGGTATCTTTGGAAACAATACCTATAATGCTGTAAGAAGATATCAAGCAAGTAGAGGATTAGCGGTAGATGGAATCATTGGTTGCAATACCTGGCGTTCATTACAAGAAAATGTAGTTGGAACAGGTAGAACTGCTACAACATTAGATTAAAGAAAAAATCAATAAATGTATCATTTTTTACATTTATTGATTTTTTTCTTGCATTTTTTAAGAGGAATGATATAATCTTAGCAAGAAGTAAAAAGGATGAAACAAATGAAAGAACAAGGGAAACGATTAACAAATGAAAATAAAATTTTAATCATGCTTGCTTTTTATAGCATTTCTATTGGACTATGGGGGAATTTTAGACAATTATGGTTACAAAACAATCATTTTAATGCAAGTGAAATAAGCCAAATTTTAAGTATAGGAACTTTATTATGTGTATTAGGAATATTGGTTATTACCAAAAAATTAACACGAAACAAATTAAAAAGTTTCTTGTTATTAGCTATTGTTATTAAAATACTAAATTTATTTTTACTATTTCAAATAAATGGAAGCAAAGTTGCAAGTTTAATTCGTTTTAGTGTTATGCTTGATGTTATTATTGAAGAAATGATAGTCCTGTGTATTTATCCATTTATCTGTACCATAAAAAAAGATAATACTTTATATAGTAAAAGAAAATTAGTAGAGTATTTGTTTAAAGATTTAGGAATTTTGATTGGTGGAGTATTGATAGGGAAGCTGATATATGGTGTTTACATTGATTATAATATCTGTTTATCAATTTCTATTATTTTTTTAATGATTGCTTTTATTGTATTATTAAATATAAAATTAAATAAAGGACATACAAAAATTGACAATAAGGATGAAGCTAATATTTTAAGTTATGTAAAAAAACATAAACTGATTCGAATCTATTTATTATATATAGCATTTGGAAATATTGCAATGAATACAGGCTTAGGGTTAAAAATGTTAATATTAACGAATATGCTGGGCTTTTCCGATAGTGGTGCTACTAATTATTTACTAATTGTTGGGCTAATTGCTGATGTTATAGGAATATTAGCATTAAAGTTTTTTACACCAAAAGATGATTATTTTACAATATTTATAAAATTCGGTTTACGAATGATGGCGTATCTAATAGCATTTTTAACAGATAACTTAATCATATGTTTCGTGGCAATTACTTGGTCAATTTTAATATCTACTGCATATGAAAACCGAATTGATGGGCAATACATCAATACATTGCCAGAAAGCTACCAATTGATGTTTAATAATGTGTCACACATAGTTAAATATGTTTCTAGTGCAATAGGAATGTTTTTTGCAGGAATTACATATCATCTTGGAATGCGATATATGCTAGGATTATCCGCATTTTTTATGTTTTTTCAAATTACATTTTCAAATACGCTAATTTATATGAAACATCATCCAAAAGAAGGCGACTAAAAAACAAGCGATTAAAACATTATCGCTTGTTTTTTAGTTTGGTTTTATCTTTCTTCGTCATCTCTTTTTAAAGACTTGTCAACTAAAGAGAATTTGTTTTCTAATTCAAAATCTAAAGGTCTTAAAGAAGAGGATAACATATTCAATTTTTCTAAATCGTCTTGTGAAGGATTTTCAGAATAATAAATATCAATCATTTCATTTAATAGTTTATTAATTCTTTCATCATTTTTATCTGTTTTATTTCTTTCCAATAGATTATGATATCTTCGATAAGAAAAAATAAGGTCATCTTTTCGATTAGCAGATTGAACTTTTTCATATATCTTTAAAGTATCTATGCTTAATTCTTCATCACGTGTATATTCAATATATGCAGCCTCTCTCTTAGGTAAATCATTTTGATAAAGAATAAGTAATAATTTATCTTTTGCAGAATTTAAAACATCCTGTTTTGCTAATTCATCGATTGCTTGTTCATTTTGGATTGAAAGAGAAGGTAGACGATTCACAACATAAGAAGCACCTACTGTAATAACTGCAGAACTTGCAAGAGCTGCAAGAGATAATGTTCCAATTCTTAAAGCTCTTATCAACTTCTTTTCTTCTGGATAAAAATCGTATTCTTTTTCAATTCCCGGTTTAAATAAAAGTCCAACATCTTTGATTCCTTTTATTCCAAAACGTGGTTTAGATTGATTTCTTGCGTAAGATAAATTAACACCATTTTCCTTATTTTGTTTTTGTTGCATATTTGATATTTTTCCCATAATAATTCCTCCAAAGGTTACTTTATACTAAGTATAACATTATTCTATAAAAAAAGTCAAAAAAAGTTAGAAAAATGTTTGACTTTTTATTTATTATAATAGATAATAAGTATGTTACTACAAAAAGATAAATTTATGTGAAGAAACTAAGGAGGAAATATACAATGTATATGTTTAATCGAATTACTGTTAACCCTCAATTACCAAAGAGGATTAACCGTTTATCTGAAATTGCAAACAACTTATGGTGGTCGTGGAATAGTGAATATTTAAGACTATTTAAAGAAATTGATATCGATTTATGGGAGACAAGTGGAAAAAATCCTGTTAAGTTTTTAAAACAAGTATCACAAGAAAAATTAGAACAAGCAACTACAAATTCAGAGTTATTAAAACAATACGATAAAGTAGTTGAAGACTTTGATGGTTACATCAACAGTAAAAATACTTGGTTTTCTAAAAAATATCCAAACAATAAAAATGATTTAATTGCATATTTCTCAGCAGAATATGGGTTAGATGAAATTCTACCAATTTATTCTGGCGGATTAGGAATTCTTTCAGGGGATCATTTAAAATCAGCAAGTGATTTAGGATTACCTTTTGTTGCTGTAGGCTTATTATATAAAAATGGATACTTTAACCAAAAAATTAATCGTTATGGAGACCAAGAGAACATCTATCATAACATCGATTTATATAATCTTCCAATTTTACCAGTAAAAAATGAAAAAGGGGAAGACCTAATTATTCATGTAAAATTTGCTAAAAGAAAAGTATATTTAAAAGTTTGGAAAATTAATGTAGGTAGAGTCACATTATATTTATTAGATTCTGATATTGAACAAAATACAAATGAGGAAGATAGACAAGTTACTTTACGATTATATGGTGGGGACCAAGAAATGAGAATTCGCCAAGAAATCGTATTAGGAATGGCAGGGGCTCATCTATTAAAGTTACTAGGATTACAACCTACAGTTTATCATATGAATGAAGGACATTCTTCTTTCTTATTATTAGAAATTATGAAAGATATTATAGAAGAAAAAGAAGTATCTTTTGATATTGCAAAAGAAATTGCCTCTTCTAAAACTATCTTTACAACTCATACACCAGTTCCTGCTGGAAATGATATTTTTCCTCTAGATTTAGTAGAAAAGTATTTTAAAGATTTCTGGCCAAAATTAGGATTAGATCGTGAAGGATTTTTAAAACTTGGCATGAAACCATGTGACTATTTAGAACAAGGATTTAACATGGGAATTCTAGCATTAAAAATTGCAGGAAAGAAAAATGGTGTTAGTAAATTACATGGAGAAGTTTCAAGAGAACTATTTGGTGATGTATGGCCAAATGTCTCAGCTGATGAATCACCAATTACTCATATTACAAATGGAATTCATACCTGCTCATGGCTTGCACCAAACTTAAAAGAATTATATAACAAATATTTACAACCATACTGGCAAGATTCCATTTATGAGGACAAAACATGGGAGCAAATAGAAAACATTCCAAATAAAGAATTATGGAATGCTCATATGGAACGTAAAGTAAAATTATTAAATTTAGTAAAACAAAATGTAACAAACAGAATGAGGCAAGAAGGATATCCATATGACGAAATCAAAGATATGGTTTCTAAATTAGACCCAAATGCTTTAACAATTGGTTTTGCAAGAAGATTTGCAACCTATAAAAGAGCAACATTAATTTTTAGAGATTTAGAAAGAATTACACAAATACTAAATGATAATGAAAGACCTGTTCAAATTATTTTTGCAGGAAAGGCACATCCAGCCGATAAAGAAGGACAAGATTTAATTAAATATATCCATGAAATTTCATTAAAACCACAATTTAGAGGAAAAATCTTTATTTTAGAAAATTACAATATTCAAATTGCAAGATACTTAGTAAGTGGGGTAGATGTATGGTTAAATAACCCAAGAAGACCAATGGAAGCATCAGGAACCAGTGGACAAAAAGCATCTGTAAATGGTGTAGTAAACTTTAGTATTTCTGATGGTTGGTGGGCAGAAGGATATAATAGTAAAAATGGTTGGTTAATTGGAACCAATGAACAATATCCATCATATGATGTACAGGATAATGCCGATAGTGAAAGCATTTACCAAACATTAGAAAACAAAATCATACCAGCATATTATGAAAAAGATAAAAATGGCATTTCGCAGACATGGATGGACTATATGAAAAACTCTATTATATCAACAGGAGGAAAATATAGTACATCTCGAATGGTAGTAGACTATGTAGATAAACTATATATGCCTTTAATGAATTTGACCAATCAATATTTTACAAGTTTAGAAGAAGTGACTGCTTACCATTCTTGGAAAAATGAATTATACAATAACTGGAAAGATATTAAAATCTATCAACAAAGTAATTTAGATAATATTACATTAGATGCAGGAAATAATATTGAAGTAAGTTGTGCAGTAGAACTTCCAAATATCAAGCGTGAAAATGTAGAAGTAGAAGTATACTATGGAAAAATATTGGATAATGGTGTTGTACGAAGCATGCAAATTATTCCAATGCAATTTGTAGAAGAAGTAGACGGAAAAGAAAATACATATGTATACAAAGCAAAAATCGAATTAACAACAGGAGGAAACTACGGCTATACTTTTAGAGTTATGCCAAAACACAAAATGCTATTAGATAGTGCTAATTTGGATTTAGTAAAATGGATTACAAATGAATAAAATATATAAAAAAGACCTTTATGGTCTTTTTTTAGGAACATTTATAAAAGAATTATAACAACACACATTCAAGCATTGAAAGAATTCGTAGAAAATTTTGATAATAAAATATAAAAAATGATAAAATGTCAACTTTTTTGTCGAAACCCTATTGAATAAATGATTTTGTTTGTGTTATAATACCTAGGAATTGAAAAATATTAGGAAAGAGGGAATTAAATTGAAAAAAGATTTAAAAAAGACTAAAATTGTCGGAACAATTGGACCTGCTAGTGAACATATACTAGAGGATTTATTTAAAGCAGGATTAAACGTATGTAGAGTTAACTATTCACATGGAAGTTGGGATGAACAATCTGAAAAAACAGAAGATATCATCCGTTTAAGAAAAGAAATGGATTTACCAATCGCATTACTTTTAGATATGAAAGGTCCTGAAATAAGAACAGGAATGTTATATACAGGAAAAAATGATAAAATAAACATAGTAGATGGACAAAAATTTACATTAGTAAATGAAGATATTACGGGAGATGAAGAAAAAGTTTCTATATCTTATAAAGAATTATATAAAGATGTAGAAATAGGAACAAAAATATTAATTGATGATGGTGCAATCGAATTAAAAGTTGACGAAATTGTAGGAAAAGATATTGTTTGTACAGTTGTTCATGGAAATAAATTAGGAAGTAGAAAAACAATGAGTCTACCAGGAACAATAATAAAACTACCAGCATTAGCTGAAAAAGATATTGCAGATTTAAAAACTGCTTGTGAACATGAATATGATTTTGTTGCAATTTCATTTGCAAGAAACTTAGACGATATTAGACAAGTAAGAGAAGTATTAGATGAAAATGGTGGAACAGATATCCAAATCGTAACAAAAATTGAAAACGTAGAAGGATTATCTAATTTAGATGATATCTTAAAACAAGCAGATGCTCAAATGATTGCTCGTGGTGATATGGCTACAGAAACAGATTTTACAGAACCACCAGTTGTTCAAAAAAGAATTATTAAAACATCTAACAAACTATGCAAACCAGCAATTACAGCAACACAAATGCTAGAATCTATGATGAGTAATCCATTACCAACAAGAGCTGAAGCAAGTGATGTTGCAAACGCTATTTATGATAGAACAAGTGCAATAATGTTATCTGGAGAATGTGCGATGGGTAAATACCCACTAGAATGTGTTCAAACAATGACTAAAATTGCTCATAGAGTAGAACCAGAAATTGATTACTGGAAAAAATTTGATGAAAACAAAAATATTGAATTAAACGATTTAGAAGCAAACATTGTTTACTCAACATGTGTTATGGCTAAAAATACAGAAGCAGATGCTATTGTATGCTATACACATTCAGGAGATACAGCGAGAAAATTCTCAGGAATGGGAGCAGGATGCCCAATTTTAGCAGTTACAGACAACAGAAGAACATTTAATCAACTAGCATTAGCATGGAATGTTCAACCAGTATTTGTAGAAGCTGGAGCAACAATTGATGAAACAGTTGAAAAAGGTATCGAAAAACTAAAATCAAAAGGAATGTTAGAAAGCGGAGACCTAATTGTTTTAGCGGGTGGAAACAAACTATTAAATAATGCAACAGAATCTAAAATCGTAAGTGGAGTTGCAAGAATTTAATTTGCTTTCAGCAAGCGTTAAAAATGAAAAGTGAATAGTGAACAGTCACATATAAAAAGAGGGGGATTGAACTACTGCGGTAGAAGGAACCCCTCTTTCTTGATTTCAAAAATTTATATTCCGAAAAAGATTCCTATAAAAAAATTTTATCTAACTAATCTACAGCGATACAAATTTGCAATATTATGTAAAATATGGTATAATATCCATGTACTTATAATACAGACAAATGCCATTTGTTTGGCGTTTTACACAAGGAGGATTTATAAAATGAAGAAAAAACAGCTAAAAAAGGTAGTAAATCGGGTTATGAAAGAGATTTTGGCAGAAGAGCAGCACGATGAGATTTTTGAATTGCTTAGTAGTTTGCAAGCAAAAATAGATGCAGATAACGAACAGGATTTTGAAGCAAATGATATCTCAGAGCTTGTTCAGCGCCAATGTTCCAGAAAGGAAATTCAACAGATTCGGGATTGTGTTGTTAAGGCAATTAGAGAAGAGTTGAAAAGAGAGCATTCTCTTGATCCAGATGTTAGAAAGGAACATTCTTTCTATATCACCACACGCCTGATGATTGCGCTGTGGATGTTATGCGAGAACCTAAAGGGGGAATTTTCTACAATGAATAACAGAGAAAAGTTTTGCTACAAGTATGTAAATTCATCAGGATGTGATTTATGTACTGACAGAGAGGAAGTTTTGAGTCTGGTTAGCTATTTGGATTCATAAACAAAATCCAGGAGGGATTGTCTAATTTTAAAGACAGTCCCTTTATATTATATATATGGTATTGAATTTTCTAGCAAACCATGATACAATTATGTTAATCATTTGTTTTGATTATGGAAGGGTGGCTTTTTACCTCGAGCGAGGAAAGGAGCGTGACAACATGAAAAAGAACATGATTGAAAAGTATTACTTTCATCCACAGCCTAAAGTGATTATGTCTCAAAACGCTGCAAGAGATATTTATCATGCTGTAATGGGCTATGAGGCAGGAGCGATTGAATCGGAAACTTATGTGGATAAAGCAGAAGCAGGCGAATGGCTTGCTAAAAATTTTCTTAAAGATGAAGAGGCGAAAAAATATCTTTCATCTCACAGCTTAGAAAACCCCATCTACTTAAGATATCAGGTATTCTATGATGCTATCAAGAAAAAAGTAAACGAACTGCTTAAACTTAAGTGACTTGCAAACCAAGCCACCTTTTCATTTTATTAGAGGATTGAGCTCGAAGTATTGAGCTCTTTTTTCTTTTTCTAGAAAATTTTAGGAAAAGCTTGATTTTTCTTAGCAAATGTAGTAAAATAACATATGTTAAATACCTTATTCTTAGCGAAAGGTTTAAACTCCTCTTTGGCTCAGTTTAAGGAATAAAATATTATTATAGGAGGTTGTCAAGAAATGACAAAGGAAAGAAAAGAAGAAGTAATTAAAACTTACAAAAGAGATGAGAAAGATACTGGTTCACCAGAAGTTCAAATCGCTCTTTTAACAGAAAGAATTACAGAATTAACAGAACATTTAAGAGTTCACAAAAAAGATAATCATTCAAGACGTGGACTTTTAAAAATGGTTGGTAAAAGAAGAAATTTACTAAACTACTTAGCTAAAAAAGATATCCAAAGATATAGAGATATCGTTGAAAAATTAGGATTAAGAAAATAGTCTATATTTGTAGGGCGTTTAAGAAAAAAAGTTAAACGCCCTATAATGCTATTACTTGGGTATAAGCGATAATATAAAATAGAAGTAGCTTGTATATTGTATAAATACTTTGAAATACTATTTTTAAAGGTTTTAATAGATTTATATAATATAGAGGTTACCATCTATTTAAACTATTATCGAATTATATAAATTAAAAATGAAAAGGAGAAATGAAATTATGTTTAGAACATTTGAAACAGAACTTGCAGGAAGAAAATTAACAATTGAGACAGGAAAAATTGCAGAACTTGCCAATGGTAGTGTTATGGTAAGATATGGTGACACTGTTGTTATGGTAAATGTTACTGCATCAAAAGAACCAAGAGATGGGATTGACTTTTTCCCACTATCTGTTGACTACGAAGAAAAGTTATATTCAGTAGGAAAAATACCAGGAAGTTACCAAAAAAGGGAAGGAAAACCAGCTGATAAAGCAATTTTAACATCAAGAGCAATTGATAGACCACTTCGTCCATTATTCCCAAAAGATTTTAGAAATGATGTATGTGTTGTTGCAACCGTTCTATCAGTAGAACCAGACAACTCACCAGAAGTAGCTGCTATGATTGGAGCATCTGCTGCATTATCAATTTCGGATATTCCATTTGGAGGACCAACAGCGGCTGTTAACGTAGGATATGTTGATGACCAAATTGTTATTAACCCAACATTAGAACAAAGAGAAAAAACAAGATTAACCTTAACTGTTGCAGGAACAAAAGAGAAAATTGCTATGATTGAAGCAGGAGCTGACGAAATACCAGATGATACAATGCTAGAAGCAATCAAACAAGCACATGTTGAAATTAAAAAACTTTGTGATTTTATTCAAAACATGAAAGATGAAATTGGAAAACCAAAATTTGAATACAAATCTTTCGAAGTAGACCATGATGTATATGCAGAAATTAAAGAACAATATGCCGAAAGAATGTATCAAGATGTACAAGCAGTTGATAAAGAAGTAAGAGATGCTGCTATGGATAAATTACTAGAAGATGTAAAAGCATATTTTGTAGAAAAATATGGAGAAGAAGTAGCAGAAGAAAAAGCAACTGATATTGCAGATAGTTTATATAAATTAGAGAAAAAATCAGTACGTAAAATGATTTTAGAAGAACAAAAAAGACCAGATGGAAGAGGTATTGATGAAATTAGACCACTTTCTTGTGAAGTAGGATTACTTCCTAGAGTACATGGTAGTGCTTTATTTACAAGAGGTCAAACACAAGTTATGTCTATTGTAACACTTGGAATGGCAAGTGAAGAACAATCCTTAGATGGAATTGATGAAGAAACTTCAAAACGTTATATACATCACTATAATTTCCCATCATACAGTGTTGGAGAAGCAAGACCATCACGTGGACCAGGAAGACGTGAAATTGGACATGGAGCATTAGCAGAAAAAGCATTAGTGCCAGTGATTCCATCAGAAGACGAATTCCCATATGCAATCCGTGTGGTATCAGAAGTATTAAGCTCAAACGGTTCAACATCACAAGCAAGTATTTGTGGAAGTACACTTGCTTTAATGGATGCTGGTGTACCAATTAGAAGACCAGTTGCAGGTATTTCTACAGGACTTGTAACAGATGAAAATGATCCAAATCACTATATCATGTTAACAGATATTCAAGGATTAGAAGATTTCTTTGGTGATATGGACTTTAAAGTAGGTGGAACAGAAAAAGGAATTACCGCTATCCAAGTCGATATTAAAATAGATGGATTAACTTATGATATTATTAAAGAAGCATTTGAAAGAACAAGAAATGCACGTAAATATATCTTAGAAGAAATCATGTTAAAACAAATTGAAAAACCAAGAGAAGAAATATCAAAGTATGCTCCAAACATCATCAAAACAGTTATCAATGTAGACAAAATAAAAGATGTTATCGGACCTGGTGGAAAAATGATTAACAAAATCATTGCAGAAACAGGAGTTAAAATTGATATTGAAGAAGACGGTAGAGTATTCATTTATTCAAATGATACAGCAAATGGACAAAAGGCATTAAAAATGGTAGAAGATATTGGAAAAGACTTAGAAGTAGGGGCAATCTACGAAGGAACTGTAAGCAAAATTATGCCATTTGGAGCCTTTGTTGAATTAGGTGGTGCAAAAGAAGGATTAGTACACATTTCTAAAATATCACATAAAAGAATAGAGAAAGTAGAAGATGTTCTAAAAGTAGGAGATGTTGTAAACGTAAAAGTATACGAAATCGACGACCAAGGAAGAATTAACCTAACAATGCGTGATTTAGAAGAAGAAAACAAAGAAGAAAAAGCAGAAGAATAATCATAATGTAGGGGCAAGCCTTGTGTTTGCCCGCAAAAAGCCTGCTAGGAGGGTTCTAAAATTCATTAAGAAATTATGAATTTGATACGAGACGTTGAAAAAAATTGGCAAAGATAGTATAATAATAGAAGTAAAAAAATACACTATATTAGACAAGTAATATAAAGAGAGGTAAAACATGGTATATTTATATATAATTCAACAAGCACTTGTATGGATTGTAACAATATTTTGGTTATACCAATTTATTGTTAGTATATGCTCTTTAGTAAAATTAAAAGATAAACCAATTTTAGAAGATAAACAAAATCGTTTTATGGCAATTATTCCAGCACATAACGAAGAATCGGTTATTAGAAATCTTGTAGAAAGCTTAACAAAACAAGATTATCCAAAAGAATTATATGATATTTATGTAATTGCAGATAACTGTACCGATAAAACAGCAGAAATTGCAAAAAAAGCAGGAGCAATTGTTTATGAAAGATTTGATGAAGAACATAAAACAAAAGGTCATGCATTAAATTGGTTTCTAAATCAAAAAATTGAAGAAAATGCACCATATGATGCGTTCTTTGTTTTTGACGCAGATAATATTGTTGATGTAAATTTTATTAAAAATATGAATAAAAAACTTTGCCAAGGTGAAGACGTTGTACAAGGTTACCGTGATATCAAAAATCCAACCGATAGTTGGGTATCTGCAGGATATGCCATCTTCTATTGGACAATGAATCGTTTTTATCATTTAGCAAGATATAATTTAGGATTATCACCATTAATCAATGGGACTGGATTTATGGTAAAATTTGATGTTGTAAAACCAAACGGATGGGATACCCAAACACTAACAGAAGATATTGAATTTTCCCTAAAGAGAATTATAGCTGGTAAAAAATTAGGCTGGGCAACTGATGCGATTGTATATGATGAACAACCAGTTGGATTTAAACAAAGTTGGTCACAACGTTCAAGATGGACAGTAGGACATATCCAATGTATTCAAAATTATACAAAAGACCTTGCTGTTGCAACCAAAGAAAAGAAAACATTAATGAACTTTGATGGATTTTTATATATTATTGGAAGTATTCCAATGTTCATTTTAACACTTGTTTTATTAGCCATTAACTTCATTATGTTCTTTGCAAATGGCATTACAGCAACGGATTTAATTGTTAATATATTACGATATTTGATACCAACATTTTTATTACCAATTGGTACAGCAATTCTAATTATGCTATTAGATAAAAAGCCAATTAGGCCAATGTTAAAAGGGTTATTATGCTATCCTTTATTCTTAGGTTCATGGCTACTAATTAACTTTAAGTGTCTTTTCAAAAGAGATTTAAGCTGGGAGAAAATTGAACACGTACGCGATATTAAAATTAATGATGTTGCATAAATAGCGAATAGAGATATAGAAGATATATCTCTATTTTGCACTTAACCAATAAAAGGGAGAATTTGAAAATGGAAAAATTAAAGGAATTTATAAAGAAAAATCAAACCGCAGTATTCATCACATTATTAGTTGTAATCATTCTTTTACAAGTAGTACTTCATATTCAATATGGATTTGATAAAGCATATCTTCATATGGATGAAGCTTATTCTTATGGATTAATGAACTATAACAAGATTGATATTATGAACGATGAAGACTTTTATAATACTTGGCACGAAAACAAATATTATAAAGAGTATTTATCGATTTCTTCAGAAGAAGCAAGCGATTTTACACCTGTTTATGAAAATCAAAAGAATGATGTTCATCCACCATTTTATTACTTGTTACTAAGAATTGCTTCTAGTTTTACAATTGATTCTTTTTCAAAATGGACAGGAATTATTTTAAATATTTTCATATTTGTTTTAACAAGCATTTTTATTTATTTAATTGCGAACCGATTATTTAGAAATAAAATATATGCTCTTTTTATAGTTTTGGTAAATGGATTTACTCTTGCATCGATTGATACAACTGTTTTTATTAGAATGTATGCACTAAATGCTTTGAATTTACTAATCGTATCTTACTTACATATTAAGAACTTTGATGAAAAAGTATTAAAAATAAAAGATTTAATTATCATGTCAGTTGCAATTATTATTGGCTCTTTAACACATTATTACTATTTAGTTTTCTTGTTTATGCTATTTGTCATTTATATGATAAAGTTCATAAAAGAGAAAAACACAAACAATATTCTTCGTTACTTAAGTATGATGGTAATTTCAGCAATCATTTCACTTGCTATTTTTCCATATTCGTTCGTACATATGTTTATGGGATATCGAGGTACTGGTGCTATTTCTAATTTATCAAATACAGAGCAAATGTGGAATTCTTTTAGACAATATTTAGAGATTTTAAACAATAATGCCTTTAATGGTGTTTTGAAATTTGTAGGAATAATAGCAATTCTCGTTATTTTATATAAAATATTAAAGAACAAAAAGCTTATCATAACATTTGAAAACAAAGAATTTTGGTTAATGTGCATACCAACTATCATCTATTTTACTGTTGTAGCATTCGTTTCACCATACCAAGAACTTAGATATATTATGCCAGTATGTCCATTAATTGTGATTAGTGTATTTTACCTATTAAAAGTGTTATTTGAAAAGGTGTTCTCAAGAAACCATACATACTTGATATTAAGTATTATTTTTATCGTAATGTTATTATTACCAAAAGTAATCAATATCAATTTCTATTATTTATACAAAGACAAGAAAGAAATTGTTACAAGAATAGAAGAAAACCACAACACGCCATGTTTGTACGTATTTAATACAAATCAAAACAGATTTTTAGATGACTTATATTTGTTTACCATTTTAGAACAATCTTATATTATGGATGTAACTAAATTTGATGAAGTCACTGTAAACGAAGTATTTACAAACATAAACTTAGGAAATGGACTAATTGTTATTATTAACGAGGGAATTGAACACGAAACATATCTAAACACATTATTGGAAGTTTTAAATTTGAAAGATTGCAAACACATTCAAAGAATGAATGCTTGTGATATTTATGAATTAAAATAAATGTAAGAACCCCCTTAAGTAAAGGAGGGTTCTTAATCTTTGCTCTCTATTACAATTAAAATGCCTTTTTTAAGGAAAATGCTTGCTGTATCAATTATTTCATTACTAATTCCTAAACTCTTTCCAATTGATAAAGAGTAATTATCTAGAGGATATTTAAATCCAGTTAAGGTTAATCCTTCTACTTTAGAAGTAAGAGGAATTAGTGAAATATATTTGCCATAGGTATTTGATTTTTCTATGGTGTGACTGTTATTAATTAAATAGATTTGATTATTGTTATCCAATAATTTACAAGGAATGTTTGCATCTAATGCCAGTGTCAAAATATGAATATTAGCAAGAGCATGGTCCATACGCTTACCAAGGGCTCCTATTATTGTAATATGAGAAGAGCGCAAGCTAATAGCAAGTTTTAGTGCAATATCCGTATCCGTATAGTCTTTTTCTGGTTGATATTGATGGATGCTAATTTTAGGGTTATTTTTATAGCATTCGATTAAAGAGTGATTAACAGAATCCAAATCTCCTACAATATGATTTGGAACAATGTTTAATTTATTTAAAGCATCAAGACCTTTATCAACAGCAATGATAATATCTGGTTTTTTAGTAAGATAATAGTTTTCTAAAAAAGCAAGATTGATTTCTCCACCTGCAACAATTAATGTATTCATTTTTTTATATTCCTTTCAAAAATTTCTTTCCAATTAATGAATAAAGTGTTATAATAATTAAAGCATATTAGCTACATATTAGCAAGACTTTAAAGGAGTTTAATAATGAATATTAGAAATATAATGGATGCAAGAGAAAAAATAAAAGTATATGCTTTTGTGGGACCTTCTGGAACAGGAAAAAGTTACCGAGCAGGGCTTGTCGCAAGTGAGCATGGGATTAGTTATATTATTGATGATGGACTTTTTATTAAAGATAATGAAATTGTTGCTGGAAATTCTGCTAAAAAAGCACCTACCAAAATTGAGACCGTAAAACAAGCATTATTTATAGAAAATGATGAAAAGGATGAGGTAATAAAAGCGATTAAAAAGCATAAGCCTGATAAGATGCTAATTTTAGGAACATCGGACAATATGGTTAAAAAGATTGCTGCAAATTTAGGTTTACCAGAAATTTCAAAGTTTATTTATATTACTGACATTGCCACAAAAGAAGAGATGGAAACAGCAAAACGTATTCGTCAAACAGAAGGAAAACATGTTATTCCAGTACCAACATTTGAATTAAAAAAGGATTTTTCAGGATATATTTTAGATCCATTACAAATCTTTAAATCCAAAGGACACGGAGTAAAACCATACATTTCTGAAAAATCGATTATTCGACCAACGTTTAGTTACTTAGGAAACTTTACAATTTCGGATAGTGTCTTTCGACAAATTATTGAATATATGGCAAATAAAGTACCTGCTATTTGTAAAATAGCAAAAACAAGAGTTGATACTTTAGAAGATGGACCATATATCTATTTAGAAGTAATTATTCGTTATGGATATAATGTTATTACAAGTGTACAAGAATTTAAACAAAAAGTAAAAAAAGAAATAGAACAATTAACTGCTATGAATGTTCAAAGCATAGAAGTTGTTGTAAAAGGAATTGAAGTTCCAGAAAAAGAGGAGGAATAAAAGATGTCATTTATTGTAGCAATTGATGGCCCAGCAGGAGTAGGGAAAGGAACCATAGCAAATTTGGTTGCGGAGAAATTTGGTTTTTTAAATGTAGATACAGGAGCAATGTATCGAGCAATTAGCCATTACTTAATTAAAAATGATATTTTACTAGAAAATACTGAGGAAGTAAAAAAAGCACTAGAAAATATAGAAATCGATATTGAGTTTAAAGATAGTGAACAAATTCTATCTTTAAATGGTCAAAAACTAATTTCAGAGTTAAGAACAAAAGAAGTAAATGCCATTGTTTCTCAAGTTTCACATATACCAGAAGTAAGAACAGCTATGGTAGAATTGCAAAGAAAAATTGCAGTAGGAAAGAGTATGGTTATGGATGGTAGAGATATTGGTACAAATGTATTTCCAAATGCAAATGTAAAAATATACTTAGATGCTACACCAGAAGAAAGAGCTAACAGAAGAATGAAACAGAATCAAGAAAATGGAATCGATATTCCATATGAAGAAGTTTTAGAAAATATAAAGTTTAGAGACCATAACGATGTGACGAGTAAAATAGCACCACTAAAAAAAGCAGATGACGCCATTTTAATTGATTGTACAGAACTATCAATAGAAGAATTATCAAATAAAGTATATGGAATTATTGAAGAAAAAATGAAAGACGTAACTACTAGTCCAAAAGAAATAAATCCTACCAAGAAGAAAAAAGTAGTAGAAGAATTTGATAAATCAGATGATTCTTTATGGATGAAATTCCAAAGAAGATTTGTATGGCATACGCTACGAGGATTTTATAAAATCTTTTACCGCCTAGAAGTAAAAGGACTGGAAAATATACCAAAAGAAGGTGCGTTCATTGTTTGCGGAAATCACGTAGATTTTATGAAAGTACCAGTTATTGTAATCTATGCAACTAGAAAAATCAATTTCATTGGAAAAGCAGAATTATTTAACAATCCATTTTTAGCAAGACTTGGAGAATTATTTGATGTAATTCCTGTAAAAAGAGGAAAACAAGATGTGGACTCTATGAAAAAATCTTTAAAAGTATTAGCAAAAGGGGAAGGTTTAGGACTATTTCCAGAAGGAACAAGAAATGGAATTGCCAAAAAAGTAAAAGTAAAAAACGGAGCAGCCTTTATGGCATTACGAACAGGAAAACCAATTGTACCAGTCGGAATTAAAGTAGAAAAAGGAAAAATCATTGTAAATTATGGAAAACTATTAGATTATAGTAAATACCAATCAAAAACGCCAGAAAAAGAAACATTAGATAAAGTAACCCAACACCTAATGAATACCATCATTCAGTTGACAAATGAAGCTTAAAGTAGTATAATTTAATATTGTTATCGTAGGGGTCGACGCTACATCGACCTGTAAAATATAGTTAATAAAAGAGGAGAAATACACATGAATAATGAAAAAATAAGAAATATTGCAATTATCGCACACGTTGACCACGGAAAAACAACACTAGTAGATGCCTTATTAAAACAAAGCCATATCTTTCGTGAAAACGAACAAGTAGCAGAAAGAGTTATGGATTCAAACGATATTGAAAAAGAAAGAGGAATTACCATTCTTTCTAAAAATACATCTGTTATGTATAAAGATATCAAAATTAATATTGTAGATACACCAGGACATGCTGATTTTGGTGGAGAAGTAGAAAGAGTTTTAAAAACAGTAGATGGTGTTTTACTGTTAGTAGATGCTTTTGAAGGACCAATGCCTCAAACAAGAGAAGTATTAAAAAAATCTCTTGCATTAAACTTAAAACCAATTGTTGTTATCAACAAAATTGACCGTCCAGGAGCAAACCCAGAAAAAGTAGTAGACCAAGTAATTGAACTATTTATCGAACTAGATGCAAATGATGATCAATTAGATTTTCCAGTTGTGTATGCATCTGCAAAAAACGGAATTGGTAAAATGAACTTAACAGATGAAACATCTGACTTAAACTGTTTATTTGAAACCATCATTGATAAAATCAATCCACCAGCATGTGATATTGATGGAACCATGCAAATGTTAGTATCTAACATTGATTATGATGATTATGTTGGAAGAATTGCAGTAGGAAGAGTAGAAAGAGGAACCGTAAAATTAGGAATGCCTGTTTCTATTTGCAAAAAAGAGGATAAAGTAACTAATGGTAGAATTGCAAAACTATATACTCATGTAGGATTAAAAAGAGTAGAAGTAGAAGAAGTAAAAGCAGGAGATATTATTGCAATTGCAGGAATTGCAGATATTAATATTGGTGAAACCATTTGTGATTATGACCATCCAGAAAAAATCGATTTTGTCGATATTGATGAACCAACAGTATCGATGACATTTAGTGTTAATAATGGACCATTTGCAGGAAAAGAAGGACAATTTATTACATCAAGACACATTCGTGACCGTTTATTTAAAGAACTAGAAAGAAATGTAAGTTTACGTGTAAAAGAAACCGATTCACCAGATAGTTTTGAAGTATCTGGTCGTGGAGAATTACATTTATCTGTACTAATTGAAAATATGAGAAGAGAAGGATTTGAACTATTAGTATCACGTCCAAAAGTAATTATTAAAGAAATTGATGGCCAAAAATGTGAACCAATTGAACGTTTAACTGTAAATGTACCAGATGATGCTATTGGAACTGTTATTGAAAAATTAGGACAAAGAAAAGCAGAAATGGTTAATATGGAACCTGCTGAAGATGGACATACCAAAATTGAATTTAAAATTCCTGCAAGAGGATTAATTGGTTACCGAACAGAGTTCTTAACCGATACAAAAGGTGTAGGTGTAATGAGCCATGTATTTGATTGTTATGACTCATATAAAGGTGATGTGCTTTCAAGAGTAAGAGGAACAATTGTTGCTTTTGAACCAGGAAAAGCAGTAACCTACGGTTTATACAATGCACAAGATAAGGGAGACTTATTTATCGGACCTGGTACAGAAGTATATGAAGGAATGATTGTTGGATTAAACTCAAGAAATGATGATTTAGCAATTAATGTATGTAAAGAAAAGCACTTAACAAATACAAGAGCTTCTGGTTCAGATGATGCACTTCGTTTAGTTCCACCAATTCAATTCTCACTTGAAAAAGCAATTGAATTTATTGAAGACGATGAACTAGTAGAAGTAACACCACAAAGCATTCGTTTAAGAAAAAAAATATTAAGTAGCAAAGATAGAGAAATTGCAGCAAGAGCAAAAAGAAAATAGAGGAGGACTATAAATAGTCTCCTTCTTTTTATAAGGAGAAATTTTAATGAATAAAATAGAATTAGCAAAAATTAAGAAAAAAGCTTTGGAAGAACATATTCCCATTATTATGGATGATACGTTAGAGGTAATTGAAAAATTATTACAAAATCGAAAGGTAACAAAAATTCTTGAAATTGGTACTGCTGTGCGGATATTCTGCTATTTGTTTTTCTGAGTTTTTAGAAGAAAATGGAAGTATTGATACCATTGAAAGAGAAGAAGATAGGGTAGAAAAGGCAAAAGAAAATATTAAAAGAACAGAGGTAGAAGATAAAATACATATTCATTTCGGAGATGCTGTTGAGATTTTGCCAACAATAGAAGGAAAATATGACATGATTTTTATTGATGCTGCAAAAGGAAAATACCCATTCTTTTTAAGTCATGCTTTACGATTACTTGCAAATGACGGTATCATCTTAGCAGATAATGTGTTATACAAAGGATATGTTATGAGCGATTATAACAAACACAAACAACGTACTGCTGTTAGAAATTTAAGAGAATATTTAAAAGAAGTAAGCGAAAATCCAAATTTAGAAACCGAAATTCTAGAAGTAGGAGATGGACTTGCAGTAAGTAAGAAAAAATAAAAGAAAACCCCCACCAAACAAAATGCCAGGGGTTAAATCAGATATTAAAGAAATTCAAAAGGATTAATTGATTTTACTAATCCGATGTTATCAATAATGGTTCCATCGGGTAAAGCTGTAAATCCAGGGATTTCCACTTTAGAGAGATCTAAGCAAATATCTGTTGGCTCACGTCTTTTTTCTTCAAAAACCAAATGTGAAGCACTTCCATATTTTGATACTACGTCCATTGCAAATGTACGAACTTGAATTTCAAATGTTAAGCCATTTTGCATTTCAAGAACGGTGTGAAGACTTTGATACCCATTTTTCGTCGGATGAAATATAAAATCTTTTTGCCTTTTTGTAATAACCAAATAGATATTGTGCTTTGCTGTAAACTTTTTCATATAAGTTTTAAAGTCCGCAAAGTCACGTTCAACCTCTCTAAGCTTTGCAGGTTTTTGCATATCTAATGCTGCTTTTAACTTGTTAGCATATCCTTGATTGTATCGAGAAGAAGTTTTTTCTAACTCTTCAATATACCTAGAATAAATCCCTGCTATTGATGTTCTTTCCCGATAAATGACATTGCAAATGTCTGGGAAATCTGTGATGCTTGCTGGCATAATATGCCCTCCTTTTCTAATTTTATGAAAATATATTATAAAAGCAAACGATGGAGCTATCTAGCTCCATCTTCTTTTTCCTTAAATTGAACTGTAGGTTGCATTTGCTTACGATACTCTTTTAATGGAATGCCATATAAATATTCAAAACATTCTTCGTCATTCCACCTCCATGTGGTGAAACCTTCTTCAGCAAAATTAACTCTTGTTGTTAATGCAAAATAAGGCATTTTTTGTAAAGCGTTTTTTGTTAATTTATGTTCATCTGGCTTATAGTATTCTGCTCGCTCTTTATTATTAAATATCTCCATATCCAAAGTTCTAGTTTGGCATTCAATTCCTAGAGCATCTTCTTCTGAATAGAAAGACCATTGAAGAGAAGCATACCCAGAAGGTTTTTCTTTTTCTATATAATCTTTCATTTTTTTGGTTTCAAATTTTTTATGATTACAAAATTCTCCAATATCCTCTTGAAATTTATAACAATATTTAACTAAGTGTTCTTTTGATGATTTTTTATAAATGCTTGCTAATGACAAAGGAAGGATTAAATCTTTTTTATCTCTAGTAGTAGTACATATGTGTGGAGTTACATGGTCAATATATATATTACTTGCACCTTCTTTTACAACTGCACTAATGGTGTTTCCTTCATGTGAAAATTCAAAACAGTCATCTTTTTCAATACGAAATTCATTTGGACCGCAATCAATGTAAATTCCTTGCATATCAACGCTTACTTTATCAATTGGATAATTAATATTCGTTAATAATACTTTCATGGCATATACATCTAAAACTTTAACAATTTTATATTCATCTTTTAAAAGTTGTTCTATAAATTTACGAATGACCTTTTCATAATAAGAAAAAGGAGATTTTAATCTACCTGCCATTGCAAATTCAACATTAGGATATTTATGATATAAAAATCGATATAATTCATCTTGTAAATCCATATATTTATTAACAGATGACTTTTGAGCTTCATATTGAATTTGGTAATCTTCTGGGCTAATAATTAAACCAGATAGATTCGTTAATATCTCACATTTTTGTTCAAATTGCTTATAAATTGGTTTGGTATTATCCCAAGCTAATAGTTCTTTTTTTAATTCATTATGAATAATCATACAATCATTCCTCTCTTGTTCATGTCTAAATTATAACATATCTCCACATAAAAAGTCTAGCGATACCAAAATAGTATCGCTAGAGCATATTAAAATAAATTTAAGTATTTCATACTAGATAAAATGGTATCAATAACTAGTAGAATAAAAGCTATATGAATTACAATTGTTTGTAGTTTTATAGGTATTTTGTTAATTACTTTTTTGGTAATTTTTTCAATGAATGGATGGATGATATGCATAAAAATAAGAGCAATGATTCCCCAAGCAAAAGAAAAAAAGATGCTAATTCGTCCATTTAAATTCATAAAATCATTGGTATAATCCCACCATCTAGCACAAAACAATGCATCTAATGCAAAACCTGCTACATATTCAAAAACAGAAAAGATGATGGCAGAATAAAAAAATAATTTTATTGGTTTTGTTTTATACTTTTTAAGGCAAGTAATTAAAATAACAGCTCCCCAACCATAAATAGGGCAAAGAGGGCCATATAAAAATCCTCTTTTTACAAAATGTCCCAATGTTGTAACTGCATAAATGGTTTCCAATAACCACCCAATCATGGCATAAATTAAAAAATATAGTAAAAGGTATCGCATGCTAATAATATGAACATCTTTTTTATTTATTTTTTCCATAAAGTCCTCCCAAAACATAAATAAATCATATCAAATTTAGAAACAAAAGTAAACAAATTAATAAAAAAAGTAGATTTTTCATCTACTTATCATTTTCTTTTATATCATATTCTAATTCAGAAATAAAATTTCGGTTAGTCTCTAATAGTTTTTCAATAATTAAGATTTGTTCTTTTGAAAAATGTTTTTTTGAAATTATTTTTGAGATATCATCTAACTTGTGGTAAAGAATGGTATAATCATCTTTAACTTTACTAGTAGGCAAGCTTTTAACATTGGAAATGCCAAGTAAATAATCAACAGATACTTCTAGAACTTCTGCCATTTTTTCTACAATTTCAATTCGTGGTTTTCTTGAACCATTAATATATCTAGAAATTGTTACATTTGTTGTTCCAATAAGCTCACTAAGTCTAACTTGAGAAATATCCTTTTCTTCCATTAATTCAACTAATCTTTTTGCAAATCGATTATACACAAACTTTCCTCCTTTATTACCATTATTATAATGTATGATATGAAAACTTAACAAAATGTTACCAAAGTGATAAAAATATTATTGACTTTAACCAATTGGTAATATATAATTTCCTTAACATATCAGTATATTTGTATAAAATTAAGAAACACTAAAACAGGAAAAAGTGAAAGGAAAACAAAGGAAAATGGAAAGAAAAAATAACCAAAATGCTATTACGTTAATTGCACTTATTGTAACGATTATTGTGATGCTAATTCTAGCAGGAGTCGTACTAAACTTAACAATAGGGGAAAGAGGAATCTTTAACCTAGCACAGCAAGCTGGAAATGAATATAAGCAAGCAGAAGCAAATGAGCAAAAGGATTTGGATGATTTATATGCATCTATTAAAGTAGCAGGAGATTCAAAAGTTACTCTAACAATGCAAGAATTAGATGAATATATTAATAGTAAAATACAGCAACCAACAGGAATAAAAACAGATAGGTATATTTGTAACTCAACAACAGAGCTTGGAACTTTTGAAAAAACTAGTATGACAGGATTAACAATAGCAACAGATGAAAATAATAAAATATCAGAATATTTATCTTACTCGTCACAAGATGGTTATACTGTTTTAAAAACTCGGTTGGTATTTTATTAATATGATGGCCTTTACAAGTACAACTCTTTCTTGGAATGAAGATAAATTAGAGTTTAAACTTAACGATATTACTATTGCAAAAGTTAAAGCAAAAATTAGAACATCAGGATACTGGGAAGGAAATGAAGATAATAATTCTTTTTCAATTTTTCTAAATGAAGGAGATAAAATTTATTTTTCAGTTGTTACAGATAATGCAACATCCGTTAGAGAAATTAAGGCATATTGTTATCCAATGTTTTAGTAAGTATAGAAAGGGACAAAAGAAAATGAGAGACGACAAGGGAATTACTTTAATTGCACTAATTATAACAATTATTGTGATGTTAATTCTAGTAGGAGTTGTGCTAACTATGACAATTAGTGAAAATGGTATTTTTAAAGTTGCACAACTTGCGAAAGAAGAAAGTAATAAAGCTCAAATTCAAGAAGAAATACAGCTTGAGTTAACTTCGATAGTAGCAGAGCAAGTAGCTCAAAATAATCAGATTAATAATGTTGTTATACAAGAAGAATTAACAAAGCGATTACTAGGAATCGAAGTATTAGAAAATTTAACAGGAACCTATAAAGAATATGAATATTGGATTGATGAAGGTTATCATGTTCATATAGGAGAAAAAATAAACAGTCCAATAAGTATAAAACTAGTTGCAACTAACATAGGAACAAGTAGTTGCACAATAACGGTAGAAGCAAGTTCTACACAAGGAAATATTGTAGGGTACCAATATAAATATGGAAATAAACAAACAGAGCAATTAGCACGGAAATACGTATACAATAGAAGATTTAGAACCAAATACTTCATATTTTGTATTAGTCACTGTAGTAGATGACAAAGGCAATACCAAAACTTCTTTGCCAATAACAATAACAACAGAAGCACGAACATATTTATATAAAAACGGAGAAGAATATACAGAATTAACAGGAGGATGGAAACAAGGAAATCATAATATTGGAACCTTCACGAAAGAAAGCGACCATTTAAATTTACAAGTAAATTTTCAAGAAAACGCTAAATATTGGAATTCTTGTCAAACCACAAATCGCATTGATGTAAAAGATTATAATAAAATTGTTTATAAATTAGAAATCGATAATATGCAATATCTAGTAGCACCATATAATAGCTGGTACACCTGGTTTTCTGTTGGTGTGTGCAATCCGCAATTTACTGATTATAACAATCAGCATTTTATATCTGTTGAAGGATTTAGCAATCTGAAAGACAATATAAGTAAACAAATTATAAATTCAAAAATAGATATAGAGGATATAAATGAATTCGTATATCCAACTGCTTCTTTTAGTCGTTTTGCTAATGGGATTTATAAAGTAAATGTAAATATATATGAAGTTTGGCTGGAGAAATAAGATAATTAGCATCTTATATAAAAATGTTGACAATAATAAATAGATTATATAAAATATCTACAGAAGAAATCATATATAAACATAAGATAAATGGAGGAAATTTTATGAAAAGAAGGAATCATTCAGGAATCACAATAATTGCACTAATTATAACGATTATACTTATGCTAATTTTAGCAGGTGTCGTATTAAATTTAACAATTGGAAATGATGGGTTAATGGAAACGGCAAAAGAAGCAAAAGAAGAAACACAAAAACAGGCAGCAACAGAGAAGATTAATCTAAAAATAACAAATTCACAAATGCAATCTTATGCAACAGAACAAAGAATGCCAACATTACAAGAATTAGCAAATGACTTTTGTGAAGATGAAGAGATAGAGTATGTAGAGCTAACAAGCAAAAGGACAGCAAGTTTAACTAAAATTGAGTTAGGAGAAAACAAGTCTTTTTTCACAAAACTAAAAGATTATCCATATGAATTTGAAATTAATGCCTCTTTACAATTGGCATCTGTAGACGGAATAAAAAATATACCATCAGAAACAAGCCCAACGAACGGAGCAACAGGGGTACGAACAGATGCATACATTTATAATGCAAGAACAGTTGCATCAACTTATTCGACTGTAACGAGTATGGACGGCTTCACAAGAGATACAGATGCTAACCATGAGATTGACAAATATTTATTCTATTCAAATGAAAATGGATATAAAGTTTTAAAAAGTGGCTGGTATTTTATTAAATTA
Source organism: uncultured Clostridium sp. (assembly GCA_947365805.1). Lineage (GTDB taxonomy): Bacteria > Bacillota > Clostridia > TANB77 > CAG-508 > RGIG8482. The sequence goes on along the minus strand of CANAZY010000005.1, from coordinate 11,174 downwards.
AGGGCAGATATGTCTTCTAGTGCTTCAGCAGATACAAGCATTTGCTTTCTAGTTAATGGCACTATATTGGGAGAAGTAAAATGTTGGACTTATGGAAGTTATCTAGATATAAATACAGATGCATTTTCGATATATTTAAAAGAAGGAGACAATATTTATTTTACTGCTAGAGCTACTGGAACAGCAGCTGATTATAGAAATGTATATGGATATTGTTATCCTATGTTTTAATGAAAAAATAGGATACGATTTTAATGCTAATTTTAACAAAAGTGCTACTAAATCAGTTATAAGAAATATAAATAGCTTTTTAAACAAGAAATTTGATAGATTTCTTGTTTTTTCTTTTAAATGTTACAAAATTATGATATAATTTTCACAAATCCATTGAAAAGAGGTATTCTATGAAAAAACCAGAATTATTAGCCCCAGCGGGGTCATTTCAAAAAGCAAAAATTGCATTTTTATATGGAGCAGATGCTGTTTATGCAGGAACATCATCATTATCCCTAAGAAGCCGTGCCGAAATGCAAGATGATGATTTAGCAAATACCATTAATTATGCACATAGTATTGGTAAAAAAGTTTATGTTGCCATTAATATATATGCTTGGGATACCATGTATGAAGAAATTCGAAAACAAGCTAGAATGTTAAATGAATTAAAAGCAGATGGGATTATTGTAGCAGATGGAGGAGTTGTAGATATTTTAAAAGAAGAAGCTCCAGATGTTGATATACATATTAGCACACAAGCAAATGTAGTAAGTGCACATACTGCTAACTTCTGGCATAAAAATGGAGCAAAACGTGTTATTTTAGCAAGAGAATTAAATAAGTCTCAAATAAAGGATATTATTGATAACACACCAATGCGATTAGAAACTGAAATATTTGTTCATGGAGCTATTTGTTTTGGATATTCAGGAAGATGTTTCTTAAGCGATTTTCTGGCTTCAAGAAGTGCTAATTTAGGGGATTGTGCACAAAGCTGTAGATGGGCATATAATGTATATGCAGAAGAAGTAAATAATCCTGGAAATTTAATGCCAATTGAGCATGATGAAAAAGGAACTTATATTTTTTCATCTAAAGATTTATGCTTAGTAAAAGAAATTCCAGAAATTGTAGAAATGGGTGTGGATAGTTTAAAAATTGAAGGAAGGTTAAAAACAGAATACTATTTAGCTTCTGTTATTAATACTTATCGAAACGCAATTGATGATTATATAAAAGATCCAGCACATTATGATTATACCAAATACTTAAACGAACTAGAAAAAGTAAAAACAAGAAGTTTAACAACATTTTATTTTAATGATAGAGACAATAAGGATTTCCAAGAATACGAAGGAAAACAATACAATCCAGATTATGAATTTGGTGGAAAAGTAGTTTCATATGAAGAAGAAACATCTATAATAGAAGTAAAAAATCGTTTAAAATTAGGGGATACTTTAGAAATTTTAGTTCCAGGTCAATTAGAGGCATACCGTTTTACTATTGATAAACTATGCAATAGTGAAACCAATGAACCAATTGAATTTATAAATCCAGGAAAAGCAGGGCAAACTGTTAAAATTCATATTCCAATAAAAGTAGAGCCAAATTGGATTTTAAGAAGAAAAAAATAAATGTAGGGGGTTGCACACATATCATGCAACCCTTTCAAAATTTTTACCAATGAAAAAACAAATTATAAATATCACAAATGAAAGAATTCCTATAAAATTAAAAGTAAAGCCAGGCCATAAAATCAGTAAAGAACCTAAAACAAATCCAATAATTGTATAATACATTTGTGCAAAATAATTTTTTAATAAATACTGGGTTAGTCTTAAAAATAAGAATCCACCAACAATCAATCCAATTCCCATTGGAAAAAGAACACCTATCTGAATAGATGCTACAGCATCTAGATACATTTCATATGTTCCTAATATCATTAATAAGACTGTACTACTAACGCCTGGCACAACAATTCCTGCAGACATAACAAAACCGCTCACAATTAAAAATAAGCTGTTTGATGTATTTTTCAAAGTACTATTTGTCATATTATTTTCTAATAGTAATAATAAGAGAGTAAATATAAATGAAAGCAATGTATAAAATAGATAATGCAAACGAAATCCTTTTTTAGAATTTGCTACTTTAAATAAGCTTGGGACACATCCTAAAATTAACCCTAGAAACGCCATCTTTGTAGGAATAGGGTATAAATAAAATAATGTTTTTAACAAATTCCCCAATAAAACAACACCAATACCAACTCCTAATATAATAGGAAACAAAAATTTAATATTTTCTTTCCAATTCTTAAAAAATCCCAATACACTATTAACTAATTTATCATAAATTCCAAAAATAACACATAAAACACCACTACTAATGCCTGGCAAAATTGCTCCTGCACCAATTAAAATCCCTATTATCAATTGATAAATTAATCTCATAAGATAATCCTCCTATCGATTAAGTATATGATAAATTCTTAAAAATTAGTCAGAATTCTTAAGAAAATAGCAATTTTTCATAGTTTTCATATATATGCTTGAACAAGGTGACATAATGTGATATAATAATACTATCTTTAAAAGCAAAGATGAAGGAAGGCAATGCTACCTCTTATATAAGAGAAAGGAGTGACTCATATGAAAAATTTGAAATATGATGCAACATTAAACGAAGTTGTTTTGACAGCGGATGAAGCTAAGGAGATTAAAACGTATATTGAGGGATTTCGAGCAGGTGTAACGCGGTGTGGCTTTGCTAGAGAAGGCTGGAAGGCCTTTCTGGCACTAGAGATGGCTTCTCATGTTGAGGGAGCACCCAATAATTTGACATCCATAGAGATTTTTAAGCTTATCCATACAGCAGCCAAAAAGCAGGGCGTTAAATTATAACAATTCTACTTTGAAACAAAAAAATATTTGCCTTCTTTTAATGATGGGAATCACAAGAGCGTGATTCCCATATACTTTATTCTTGAAATTCCTTATTTAATTTTCCAATTGCTTTTGTTTCAATTCTTGAAACATATGAACGAGAGATTCCCATCATAGAAGCAATTTCGTTTTGTGTTTTTGGTTTTCCTCCATTTAATCCAAAACGAAGTTCTAAAATAGTTTTTTCTCTATCTTTTAAAACATCTCTCATTTTTTGATATAGCTTTTTTACTTTCATTTTTAAATCAATTTCATCCTCAATTGACTTATCCTCTGTTTCTAATACTTCAATTAAAGTAACTTCATTATCATCTTTATCTTTTCCTATTGGTTCATTCAAATAAACCTCAGATTTTGTTTTCTTACTAGAACGTAAAAACATTAAAATTTCGTTTTCAATGCATCTAGCAGCATACGTTGCAAGACGTATGTTTTTAGAAGGATTAAAACTATTAATTCCTTTAATTAAACCAATCGTACCAATTGAAATTAAATCATCTTGATCAATATTTGTTGTTGCATATTTTTTACTAACATGAGCAACCAATCTAAGATTTCTTTCAATTAATATATTACGAGCTTCTTCATCTCCATTTTGCATTCGTTCAATACAGTTTTTTTCTTCCTCGCTTGATAAAGGCTCTGGAAATAAATTACTACTTTGTATGTATCCAACAACAAAAATTGCACTTTTTAAAAAGGCTAAAAAACCTGATAGAGTAAGGGCAAGCATATTAAAGCACCTCCAAAAAAATCACTATACAAGAGATTATATGTTTTAAAAAATAAAAAGTGCCTGACCGTTAAAAATATTTAAACCATTTAATTGACATAAGTAACATAATGCTATATAATAATTAAGTCACAAACAACAAGTTTATATGCATTAAGGAGGAAAAGACATGTTGAAAAAATTGAGTCGGAAATTTAAACAACTAGGTGTTAAGCAATTAACTACAATGCTTGTTGTATCCTTAATCTTAACGGTGATAGTAACAGTTTTACTTGCTTATACACCAAAAGGATCGTTAGTAGCACCGTCGTTTGGATTTATCAGTCTTTGCTTGATAGGACGTTTCATCTTGTATCCACTTGTTATAGAATATAATATAACAAGTGGACAGGTGGAAGAAAAAACTATGTCTAAATTGAGATTACTCTTGTCTTCAGAAGAATATCGAGAAGTTGAACTTCTACCTGATATAACTCGATATGATGGATTTGCATCATGGGAAGATGAAAATTTAGACAGATGTTTAGAAATTCTAAATGGACTACAAGTAAAGCATTTAGCAAAAATCGATGGTAATGCAGTTGTTGTTATTACAGAGGATAAAAGTGGAAACATGGTTGGTTGTCCTAAGGCATATACACCTCAATTTTTTGCAAGTAATTACAAGGTTTTAAAGTAACATGTTCTAATGGACACTAGCAAAAGAGTTATTCTTTTAGCTAGTGTCCATTTCCATTTGACAATATCTAAAAACTAATATACAATAGAGCCAATGATTGGAGTTGATAGACGTGATAGAATTAGAAGAAAATAAACGACAATTATCTGATTTAGGAAAAAGAGTAGAAAGTATAGGTGAGTCTCTTTGACTTAAGCAAGATAGAAGATAGAATAGGGCAGTTAGAAAAATGTACGATGCAAGAAGGATTTTGGAATGATAGTAAAACTTCTAGTGTTGTATTGCAAGAAATGAAATTGTTAAAAAATAAGCATACGAAATTTGTAAAAATAAAAGAAGAACTAACGAATTTAGAAGAGTTAAATGATTTACTTTTGTTAGAAGAAGATGTTGAATTAGTGAAAGAGCTTTTGAAGAATACAAAAGGACTAGAACATGAATTAGAAAAGTTTGAAATTGAGACATTGCTATCACGGAAAATATGATAGCAATAATGCAATCGTAACTTTGCATCCTGGAGCAGGGGGGACAGAATCTCAAGATTGGGCAGAAATGCTTTATCGTATGTATACAAGATGGGCAAATGCTAATGGATATGGGGTAAAAGAACTAGATTACTTAGAAGGAGATGAAGCAGGCATTAAAAGTGTTACTTTTTTAGTAAGTGGCGACAATGCCTATGGCTATTTAAAAGCAGAAATTGGTGTGCATAGACTAGTTCGTATTTCTCCATTTGATGCAGGAGGAAGAAGACATACTTCGTTTGCATCGGTTGAAGTATTACCAGAGATTACAGATGACATTAATATTGAAATTAATCTAGATGATTTAAGAATCGATACATACCGTGCTTCACGGAGCAGGTGGGCAACATATTAATAAAACAGATTCAGCAGTTCGTATTACTCACATACCAACAAACACCGTAGTTTCCTGCCAAACCGAACGTTCTCAAATTCAAAATAAAGAAACAGCAATGAAAATGCTAAAATCAAAATTATTAGATTTAAAAGAAAAAGAACACAAAGAAGAGATTTCAGATTTAAAAGGAGAACAAAAAGAAATTGCATGGGGAAACCAAATTCGCTCTTATGTATTTTGTCCCTATACATTAGTAAAAGACCATAGAACCAATTATGAAACAGGAAATATTACAGCTATCATGGATGGAGAAATTAATGAATTTATTGAAAGTTATTTAAAAATGACATTAAATTCCTAAAATAAAAAGAAACTTTTACAAAACCAATTAATATACTATATAGTATAGTGATGTTTAAACTTAAATATCATTCGCACTTTAAGAAAAAAAGAGGTGCCTTAAATGGCAATTATTGTACAAAAATTTGGAGGGAGTTCTGTAGCAGACACAGACAAATTATTTCGTGTTTGTCGTCATATTATAAAAGAATATGAAAAAGAAAATGATGTAGTAGTCGTTGTATCCGCACAACGGAAAAACAACAGATAAATTGATTGAAGAAGAAGCGGAAATTACAAATTCACCAAGCAAACGAGAGCATGATGTATTAGTATCAATAGGAGAACAAATCACAATTGCAAAATTGTGTATGTGTTTACAAAAGATGGGGTATGATGCCATATCTTACACTGGATGGCAAATCCCAATTCTTACCAATCACATGCATGGAAATGCTAGAATTAAAGAAATTGCAACTGACCGAATTGAACAAGAGTTAAGAAAAAGGAAAATTGTAGTTGTTGCAGGTTTCCAAGGAGTCGATGACAATTTAAATATAACAACATTAGGTAGGGGAGGTTCAGATACAACAGCAGTAGCCTTAGCTGCAGCCTTAAAAGCTGAAAGATGTGATATCTATACAGATGTAGATGGTATTTTTTCAGCTGACCCAAGAGTTGTAAAAAATGTTTCTAAAATTGAAACCATTTCTTATGATGAAATGTTAGAACTTGCAAGCCTTGGTGCAAAAGTATTACACAATCGATGTGTCGAAATTGGAAAGAAGTATGATATTCCTATTTATGTAAAATCCACTTTTGAAGAAGAAAGTAGAGGAACCCTTGTAACATCTTGCAAATCTATGGAAAATCTATGTATTAGCGGAGTTGCAAAAGAAGACCATATTGCAAGAATTACATTAATCGGTAAAACCAATAAAATTGGTAGAATTTACAAAGTATTTTGCTTACTTGCAAATCATAATATCAATGTTGATATTATTGTTCAAGCCTTTGGAGAACACATTTCTAAAGATATCTCATTTACCGTAAAAGAAAGCGATTTAGAAGAAGCATTAGCTATTTTGCATGAACATGCAAGTGAATTTGATATAGAAGAAATTAAATCATCAAAAGGTATGTCTAAAGTATCCATCGTAGGAATTGGAATTGCAAACAACCCAGGAGTTGCTGCTACATTATTTGAAGTTTTATATGAAAACAATATAAATATGCACATGATAAGCACATCTGAAATCAAAATTTCAGTTTTAGTAAATAGCAATGTTGCAGAAACAGCATTAAATGCTATACATGATAAATTTATAAAAGAGACTGTTTTACTTTAAAAACAGTCTCTTTTATGTGAGATAATCAAAAATTTACAATTTTATTGTAGAAGTTGATAAGGACTTTAAGCTTCTTTGTGTCCTTTTTGTAAATTTCAAATCAAATTAGTTCTAGCAGGTCCAAGTTGTGAATATATATAATTTAGACTGTAATAAATAGAAATGGGGGAGTAAGTATGACACTAGAGGAAAGAAAAGGAATGACAAACAATATTGTACAAAATCTTGTATTAGAAAATAGAGGAAAGCTAAGTGTTTCAGGTGTTCTTGATGTACTAAGCTTTGATGACCAAATTGTTATTATCGAAACAGAGCTTGGATTATTAACCATAAAGGGAGAAGATTTAAGAATAAACAAACTTAGTATTGATACATCAGAAGTCGTTGTTGAAGGAGATATCTATAATATGGGGTATAGCGAAAAAGATATCGATAAAAAAACAGGTAGTTTTTTAGGTAAGATTTTTAAATAGAAAATAGGGTGAAGAGTATTGGCAAATCAAGCTTATATATTTATTGTTTTTATTATAAATGGGATTCTTATTGGGATTTTATTTGATTGTTTTCGAATCCTTCGCAAATCTTTTAAAACATCCGATTTAATTACTTACATAGAAGATATTCTTTTTTGGGTAATAGCAGGTATTGTAACACTTTATTTTATTTTCTATTATAATAATCGGAGAAATTCGTTTTTACATATTTTTAGGAATTATACTAGGAATTCTGCTTTACATATTAACAATTAGTAAGTTTTTTATAAAAATTAGTGTTACAGTTATTACATTTTTAAAAACAATCATATCCAAAATACTAACCATTTTCATATACCCATTAAAAATCATTTTTCATGGCATACGAAAATTATTATTTCGACCAATTTCTTTTATATGTATCAATATACGAACCTTTTTTGCAAAAAACAAATTCAAATTAGGAAATTTTCAAAAAATCTGGAAAAAACAACAAAAAACACAATAAATAAGAAGGATTTTTAAAGTTTATGTAGAAAAATATAAAAAGAAGGATTTCCGTAAGGGATTTTATACTTTATTTGATAAAATTGGAGAGTAATTTACAGATGAAAATAAAAAAATTAGTGAAAAAACTTTTTATTCTTGCAATTTTACTATATGTATCTATTACATTTATTGATCAGCAAAAATCATTAAATGCATATAGTAATGAAAAATTAGCTTTACAAGAAAAAATTGAAGCACAAGAAGAACATCATAGAAGTTTATTAGCAACAAAAGAAAATATTAGTTCACCAGAGTATATTGAACAACTAGCTCGTGAAAAATTAGATATGTATTTACCTAATGAAAGAGTATATATAGATATTAGCCAATAATCCATAGGGCTTTATGCTTTATGGATTATGTTTTCTACTAAACAACTATTTATTCGATTAACATTCATTCTTATTTTTTCCAAAAAATAACAAAATTAAATATAAAATTACTAGTGTTATTCCAAATTATATGATACAATATAATTTAATTAGGAGTAACCAAAAAAAGGGAGGAACCATATATGGATTATGAAAATATGTCACTTACAGAATTAAAAGAAATTGCAAAAGAAAGAGAAATCAAAAATATCTCAAAATATAAAAAAGATGAATTGGTTGAAATTTTGAAAGAGACCAAAAGCACAACTACTTTAGCTAGTGAATCTACAAGCGAATATAAAAAAGTAGACGATTCTTCATATAAAGTTACAAATGAGGATGATCAAATCGTTGAAGGAATTTTAGAAGTTTTACCAGATGGATATGGATTTTTAAGGGGTGACAACTATTTATCTACACCAAACGATATCTACATTTCTCCAATACAAATTAGAAGATTTAAATTAGATACAGGAGATAGAATAAAAGGCATTTCACGTTTACCAAAAGAAGGTGAAAAGTTTCCAGCTCTTATTTTTGTAGGAGAAGTAAATGGAGAAGCACCTGAAAATGCATATAGAAGGACAAGATTTGACGATTTAGTTCCAATCTATCCACAAGAAAGAATTCGTTTAGAAACAACACCAAACGAATATGCAATGCGTCTAATTGATTTAATTTCGCCAATTGGAAAAGGACAAAGAGGAATGATTGTTGCACCACCAAAAGTTGGTAAAACAACCTTATTAAAGAAAATAGCAAATAGTATTAGTCAAAACAATCCAGAAGTAGAACTAATTGTATTATTAATTGATGAAAGACCTGAAGAAGTAACCGATATGAAACGTTCCATTCAAGGAGAAGTTATTTATTCTACCTTTGATGAATTACCAGAACATCATGTAAAAGTTGCAGAAATGGTATTAGAACGTGCTAAAAGGTTAACAGAACAAAAGAAAGATGTTGTTATTTTATTAGATAGTATTACAAGACTTGCAAGGGCATATAACTTAGTAATTCCATCATCTGGAAGAACATTATCTGGAGGATTTGACCCAAGCGCATTACATAAACCAAAAAAATTCTTTGGAGCAGCAAGAAATATAGAAAATGGGGGAAGTTTAACTATTTTAGCATCTGCATTAATTGAAACAGGAAGTAGAATGGACGAGGTTATCTTTGAAGAATTTAAAGGAACAGGTAACATGGAAGTACACTTAGACCGTTCATTATCCGAAAAACGTATTTTCCCAGCAATCGACATTAATAAATCTGGAACAAGACGTGAAGATTTACTATTAGATCCAAAAGAATTAGAAACCGTATTTGCATTAAGAAAAGCATTATCAACCATGACAGTTGCAGAAGTAACAGAACAATTAATTGGACAACTAACATCCACAAAAACAAATGCAGATTTCCTAGTAAGAATGGAATTTTTCTTGAGACAATTTAAATAAAGAGAGAAGAGAGCTTATTATAAGCTCTCTTCAATTTTTTTCTGTATTTCTTCCATATTATAATTTCCAACTTTAATTCTATAAAGTTTTATATCAACGGAAGAAAATAGTTCGTTTATAAAATTGTCTCGTTGAATTCTATTTTTGTAATTGTGAGTATAATCATCTAATTCTATACAACAAATTATTTTACAATTTATATTATTAACAATTGTAAAATCAATTGTTCTTGACTTAATTCTATTTCTATCTGTATTATTATTGTCTTTTACGTTAATAATTCTTTCTAAATCAACTTGAGGGAAGATAGAGAGGTCTAATTTGTCGGTTATCTTTTTTAATTCTCTATAAAATAGTAATTCTGTTTTCGTCATAATATAATCTTTTTTAATGAAATTATTAAATTCTACATTGTTTTTTGAAGCGGTAATATTGGGATTTTTATAATCAATTAATTTTTCTAATACAATTATTAAAATAATAAAAAATAGTATAACAACATATATCATAAAATCATCAGAAACAACTTTGCGCAAAATCAAAGTTTTGTGCAAATAGAGATAGGCTCAAAAATAGAACCATACGAATATAGTCCTACTCTTGAAATTCTGCTATTCCTTTAATAAAGCCTATTTCAACCTATTATTAACTAACTACTTTTTAATTAAATCGCCTTAAAATTGATTTTAGAGCTTCATTATTTTTGATTATTCCTGGTTGGATTTTTTTCATTATTGTAACCTCATAATTTTAAAAAAATTTATATAACTTTAGATTATTTTATCAAAAATTCTTAAATGCTTATATTTTAACATTTTGCCTGATTTTATAGACAACAAACTATATGTCTGATTTTTAAAAACGCCTTAAAATCGATTCTCGTGCTTCGCTTTTTTACACTTTTTCAGTTACTTTAATAAAACTACTTATAATCAGCTTTTTAGTAAATTTGTATTAGATGAATACTATATTAAGAATATCCATGCAATATTAGATATGTAATTTTATGGATTAAATATAAAAATGTCTTAAAAACGATTTTAGAGCTTCGTAAATATAAAATATTTTATTAGTATATATATTACAAATTCTAATAATAACTCTAAAAATATTCTTATAAAATTATTAATTGTATATAAAAAGCAAATTACAACAAATGTTCGTTTTTTAAAAAGTTATATTATAAATTAACTTTGCACAAAATGAAAATTCAAAATCTAATTATAAAGTTTTTACAATTTTAAATTTAAAGTTTTATTTGCTGTTTTTTAGATAATCTTTGTATCCAATTTTCTCTCTTAATTTAAAATGATCTTTGCATAGGTTTAATACTATCCATGTTTTTCTAATATATTTGTATTTAAATTATAAAGATTGCCTTGTTCATGTAATCCCATTAATTCATAATTACC